>CAYMWP010000201.1:0-5709 GCA_964393895.1 uncultured Anaerolineales bacterium | reverse complement strand
CCGACAATCCTGCCGTGACCAGGCACAGCGCCAATTTCCACCCGCGCAGCTTGACCACGCCTTTGCCCAACTGGATCCCGACCAGAAGCATCATCCCCCCCACCAGCGCCATCGGAAAGGCGGCGACCAGACTCGAGATTGAGCGGCTCAGGAACATCCCGATCCCCACCTCGATCAGCCCCTCCATGATCGGCGCGCCGCCCGTGCGCGCGCCAAAATAGTACTGCCCGGCAAACCCGCCCGCTCCGTGGCACATAGGCATGCCGCCGAAAAAGGACGCAATCACGTTCATCACCCCCCATGTTGAGCATGAGCTTGCGCTCGCCGGCCGCCTTCTCGGGAAAATAGTCGCGGATCAGCACCGCGGGGGCGATGACGGCGTTGGTGATCGAGAGCGGGATCTGGGCCAAGCCGGCCAGCAGCATGGCCTGCCACACGTCTCGCAGGCGAGGCAAGGTCAACGGGGGTAGAGTGAGTCCCAGGTCCCACGAGGCAGGCAGATTGCCCTGCCAGGCCACGATGACCAGCCCCAGGGCCATCAGCACCAGCGAGGCGGGTGCATAGCGGTTCTGGCGCAGCAGGAGCACGATCGCCACCGCCAGCACCCCCAACAGCGGCGCGGGCGCCATCATCTTGAGCGCCTGCCACCCCAGGGTGATGCCCAGGGCGAGCTGGATGCCGCGCACGATAAAGGGAGGGGTGATGGCGACGAGCTTGCGTAGCAGGCCCGTGAACACAAGAAAGAGCCAGAGAATGCCCAGCCCGAACCCCGAAGCGTAAACGATGGAAGGAGACCACTGCTGGGCGATGGCGGTCACGGCGATCACCTTTTTAGGCTCCACAGGCATCGGCATGCGGTAGATCAGCCCCAGGGCGATGTTGGTCAGGCCGAGCGCGATGAACAGCCCGGCCGGATCCAGGCCATTGACGGCGATGTAGCCGATGGCCAGCGGGAACAGGGTGCCAAAGTCGCCCATCGAGCCGGCCAGCTCGCGCAGGTTGAACTCGAAATCGCGGCGTCGCTTCTCCGCATCTTTCTGCGCAGGCACGCGTCCTCTTCCCGGCGCTCCATGCCCTTCCCTGCCCGGAGGCCCAGCCTGCCCGCGTTCTCTGCCGGCCGGTGTCTGGTGGTTTGACGTCTTCTTCATACTATTCTTCTGCGTGGGAACACCGTCTGTCCCCGCTCTCGCATGGGCGCCCCCCGGCTTCGCCGTGGCACTCGCGGATCTGTTCGGGCGTGCACGCTTATGGGTCTCGCTTCTCCCCTGGATGGGTGCAGCCACGCGTCTCGTCACAGCACATCGCGCTCGCCTCCTCTCGCCGACGGGTCTCCGAACAACTCGGTTCCCAACAGCTCTCGCACCGTATCCCGGTAGGCGGCCAGCCGGTCTTGATCCAAAAAGTAGTGGATGCGGTAGCCGCGCCGCCGCCCGCGCACCAACCCCAGGTCCTTGAGCACGCGCAGGTGTTGAGACACGTTCGAGGCCGTCGTCTCCAGCTCGCCGGCCAGGCGGCCCACGCACAGCGCGTTTCCCGGTTCCTGTTGGGCCAGCAGGGTTACCAGGTGCAGCCGGGTTTCGTCTCCCAGGGCCTTGAAGAAGCGGGTCAGATCGTGGGTCTCGTTCATCGTGCCTCTTAATTATTTAAGCAGATACTAAAACAAAGCATAACACACCATTTCCGTTTCGTCAAACAGGACCGCCGGGCATCGACGGGATAGAGGTCACGCGCCGCCTGAGAGAATGGAGCCAGATTCCTATCCTCATTCTCCGCTCTTTGAGGGAGGGAATCTCTATAGAGGGGAGCTGCACCTGGTGCGGGTCGACGTCAGTAACCTGCGGCGCAAGATCGAACCGCTCCCTGGTCGCCCGCGTCACGTCGTGACCGAGCCCGGCGTGGGGTACCGGCTGCGCCCGGAGGTGTGAAGGCATCAAGTGCTTGCCACGTGTCAGACCGCATGTATAATGGGCCTGTGGTACAATTGTGAAAAAGGCAAAAGGAATACTATGACCCCACTGAAAAAACCAGGTTTTTCAATGGTTTTATGGGACAGCGTCCCACTTTTGGCTCAAAATTGACGTGTTTGTGGGAATATCTCACCAAAAAACCTGGTTTTTGGGCATTTTATCCCCACCGACGAACAAACCAACACCTTTTTTCAGGAAAGTCATACTATGAATTTCGCCCAGCTTTTTTTGGTCCTAACTGTCGCCATTCCTTTGATATTCGTCGCTCGCAATCGCCTGCGAGCAGATTTAGCGGCTGTATTGATCGCTGTGATTCTTGGGGTTGGACAATTCCTGGGATTGGGATTGCTAGGCCCCGCGCATACGCCTCAGGCGACCATCGAAGCTTTTTCTGGTCTGAGTGAGCCGGCAGTGTTGACGTTGATTGGCCTCTTTGTCATCACACAGTCGCTGGAAAAATCCGGCGTGACACGTTGGATCGCGCGTCGTATCGTAGACCTTGGCGGCCGATCGGAGCGGCGTTTGATTGTGCTGTATACAGCCACTACGGCTTTTCTATCGTTGTTTATGAATAACCTGGCGGCAGGAGCGCTGCTGTTGCCCAGTGCTATGGAGACTTGCCGGCGTACTGGTGTCAAGCCCAGCAAGTTGTTGATTCCGGTGGCTTACGGCAGCTTGTTGGGCGGGACCGCCACCTACTTTGACACCACCAGCATTGTCGTCAGCAATCTGCTAGCCGCGGCCGATCCGCCTCAAGCGATGTTGCACATATTGGACTTTACGCCGACCGGCGGACTGATCGTCCTCGCCGGGATCGCCTTCCTGGGATTGTTCGGTCCTCGCCTGTTGCCTGAACGACTGCCTCCGTCCGAATTAATGATGACTCGCCACACCACCAGCGACCTGGAAGACTATTATCGGCTCTCCGAGAGATTGAGGGAAGCTGTGGTTTTGCCTGATTCGTCTTTGGCCAACAAGTCACTGACCGAAAGTGGCCTTGGCGAGCAACTGGGACTGGTGGTTGCCGGGGTGTGGCATGGTCCTCAAGCGATCTTTTCGCCATCACGTGAGCAGATCATCTATCCGGGCGACACTCTATTGGTCGTCGGCCGAGAGGAGCGTGTGCAGCAGTTGACCGAGTGGGGTCTAGAGATCGGGCGTGAGAATGGCAACGACCACATCAGTGCGCACGGTGTCTCACTCATCGAAGTCATGCCTACGCCACGGTCGCAGGTCTTGGGCTACACACTGCGCGAGATGGAGTTTCGTACCAAATACGACTTTACTGTGCTGGCGCTATACCGCAACGGGCGTAGCTATCGCACCGACGTCGGCGACTTTGAGTTAAAGTTGGGTGATTCCCTGTTGATAATTGGCCAGTGCGAGAAATTGAAGCGACTGCATAACAACCCGGATTTCATTGTGTTAGAGCCCGGCGCAGGCGATCAGCCGGTGCAACGATTGCAAGCCGGCTTGACGGTGAGCGTGATCGCCGCCGGAATCATCGCCTCGATTTTGGGCCTGCCGGTGCATTTCTCGATGCTGGCCGGCGCGCTGCTGCTACTGATAAGCAGCATGCTGAGCATGGAAGAAGCCTACCGGGCGATCGAATGGCAGGCGATCTTTCTGATCGCCGGGATGTACTCGGTGAGTGTAGCCATGGTGCACACCGGCCTGGCGCAATGGATCGGTGAGATCGTGGTCAAGATCGTGGCCCCACTGGGGCCATTGGGATTGGCCGCAGGGGCATATCTCCTGACAGCATTACTAGCCCAGGTGATGGGTGGACAGGTCACACAACTCGTGACCGCGCCGATTATGATCAGTGCCGCAATCAGCCTGCAAACCAATACCCAGGCGATAGCCATAGCAACAGCCACCGGCTGCGAGGCCGCTTTTTTCTTACCCTTTGCACACCCGATCAACATCCTGATGATCGCGCCGGCCAATTATGAGCTTGAGGACTTTTTCCAGATCGGCTGGCGGTTGACCATCGTGTGCTTCCTCGCGTTGCTCGTTGGATTGGCCGTCTTCTGGAGACTCTGAAAGTCCGGTCATGACACTGCGCGGTCGTTTACGCCACAAGGCGACGCCTCCAATGATCCAAATCGGTGTGACCAACAGGTCGGCGACCGACACGCCGAGTTCGGCGGCGGGCAGCGGCGTCCGGTTGACCAACGCCGTTCCCAGCAGACCGGCGGCGCGCAGAAAGAACAGCCCGCCCAGCCCCGCCAGCGCGCCCGGCCAAAAGAGCAGCCCGGCGAGCCGACCGCGGCGCGCCAGGGCCGGCGTGCCGAGCAGGAACGGCAGGCCGATGACCAGGTTGACCACGTCGTTGGTCACAAAAGACTGCCGCAGCGCTTGGGCGGGGTAGAGGGCGGCCGGAAACAGCAGGCCGGCGGCGGATGCGCCGGTCATCAAGATGGTCGCGACGAGGGAGAAGGCATAGGCCAGGGTGAGGTTACGGGTGACCAGTGGAATGATCCTTTTTCCACAACCCCCAACCCAGAGGGAACATGGCGAGTAGGAACAGGACGCCGCCGATCATCACGCCCTGGGCGAGCTGCGCGCTGCCGATAAGCGCGCCGATCACGCCCAGGATGCAGGCCGCGCCGTTGAGCGCCAGCAGCAACCCAGCCCAGCGCAGCGCGCCTCCGCGCCGCCACAGCAGCGCGCCGTACAGGATGGACGGGATGCCCAGCATAGCATAAGCTAGCCCGTTGAAGAACGCCACTGCCGATGCGGGCCAGGTTTGCAGCGTCAGGCGCAGCATCAGTGCCGCCGCGTCGGCATAGCGCGGGTCGAGGCGCAGCGTCACCAGCGCGGGCACGAGCGTCACCTGCGAGAGATAGGCAATCAAATTGAGCGCGCCATAGATGGGCACAAAGACCAACCCAACGACGGTCCAGCCGGGCGCGGTGGGCTTGAGCCAGGCATGCAAAGCGGCGAACAGCGCGACGGCGACCACGGTCAACAGCGTGGCGTTGAGGTAGGTGGCGTAGAACAGCCCGTGCAGGCGCGCGGCGTGGGCGGACACTTGCTCAAAGGTCTCTAGCGGGCCGGCCGTCGCCATGTCGGCGACCAAGATAACGAGCCACGCGATCGTGAACAACGAGCAGAGCAGGGTCAGCAGGCCGGCAAGTTTTCTCATCACATCTCCTCACTCAATCCGATCAGTTTCCCATGCACCGCCTCTGCCCAGGCGCGAATGGCGTCCCAATCGCGGTGGTCGGGCTGCTCGGCCATCGCCTTGACCGGAATCTTGAGCAGCGGAAAGAGCCGCTGGAACTCGGGGGTATCGGCCAGCACCGCGCCGGCAAAGACGCCCACATCCACCAGCGTGACTTCCGGCGCGACTTGGCGCAGTTTGTTGACATAACCCTGCACGGTCTGGCGGTTCTCCTCTGTCTCGTCGGACGCCGCCAGGCAGACGATAAAGTGCGCTACCGGCATCTGCGCCAGCGCTTTTCGGTGACGCCGGATAAAGCGCTTGATCTCACCCGGCAGTTGCCCCGCGTGAATTGACGCGCCGACCAGCGCCGCGCCATAACCGCTGAGGTCGCGCGCTTCTTTGGCGCGCATCACGGTCACGTCTGCGCCACGCGCACGCAGTGTTTCTCCAACTGCCTCTGCCACTCCGCGTGTGGCTCCCGTCCAGCTTGCATAAACGATCAAGATTCTGTCAGCTAGGGTGTGTATCTGAAATTGTGCATAGCTTGAGTTGACAAAAGGCAGCAATCCG
>CAYMWP010000200.1:0-5792 GCA_964393895.1 uncultured Anaerolineales bacterium | reverse complement strand
CAGCCCGCGGTGCGGGCCGGCGCAAAGCGGAACGAATTTATGCATCGCTGCACTTAGCAGTGCCACTTGTACCTTCTCTGCGCCGCCTCCTTGAAATCCTGCAACACGTTGGGCTTGTCCCGCACCTGCCACTCGTCGGTCTCCCAGCGGAAGAGCAGCGCGCAATAGATCCGCTGCCGTCTGGGGTCGCTGTTCCACCAGTTTATCTCGGCGTACATCTCTTTGACCCAGCCCGAGTTTTCGTTGGCCCACTTTTTTTGCACCTGGTCGGTCTCGGTGATAAAGACGGGCACGTCCCGCCACTTGCCGGGGATCAGGTCCATAAGGGTGCGGTAGGCATAAAAGTGGTAGTATTGCCAGCTCAGTTGTTTATCCGGGAAACGGATGGGCGGGTGGTGTTCGTCACCAAACTGCTTGCGACTGTTGATCAACCCTGGCGCGGCGCCGTGGGTGTAGGCGTGCAGCGCGACCCCGTCCAACGCGTCAATCCGGCGCAGCATGCGGGTGAACCAGTTGCCGTTACAGCCGGCGACGGCGTTGTAGGGGTCAATCGCGCCCGGCACGACGATGGAATCGCCCGCGCTCAGACCGGGGAAATCCCGGTAGACCTGCTTGATGGCCCGGTAGGCGCGGTTGAAGCAGTCGGCATAGCTCTCCGGGGTGATGGGGCGGCCGCCCACGCCATCGTGGTTGCCGGGATACTCGCGCGGGTTGTTCATCTCGTTGCCAATGATCCAGATGTGGCAGCCGCCTTGGGGATCGTGGGGGTCAATTGAGCGCTTGACAAAGGCCGCGCAGGTGCGGGCAAAATCGTCGTACTGGTGCGGTTCGGGGATGGTGCCGCTGGAGCCGTAACCGTGGTTGAGCCGTGCGATGACGCCGAACCCGTCGTTCGCCCACTCATAATAGGTGTTGCGGTCGCCGCCGGCTCCCTGGTGGTCGGTGCCGATGGCGTGAGTGAAGAGCACCCAGCCGGTCACGCCGACCGACTTGAGCAGATCCCGATTGTAGCGGTCGTGGATGCCATAGATGTAGGCACTCTCCCCAGCCCGCGCCGACCTGTGGGCGACGGGGGTGAAGGGTTTGAGATACTGCGCACCGACAAAGCCCCGCTTAAAGGCCGGCGTCTCAACTTCGATCCACTGCCCGGCCTGGCCGATCTTTGGCCCCGCGCCGACCGGGTCCAACACGCGCAGCGGCGCCGCCCCGCCGACCCACCACTGTACCTCGCCGCCCGGTGAAGCGCGCATCTCGGCCCACAGGCCTGCCACCGGACTAACCTGGGCGACCTCGACCGGCTCGGTCGTGAGATCGGGTTTCTGCTCGCTCAAGTAGACAGTGTCACCATAGCTCAGGGTGAGCCAGCCAATCTCGCCATCGTCCAGGCGCACCTGCTGGAACTTGTATCCCTCGGCGTGCTCGCGTGGTTCTCCCAGCATGGTCACCTGCGCGCCGTAGGGCACGGTGATGCCGGTGAAACTGGCCAGGCTCGGCTCCGGTTGCTGGCGCATCTTTAGCCCGTCGAACCAGTTCACCCACAGCTTGCCGGTCTCTACGGCCGGTTCGTGGGTCTCCTCCTCCACTTTCACCAGGTAGACGGTGTCACCACAGCTGCGCGTCAGCCAACCGACGCGCCCACTGGGCGTGCGGGCGCGCTGAAAGACATACCCCTCGGGATGGGGGAATGGTTCTCCGATGGCGATCACGACCGCGCCGTAGGGCACGATCACGCCGCCAAAGCTGGCCTGACTCGGCTCCGGCTGGACGCGCATACGCAGCCCAGGCTGCCAATCTACCCGCAGTTTCTGGCCCGCGCCGGGGGGCGGGGCGGTCTCCACCGGGGTCAGATAGATCGCGTCGCCGCTCCGGTAGGTGAGCCAGCCTTTCTGTCCCTCTGGAGTGCGCACCTTTTGGAACGAGAAGTGATCATCGTAGCGCTGCGGCTCCCCGATCGCCTCCACCACTGTACGGTGGCCCACCCTGACGCCGGTGTAGCTGGCGTCGGTTGGCTCCGGCTGTGTGCGCAGTTTGAGGCCGCCCGGCCAGTTGACCTGAAGTTTTTTCATCGCTTCATCTCCTCATCCTTCCTTGTCCTCGATTGCCCACGACGCTCGTATTGTACCCTTAAAACCTCAGACGTCAAACGTCTGGTGATTACCAACATCTCACTGCAGAGGCGCGGAGGACGCAATTGGCGACTTGAGTGGCCCCCAACACATATGGTAATCACCAGGCGCTCAGAATGCATGTGTCAGATCAGTGTGGATTGGCCCACACAGTTACTGGCAGTGAGACCAAGCCGAGAACCTGGTCTGCCGGTACTGGCAAAATTGCCGAATAGAGTTATAATATCGCCTAGTTGCTGCCGCTCACCCTCCCACGGGGCTGGATGTTTTTATTCAAAGACAACCTGTGGAAGGACAATTTGAGCAAGCTCATTGCTAATTTGTGGCCTTGCCGCCTACAGGATGATGACACCGTGCGCTATCTGATCATATCTGACATCCACGCCAACCTCACGGCCCTGGAAGCTGTCCTGGCCGATGCCCCTGAATTCGACGGAATCTGGTGTCTGGGCGACCTGGTAGGTTACGGCCCCAATCCCAACGAGTGCGTCGAACGGATTCAGGATTTTGACCACATCAGCCTAGCAGGCAACCACGACTGGGCCGCACTGGGGAAACTAGATCTCGGCAGCTTTAACACTGATGCCCGAGACGCCAGTATATGGACGCAGACCGAGCTTTCGCCGGCTGCGCGCGAGTACCTGGGTGCGCTTCCCACTCGTGTAGAGCAGGACGATTTCTTTATGGCTCACGCCAGCCCGCGCGAGCCGATCTGGGAGTACATTCTCGATGCCAACCAGGCTTTTTCCAATTTCGCCTATTTCTCCACCCCTATATGCCTGGTAGGGCACACCCACATACCGATCGTCTTTGAATTGGACGAGCAACAGCGGCGCTGTGAGACTATGGTCCCGCCGTTCCCCGAACCCCTGGCACTTGGTTCGCGCCGCACCATCATCAATCCGGGCAGCGTGGGACAGCCCCGCGATGGAAATCCACGCGCCAGCTACGCGATACTCGATTCGGATGCCATGACCTGGGAGTTCCACCGTGTCGCTTACCCGGTAGAGATTACCCAGGAGCGGATGCGGGCCCGAGGTCTGCCCCGCCGTCTCATTGGGCGGCTGGAGATGGGGCGCTGACGCGGGAACTCTTCCTCCGCCAGGAGCGTCTAGATAACGATGACTTTTTGAAAGGAGAGCAAAAATGAGCAAGAAAATCACACACGTTGTCATCGTTTGTATCCTGGCCCTAACCGTAGTGGGCTGCGGAGTTAGAGGTGCGATGCAAGAGCCGGTACTGGTGGAGTACGAGGAGGCTCCGGCCGAAGCCTGGGACGGCGACGATAAATATGCTCCCGGTGAACCGGCCTCTGGAGCGGCCGACTATTCCACCATCAAGCGGCTCATCATCCGCGACGCTTCGCTCAGCCTGGTGGTGCCGGATACCGAGGCCGCCCTCGACGAGATAGGCGACCTGGTGGACGAACTGGGGGGTTGGATCGTCGAGTCGAACACGTACAAGTACCAGGAGGGACTGCGGGCTTCTGTCAGGCTGCGCGTCCCGGCCGAGAGCCTCGATAGCGCGTTGGAGCGCATCCGCGGCCTGGCAACCGAGGTGCGCAGCGAGAATATCTCCGGTCAGGACGTGACCGAGGAGTACGTTGACCTCCGATCCCGCCTGCGCTACCTGGAGGCGACCGAAGCGCGGCTGCTCGAGTTCCTGGATCAAGCCGAGGATACCGAGGCCGCCCTGGACGTCTACGCACAATTGCAGACCATCCAGGCCGACATCGAACACGTCAAAGGGCGCATCCAGTACCTGGAAGAGTCGGCGGCCATGGCGACGGTCAGCCTCGACATCACCCCCGACGAACTGGCGCAACCCATCCAGGTCGGCGGCTGGCACCCGGAGGGCACGCTGCGTGGCGCGTTCCAAACCCTCGTCCGGGTGCTGCAATTCCTGGCGGATGCGGCCATCGTCATCGTCGTTCTCGTCATCCCGGTCTTGCTAGTGGTGACCGCTCCCGTGGCCGGGCTGTTCTTCCTGGGGCGCGCCATCGTTCGCCGCCGCGCCCGCAAGGCGAACTAGTAACAGAGAAGAAGCCAGGCTTTTGTCGCTTCGGGCGAAGCAGAAGCACCTTCGCTTACAGAAAAACCCGGTTTCTGGGAACTAGACGCACACCAACAGCGTACAACGAGAGGCTCCTAGTAATGGGAGCCTCTTTGCGTCGCGCTCCAGCTTGCCCTCATCTCCCCCCTGTGATACACTATGCACATCTAGTAACGGAGCCATATATGCTTGCCAAAGTCACCAGTTGCGCCTTGTTGGGGTTGGAAGGGGTCATCGTCGAGGTAGAGGTGGATACTTCGCGCGGGATGCCGTCGCTCGTCATCGTCGGCCTGCCCGACGCCGCGGTCAAGGAATCGAGCGAGCGGGTGCGCGCGGCGATCAAGAACTCGGGGCTGGTATTCCCCGGCAAGCGCATCACGGTCAACCTGGCCCCGGCCGACATCCGCAAGGAAGGCCCCGCCTACGACTTGCCCATCGCCGTGGGGGTGCTCGTCGCCTCGCAACAGGCCTGGCCCCAGGAGGTGGAGGAGGCGCTCTTTGTCGGCGAGCTTTCGCTCGATGGCTCCGTGCGCCACGTCAACGGCGTCCTGCCCGTCGCGGCCCTGGCGCTCCAGCAAGGTATCCGCCGCATCTTTGTCCCCGCCAGCGACGCCCCCGAAGCGGCCCTGGTGGACGGGCTGCAGGTCGTCCCGGTCGAACACCTGGGCCAACTGGCCGCCCACCTGCAAGGGCTGCGCACGCTACCGCCCTACGAGCCGGAACTGGACGCGTCCTCGCTGCCCCCTCCGCAATACGCGGCCGACTTTGCCGAGATCAAGGGACAGGAACACGTCAAGCGGGCGTTGGAGGTGGCGGCCGCCGGGGGACACAACGTGCTGATGACCGGCCCGCCCGGCGCCGGCAAGACGCTGCTGGCCCGCTCAATGCCCTCCGTCCTGCCGACGATGACCGTCGAGGAAGCACTGGAAGTGACCAAAACCTACAGCATAGCGGGGCTGCTCCCTGCGGATACACCCCTCGTCCAACACCGTCCCTTCCGCGCCCCACACCACACCATCAGCCAGCCTGGGCTGGTCGGCGGCGGGCACTGGCCGCGCCCCGGCGAGATCAGCCTGGCCCACCGGGGAGTGCTCTTTTTGGACGAGTTGCCCGAGTTCGGCACGCGCACGCTGGAGGGACTGCGACAGCCACTGGAGGACGGCCTGGTCTCTATCGCCCGCTCCACCGGCACGCTGACCTTTCCGGCCAATTTTATGCTCGTCGCGGCGATGAACCCCTGCCCCTGCGGCTACTATGGCGACCCGGTGCGCGAGTGCACCTGCTCGATGCAGACCATCAGTCGTTACCAGAAGCGCATCTCTGGGCCGCTGCTGGATCGGATTGACATTCACATCGAGGTGCCCCGGGTGGATTACGACAAGCTGACCGACGAGCGGTTGGGGGAGCCATCGGGCGCGATCCGGGCGCGGGTGGAGCGAGCGCGAGAGATACAGCGAGAACGGTTCGCCGATACAAAGCTCAGTTGTAACTCCGATATGGGGCCGACCGAGGTGCGCCAGATCTGCCAACTGGACGAGACCGGGCGCGGCCTGGTGCGGGCGGCGATGCAGCAACTCCAGATGAGCGCGCGGGCCTTTCACCGCATCCTCAAAC
>CAYMWP010000199.1:0-5890 GCA_964393895.1 uncultured Anaerolineales bacterium | reverse complement strand
GGATTGCTGCCTTTTGTCAACTCAAGCTATGCACAATTTCAGATACACACCCTTGCTATTTTGCACAAGCTCAATACTGTTAGGACACCGCACCTGTTGGAAACAGGTTGGAATGCCGCTTTTTAGTGCGTTTTAACGCACTTTGGGGCATTAGCCGGTGATTTCAATCATCGGCATAGCAGCAGAAAACGTGACTCCCCCAAGTTTTATATACGCCCGATGCGCAGGAGATCAGACGTCTTCTGACTCCCTACCCGCGATCCACCAGGTAATCCAGCAGCGCGCGCAACCCCAAAAGATAACTGCGCCGGCCAAAGCCGCTGATCTGCCCCACGCAGACCGGCGCGATGAGCGACTTGTGCCGGAACGGCTCGCGGGCGTGGACGTTCGAGAGGTGCACCTCCACCGCCGGGAGGCCCACCCCGGCGATGGCGTCCCGCAGCGCGACGCTGGTGTGGGTGTACGCGCCGGGGTTGATGAGCACGCCGTCGGCCCAGTCCATCGCCTCGTGCAGCGCATCAACGAGCGCGCCCTCGTGGTTGGATTGGACGACGCGCAGTTCCGCGCCGCGTTCAGCCGCCGCCTCGCGCAACGCCGCGTTGATCTCGTCCAATGTCGTGTGGCCGTAGGTTTCAGGCTCTCGCCGCCCCAGCAGGTTGAGGTTGGGGCCATGAAGCACCAGGATTTGGAGATTTTTCATCTTGCTCCCAATTTCCGCAGCACAGACTTTACCGCACCCGGTGGCACATCCCCGGTAATCTCCACCTCGCCGATGGCGCGAGGCAGCACCCAACGCAATCCACGCCCGCGCTTTTTCTTGTCGTGCGCCATCGCCGCCCAGATTTCGTCGGCGTCGAAGGGAGGGCAGCGCACCGGCAGCTCCCAGGCCGCGAGCGCCGCCTCAATGCGGTCGGCCAGCGCGGGTTCCGCCCACCCCGACTCGACAGCGATCCGCGCCGCAGCCGCCATCCCGATGCCCACCGCCTCGCCGTGGCGCAGGCTGAAACCGCTCAAACGCTCCAGCGCGTGCCCCACAGTGTGCCCCAGGTTGAGCACGGCGCGGCGCCCCTGCTCGAAGGGATCCTCTTCGACGACGTCAATCTTGACCCGCAGCGCGCGGGCGAGTTGGGCGGTAGAGATTGGAGATCGAGGATTCGCTTCCAGTTCAGCGAAGAGATCGGGCGCGCCGATGACGCCGTGCTTGATCGTCTCGGCCAAGCCAGAACGGATCTCTGCGGCGTCGAGCGTCGCCAGCACGGCAGGGTCAATGAGCACCATCGCGGGCTGTTTGAACGCGCCGACCAGGTTCTTGCCCTGGGGCAGGTCAACGCCGGTCTTGGCCCCCACGCTGGCGTCCACCATCGCCAGAAGCGTCGTGGGTATCTGCGCAAAGCGGACGCCCCGCATAAAGGAGGCCGCCGCAAAGCCCGCCACGTCGCCCGTCACGCCGCCGCCCAGCGAGAGCACCGCGCCGCTGCGGTCCAGGTTGCCGTCGAGGAACCGGTCATAGAGCGCGGCGACGGTGGCCAGCGTCTTGTGCTGCTCTCCGTCGGGGATCGAACACGCAAACGGCTGGAAGCCCGCCGACCGCAGGGAATCCTCGACCTTTATACCGTAGAGCGGCGCGACGACGGGGTTGGAGACGACGGCCACGCGACCGCCCTCCGGCGCGCCCGTCGCCCGCAGCGCCCCGCCCACGCGCGCCAGCAGTCCATCGCCGATGTGGATGGGGTACTCGCCGCCGGGGTAGCGGACGGATAGGGTGACGACGTCGGCGAGCGCCACGACCCGCGCGGCTGCCTCCTCGACCGAAAGGCCGGTGGTGTCTACCTGCCAGGGAATGGCGGCGTACGCCTCGCGCCGCGCCGCCAGCAACCGCTCGACCTCGGCGCGCGGATCGGCCACGTCGAGCAACGGGCGGTCCGAGTTGCCGCTAACCCGGCGCAGGATCTCGTCCGAGGCGGCGTTGAGACAGACGACGGCGCCGCCTTTCATCATCACCGCCCGATTGGCGGGGTTCACCAACGCCCCGCCGCCGGTGGCGATCACCAGGCCATCCCGCGCGCTCAGTTCGTCGCACAGCGCGGCCTCCACCTGCCGGAACACAGCTTCTCCATCCTCGCCAAAGATGCGGGGAATAGGCTTGCCCGCTCGTTTCTCGATCTCGACGTCCATATCCACGAACGGACGGCCCAGCCGCCGCGCCACTTTTTGCCCGACAACGGTCTTGCCCGCGCCCATAAAGCCTGTGATGACGATGTTGTTGCGCTTTTCATTCATTCATCGGTTAATCGTTGTAGCCAGAAACCAGGCTTTTTCCGAAAAACCTGGTTTCTCCCTCGCGGAATGGAATCCGCGCCTACTGGGCAATTCTTACCAGGTGATAGTTCTTCTTTCCCTTACGCAGCACCAGGAACCGCCCCTCGACGCTCTCTGCCAACGAGACGGTGCGCGCCGCGTCGCTGACCCGGACGTTGTTCACATAGATGCCGCCGCCCTCGATCAAACGGCGCGCGTTCCCTCGCGACGTGGCTACCCCTGCCGCTTCCAACAAGTTGACCAGAGGCAGCCCCTCGCCCTCAAATTCGCTCTTGGGAACCTCGCTCGACGGGACGTCGGCAAAGACGTCCTGGATGTCCTCGGCGCTCAGACCGGCGATCTCGCCGCCGAACAACACGCGCGCGGCCTGCTCCGCCTTGTCCAGCTCGGTCTCGCCGTGAACGGTGCGCGTCAAAATCTGCGCCAGCGTGCGTTGCGCCTCTCGCCGCTCTGGATGCTCGCGTAATTTTTGCTCCAGTTCCTCGATTTCCGGCTGGGTCAACCACGTAAAGTACTTGATATAGTTGATCACGTCCCGGTCGTCCTGGTTGAGCCAGTACTGGTAAAAGCGGTAGGGCGATGTGCGCTCTGGACTGAGCCAGATGGTGCCCGCCTCCGTTTTGCCCAACTTGGACCCATCGGCGTTCGTGACCAGCGGATAGACCAGGCCGTAGGCGCGCTCGCCCCTCATCCGGCGGATCAGCTCGACGCCGGCGGTGATGTTGCCCCACTGGTCGCTGCCGCCCGACTGCATCACGCAGTTGTGATGGTCGAACAGGTGCAAAAAGTCGTAGGATTGCAGCAACATGTAGCTGAACTCGGTGTACGAGATGCCCTCCTCCCGGCCCAGGCGCGATTTGACCGAATCCTTGGCCACCATATAGTTGACGGTAAAATGCTTGCCCACGTCGCGCAAAAAGTCTACCAATCGCAGCGGCATCAACCAGTCGGCATTGTTCTCGATGCGGGCAGGGTTGCCCCTGACCTCGAAATCGAGGAAATGGGTCATCTGCTCTTTGATCGCCGCGACGTTGGCCTCGATCTGTTCCTTGGTCATCAGTTGCCGTTCCTGGGCTTTACCACTGGGATCGCCGATCATACCCGTCCCTCCACCGGCCAGGGCGATGGGGGTATGGCCGAAGCGTTGCATCCGCGCCAGCCCCGTCAGCACCAGCAGGTTGCCGACCTGCAGGCTGTCTGAAGTCGGGTCGAAACCGATGTAGACGGTGACCTTTTCGCGGCCCAGCACGTCCGAGACGCCTTCCGTCGCATCGTATACCAGTCCACGCCACGTAAACTCGTCGAATACGTTGTTCATAAAACTCTCCTTACTCTTTTTTGTATCTCTATTAAATTATCGCCGCCGAACTTTTCCAACAGCGTATCCGCCAACACCCAGGCGACCATCGCTTCTCCCACGACCGACGCCGCGGGCACGGCGCAGACGTCGGAGCGCTGGTACCGGGTCTCGGCCGGCTCGCCCGTCGCCAGGTCGACCGAGCGCAGCGGCGTGAGCGTGGTCGGAATGGGTTTCATCGCCGCCCGCACCACGATGGGCTGTCCATTGCTCATTCCTCCTTCAATGCCCCCGGCCCGGTTAGATGTGCGCGCAAGTTTGCCCCGCTGACTCGCCGACTCGCCGACCCGCTCAAACTCGTCGTGCACCTGCGTCCCCGGTTCCCGCGCGTTCTCGAACGCCGGACCGATCTCGACGCCCTTGATCGCCTGGATGGACATCACTGCCGCCGCCAGCCGTGCGTCGAGCCGCCGGTCCCACTGGACGTGACTCCCCAGCCCAACCGGCGCACCCGTAGCGGTGACGACGAAAACGCCGCCGAGGGAATCGCCCGCTTTGCGCGCTGCGTCAATGGCCTCCCGCATGTGCGCCGCCGCCTCCTCGTCAGGGCAGCGGACGTCGCTCGCCTCGGCCAGCGCCCAGAGTTCCTCCGGTGGCAGGTCAGGCGCCGTGGCGACGACGCCCCCGATCTCGACCACGTAGCTGCCAACGGTGACCTCGCAAGCGGCGAGCAGCAGCTTGGCCAGCGCCCCCACGGCCATCCGCGCCGCCGTCTCCCGCGCGCTGGCCCGCTCCAGCACCGGACGGGCGTCGTCCAGGCCGTACTTGACCATCCCGGCATAGTCGGCGTGACCGGGGCGGGGCACGCTCAGACTGGGTAGGTCGCCCGCGGCCCAACGGTCGCGCCAGTTAGCCCAGTCCCGGTTCTCGATGCGCACGCTCACCGGCGCGCCTGTCGTCTGTTCCTCAATGACGCCGCCCAGGACCTCCACCTTGTCCTTTTCGATCTTTATCCGCCCGCCACGGCCATATCCGCCCTGCCGGCGGGCCAGGTCGCGGTTGATGGCCTCGACGTCCACTATGAGGCCCGAGGGCAATCCCTCGACGATGGCGGTCAGGCAGGGGCCGTGGGACTCGCCGGCGGTTAGGAAACGTAGCATTATCACCTCATCTGCACACAACTAGACCCCCAACACATACCGCGCCACCGCGACCACCACCGCCCCCACGATCACTGAGCCAAAAAGGCTCTTTGTCTTCCACGCCACCAGCAGGGTCGGGAAGGCGGCCAGGAGAAAGAGATTGCTCAAACCCACATCAACCTGGTTGTCCTGGACGACGAGCGCCGGAAACAGCATCGCGGCGAGCACGGCCACCGGCACGTAGCGCAGCCAGGCCACGACGGGCTGCGGCAGCGACTTGGACGAGAGCATCCAGACGGGCACAAGGCGCGGGATGTACGTCACCAACATCATGCCCAGGATCGTTAGGAAGATGGCTGTTTGGTCCATGTCTCAAATATCACTCCCACCGTCGCGCCAACCAATGTGGCGACGATCACGTTCCATTGTCCCACGCCCGTCAGCAGCAAGACTACCGACAGCGCGCCCGTCGCCAGGGCCACGCCGACCTGGACGCGGTCATTGATCTGCAAGACCAGCAGCGCGATAAACATCGCCGGCAGCACGTAGTCCAGGGCTAAAGGCTTGACGTCGGTGATGGACTGTCCCACCACGATGCCGAGCCAGGTGCCGAAAATCCACGCCACCTGCGCCGTCGCGTTGGTCGCCAGGACCTCTGCCTTGCTCGGCGCGCCGGACGCGAACCGCGCGCTGTGGACCGCAAAGCTTTCGTCGGTCAACTCGTAGGCAAAAGCGGCGATCTCCCGCTTGCGCCACCCCTTGAGGTACGGCGAAAGCGCCGCCGACAGCAGGACGTGGCGCACGTTGACCACGAACGTCGTCAGGATGAGCGACAGGGCCGGCGCCCCAGACGCGAACAGGCCAACGGCGATCAGTTGTGACGACCCGGCGTACACCAACAGCGACATCAGCAGCGTGTTGAGGGTCGAGATGCCCGCCTTTTGCGCCAGGACCCCGAACGTCAACCCGATAGGGATGTAGCCGAGCACGATCGGGCCGGCCTGGATGACGCCTGCCAGCCAGCCCGGTTTGCTTGATCTCGCCTTTGCTGATGATGTTGTGCCCATAGTCATTTTACGCAATGCCGCATAACTTGCTACGCGACTTGACAAAAGAGGTTCTCATAGCAAAC
>CAYMWP010000198.1:0-5897 GCA_964393895.1 uncultured Anaerolineales bacterium | reverse complement strand
TCATCCGCGCCAGGAGCGCCGCCAGCTTTTCGTTGCCGCTGGCCGGGGGCCGCCAGTCCACCTGAATCGCCGCCGCCCCCTGCTCCTTCAGGCTCTCGGTGAACGATTCCAGTCCGACGTTGATGCCGGCCAGAGGCTGCTGCAGTGTAGCCAGGTCCACGCTCCTGAGGTGCGACGCACTTGGCAAGTGCGCTGCACCTAACAACCGCCCCACGTAGCGCACGGCCCCGTCGTTGCTGGTTTCGACCCGCGCGCCCACCGCCTCGAGCTGCTCGATCTGTCTGTCCAAACCCTGCGGGTCCTCGTCGGTGCCGACCACGACGGTCACCACTTGCAGATACCGCCCGGCCTTTTGCGCCCTGGCGATGGCCTGGGCAATGGCGGGGGCCAGCTCGCCGGCCGGGTCGGGATGGGAGCCATAGCCCAGCACCACGTCCAGCAGGACGACGGCGACCTCCGGGTCATCGGCCTCTTGCAGCAGCCGTTGGATGCGCAGCGTGTTATCCATCATGGGGTGCAGGCGGCCCACGGTGAACTCGTCCTCGCCCAGGTCAACGATCGTGTGCTCCACGCTCAGCAGCGAGTTTTCCAGCACGTTCTGGCCCTTTTTGAGCGGGGCGTTGGAATAGACGGCCGGGAGATAATCCTGCAGGATGAGCAGGGCCTCGTAAGCCAGCGTGCCGCCGGAAAAGAGACCGCGCAGGTAGCGCTGGCCCGGCGCAAAGCGGCCGATGTCCAGGGCCGGTTCTGGTTCTTCGTCGGGAGCTTGAGCCGCCAACTGTACGGCCAGCGCAGCCGCCTCGTCAAAGGTGGTGGCAAAATACAGATTATCAACCTGGCGGGCTGGGGGCGAATAGCCGATAAAGTTCACCACCACCGGCTTGCCCATCGTCCGCGCCGCCAGCAGCAGCCCCTCGGCCACTGCGGGCGCTGGCGGCTTGGAGAGGAGCACGATGACGCTGGTCTCGGGATCGCGGCCAAAGAGATCGAGCGCCTGGTGAGCCGTCACCGCGCCCACCGGCTCGGAAAGGTCGCGCCCGCCGGTGCCCAGCGCGTGGGTCAACCCTCTCCCCAACTGGTGGATGCGGCTGCTGACCTGCTGCAACCCCGTCCCCGAGGCGGCGACCATGCCAATCGGCCCGCGGCGCACGCGGTTGGCAAAGCCCAGCCCCACCCCGTTGACGATGGCCGTGCCGCAGTCGGGGCCCATGACCAGCAGCCCCTTCTCGGCCGCCGCCCCTTTGAGCGCGATCTCGTCCTCCACCGCCACGTTGTCGCTAAAGAGAAAGACGTGCCTGCCCAGACGCAGCGCCTCGCGGGCCACGCCAGCGGCGTAGCGGCCCGGCACAGAGACCAACACCCACTGCGCCTGGGGCAGCATCTCGGCCGCCGTCTCCAGGCTCTTGGGGAGATAGTCCTGCTCGCCGATGGTCCGTTTGCGGGTGAGCAGCCCGTCCACCTCCGCCAGCGCCGCCTCCGCTGCCGCTTCGTCCGCGGCGCGGACCACGATGACCAGGTCGTCGGGCGCGGCGGCGGCCTTTGCCTCGTCCACCAGCAGACCGGTCTGAGCGAGGATCTCCTTGTTCGCCTCGGTGCCCATCACCACGCCGGCGTCGAGCACGCCCGGCAGACCGGCCAACGAGCGCTGCAACTGCATCAGGATGACCGAGTCATAGTACGCGCCCGACCTGATTTCCACTTTGATCGGCATATCCGTCAGTCCTGCTGATCCGCGTTCTCGCGCGGGATGCGCTCCCCCAGCTCGAACCGGGAGCGGGCCTCTTTGAGAATCTCCCCGTAGAGCGCCAGGTTGCGGTCTTGGAGGTGGTCGAATATCTGGTGGCTCTTGCTGCCCCAGGTGACGTAGCGCAGCGGGTCGGGGTCGAGTTTGGCGGCGATGATCTCCTCGCCGCCCCGGGCCTGGGCCAGGCGCCAGGCGATGGGGTTGACGATCATGCTATGCCCAAAGTAATAGCTGCTGCCAGCATCCGGGCCGACCGCGTTGGTGGCGACCACGTAGACGTGGTTATCGTAGGCGCGGGCGGCGTTGGTGATGTGCCAGATATCGAAACTGCGCAGCAGGGCCGAGGGGCGGAGGATGACCTCGGCCCCTTTCACCGCCAGCAAGCGCGAAAGCTCTGGAAAGTCGCCGTCGTAGCAGATGATCATGCCGAGGCTGCCCAGAGCGGTCTCGAACACGTCGGCCCGGTCGCCGACCGTCACCCAGCCGCCGCAGTCGCGCCGTTCCAGGGGGAAGGGGTGCGTCTTGTCGTAGACGCCAATGATCTCCCCGTCCGGCCCGATCAGGATCGCCGAGTTGTAGATCACCCCGCGCTCCGGCCCGCGCCGGTAGGAGGGCCAGACCACGTGCACCCCCAGCGATTTGGCGGCGGTCTGCACGTCGCGCGTGATGCGACCGGGCGCCTCGTCCACCAGGTCCCACAACTCTTTCCTTTCCAGGCCGGTCACAAAGGTGGTGGTCACTGTCTCTGGGAAAAGGACCAGATCGGCCTCGTATTCGCGCACGGCCCGCTCCAGCCAGGCGACGCCCTTGTCCACGTTGGCCTGCACGTCGTTGGGCGTGACGGCGATCTGTACACAGGCAGCGATGAATTCTTTCATTAGGCCTCCTTACGTTAACCGCTCCAAGGGTACCATCCCGAAAGCAGTGTCAATCAAATCGCGCCCCGCTCCCGCAAGGCCGCCACCTCCTCGGCAGAGTGACCCAACAGCTCGGTCAACACCTGCGCCGTGTGCTGGCCCAGCAGCGGCGGCGGCTGGCGCACCTCGGCCGGGGTGCGCGAGAGTTTGTAGGGAAAGCCGGGGAAGCGCACCGGGCCGGCCGAAGCGTGTTCACTCTCCAGCGCCAGCCCGCGCGCCTCGGCCTGAGGATGCTCGAAAACATCCGCTATGGTGTTGATCGGCCCGCAGGGCAGCCCGGCCTGCCGCAACTCGGCCAGCCACTCGTTGGCGTCGTGGGCGGCGAATGCTTCGTTGAGCACCTCCAGCAACGCCGGGCGGTTGGCGACCCGCTCCACGTTGGTGATGAAACGGGGATCGTCCTTCAGCTCCGGCCGGCCGAGCACGTCACACAGCGTGGCCCATTGTCGCTCGTTGGCCGCCGCCAGTGCGAACCAACGGTCGCGGGCGCGGAACGCTTCGTAGGGGGCGATGTTGGGGTGAGCGTTGCCCAGGCGGCGGGGCTCCATTCCACCGACCAGGTAGTTGGAGGCCACGTTCGTCAGAAGGGCCGCCACCGTATCCAACAGTGAGACGTCCACCAGTTGCCCTTTGCCCGTCTGGTCGCGGGCGCGCAGCGCTGCCAGGATGGCCGTCGCCGCAAACATGCCCGCAGTGATGTCTATGATGGGCACACCCACTCGATAGGGCGGCCCGTCCTCCGGCCCGATGATGCCCATCAAGCCGCCCTCGGCCTGGATGATGAAATCGTAGCCGGGCCGGTCGGCGTAGGGCCCGGTGCGCCCGTAGCCGCTGACGGAGCAATAGACCAGGCGCGGATTGAGCGCGCGCAGCTCGTCGTATCCCAGCCCCACACGAGCCAGCGCGCCGGTGCGAAAGTTCTCCACCAGCACGTCCGAGGCGCTTGCCAGCCAGCGCACGATCTCTTGTCCCTCCGCGCTCTTGAGGTTGACCGTGACACTGCGCTTGTTGCGGTTGGCGGCGATGAAATAGGCCGACTCACCTGGATAGGGCCCGTAAGGCTTCCCCACGAAGGGAGGGCCCCAGCCACGGCTGTCGTCCCCGCCATCGGGCCGCTCCACCTTGATCACGTCCGCGCCCAGGTCGCCCAGCATCATGGTGCAGAAGGGACCGGCCAGGGCGCGGGAGAGATCCAGTACGCGGATGTCTTCTAGTGGTTGCATTGCATGCTCCTTCCTGCGCATTGCGCGACGGGACGGAATACGAAATGGGCGAGTTTCATTTGGGTCTCTACTGAAATGAAACACACCCGTTTCATTTCAGTTGCTGGGTCAGCAATTCCCGTTTTGGCAATTCTAGCTTAGGTGCATCGGTCTAAAAGAGCCGATGCTAGGAAAAAACTAGCCAGCACCGTCTGTTTTACGGCGGTGCGGCTTCAAAACGGGAATTTCAGTTGCTGGGTGCGCTTTGGGGGGCGCGTAAAGCCCCCGGCGCCGCCTGTTTACGGCGGTGCGGCGTACCACAAGTATCTCCCACAACCCATAGGCTGAGTAGTAGTAATCTGGCTACGACGAATCCTCTTCCTCCCCCGGCAGTGGCACAAAGGCCAGTATCGTTTGGGGATACTTGTCCGTGGCCAGGAGAAAGCCGCTCTCGTCCAGCCGCACCAGTCCCTCCCAGTTGCGCAGCGAGCCGTCGGCCATCAACTGGAGTTGAATGGGCGGTGTATCTGTCAGGCTGATGGCGTCTGCGCTGTACTGAAACTCGATCAGACGCTCGACGCCGGCGCTGGCGGCGTGGGTGGCTCCCTCGCCGTATTCGTCCGCCAACGAGTCCTCCTCTGGCAACAGGTCCTCGTCACCGGGGAAAAAGTAGTTGATGGCCCAGAAGCGGTCGTCGCCGTCCAACTCGGTCGCGTCCGTGATGCGGTACTCGACGTTGGCTAACGGGATGGGGGCCACGGGCGCCAGCGACATGTCAAAGGCATTGACGACCGGGGCCGCGTTGACGCCGGCTCCGTTCGCCTCGTAGATGGTGAACATGCCGTCGCCGGTCACCACCAGTGATTCCTCGCACATGTTGCTCACGCCGGATTGGGCGGGAATCGGCACCAGGTTGGCGGTGTCCATCGTGACCGCTCTCAGATTGGGCGAGATTGTGCCAAAGAGCAGGTAGCCCACCAGCCCAGCGCCCGTCTCGGATTCGATGGTCATATAGACCTCGTCTCCGACGAAAGCGATGGCCTCGTACCCCTCAAAGCCAGCGACAGTATCTTGAACGTCGGGGGCGGTGAACGGGATGGGTGTTGGCTCCAGCGGCGCGTAGGTTTCACCCGCCAGGTAGGCGACGATTTCGTCCTTGGGCAGGGCGTAGAGGAATCCGTCTCCCTCTGCGCCGGAAAAATTGGGGTATTGGGGCAACAGTATCAGGTTATCTCCGTACCAGGCCATGCCCGATATTTCCGCGTCCTGGCTGGCGAGCGGGCCTGCCAGGGGGATGTTGACCACGACCGTTTCAGGCGCGATCTGAGGCGGCACGGCGGACGCCTCTACGATGCGAGTCACCTCGACCGTGGCCTCTACAAGCTTTTCCAGTTCGCGAGTAACCTCGACCTCCTGGGTGACGATCCGAGTCACTTCTACGACCTGGGGCTGGCAGGCGGTCGCCAGCAGGGCCAACGAGACCAACGCGAGGCTCATTTTACGTTTGGACATTTTACCCCCCCCCCGTAATCAGGATTCAAGTTTGCAAGTGTGCAAGCGCCTACTCCCTGACCTGGACAAGGTCGCTTTGCTAACGGCCCAAGGTCTGCAAAGTTCGCCGCCAGGCGAATTTGGCTTCAGCCCTCTGCGCAGACCGGTTGTTAGCCGAGGTGGCAGGGCGTCTAGCCGCAGACATTTTGAGCTGACGGCGGAGCTCAGCGGCATGGCGGCTGAAACGACGCACCCGACAATCACCGAAACGACCGCAAACGAAAAACGCACCCAGATACAAATGTATACGTTTTTTGATTCCGGGTCAGGGAGATGCCAAAGACGTTTGAAGCAACTGGCTCAACACGGTCTTTATATCGTCGAACCAATAGCGCTTGTAGCCGTCCGAAAGAACGCCGACAGCTTCAGTGTGTAGGAAGGTGAACACCCTGACTGCGAGGCCATCGTGCTCGATTGATCTGACAGTGTTCTCGTCTTCGAAAAGATGCCGATAGCCGTCGACTTTGTGCTCATAGTCCGTGT
>CAYMWP010000197.1:0-6064 GCA_964393895.1 uncultured Anaerolineales bacterium | reverse complement strand
TCTTCAGGGCGGCGCGGCCGGCGCAAAGCGGAACGAATTTATGTATCGCTGCACTAAGGACGACGTGACCATTAACCAGCAGGACGTAGATTCACCTGATAACGCAGATGCAAAAGTCGCATTGTTACACAGAGATAGCGGATAAACAACATCCGGCAGAGAAGACGCAGAGATACACAAAGAAAAGCACTCTGAGGCTCTCCGTGGCTCCTCTGTGTAGCTCTGTAACAAACGTGTTACTTTTACCGTAATGCCAAAAAATTCACCATCTGTGCAGTTAAATCGTTGGACACGGACGAACACAGATTTCACGGATACAGTCTCGATAAAAATCCGTGAGCAAAGCCCGTGTTTGTCCGTGTCCCGATAGAAAAATAGAACGCGGCCGTTCTAATTGCACAGGTCGAAAATTCAGCGAAAATCTGGTGCAACCTACGGTTGCCTGAACCTGCGTCCTAGTCCCGAAAGCTCGGATTTGGAGCCAGAACCGCTTGGAAATGATGCGAAAACCTGTCAAAATCAGCTTTCGGGAGAGTTCGAGCTGTACCTCACCCTACAAATCTGTGTAGAACCAGAAAAATTCAATGAAACGAACAACATTGCTCTCCGTTGCTCTATTGCCGTTTGTCCTCTTGGGTATCTCGCCACGTCCAACGGTCGTTGCTCAGAGTGGCCCGGATTACCGCTTTGGTGTAGTCGAGGCCTACGCTGCCCCGTCCGCCGCCGTCGCGCTGGGAGCTGGCTGGACGCGCGTCACTTTTGAGTGGAACCGGATACAGACCAACGGCCCCGAAGAATGGAACGTCGTCCCCATCTCTGACGAGATGCTGGCCAACGAATTGGCCCAGGGCCGCCAGGTCACCGGGCTGCTGATCACCACGCCCGGCTGGGCCACCGACGTGGGGATCGGCCCCGGCGTCCCCCAGGGCCTCTACCTCCCCCCGGACGACCCTAACAACCTGTGGGCCAACTTTGTCCGCACCATCGTCGGTCGTTACGCCGGCCGCATTGATCACTGGACCATCTGGAACGAGCCCGAGATTCCCGCCAGCTCGCCGGACATGACCTGGGGCGGCTCGGTGGAGGACTTTGTCCAACTGCTGCGCGTCGCCTACACCGTCGCCAAAGAGACCAACCCTAACGCCGTCGTCCACATGGCGGCGGTGACCCACTGGCACAACGAGCACTGGTTCGGCCAATTCCTCGAAGCGCTCGTCGCCGACTCTAATGCTGCGGCCAACAACTATTACTTTGACGTCTCTACCTTCCACCTCTATCACGAGCCGGAAAAGATCTATGACGTGGTAGCTCACTATCGCCGCATGATGCGCGATTACGGCCTCTACAAGCCCACCTGGATCGCAGAGACCAACGCTTACCTCTCCCGCGTCTCGGAGGTGGAGCAGGCATTCTTCATCGTCCAGGCCTTTAGCCTGGAGATCGCCGCCGGAACGGAGCGCATCGCCGTCTACAAGATGGCCGATACCCCTACCGATCAGGCCGCCGACCCCGAACCCTTTGGGCTGGTGCGCGCAGACGGCAGCCGCCGCGACGCCTTCACCGCCTACCAGGTGGCGACGAGTTATCTGGCGGGCTTTCGCTCTGCCACTTGGGAGCGGCGCGACGAAATCTCGATCGTGACCGTGGACCGCGGCCAGCGCACCACGACCGTCGTCTGGGCGCGCACGCCCGAACCTCAGACCGCCATGATTCCAGCGCGCACGACAAGCGCGCTGCTGGTGGACGTGTGGGGAGCGGCTCGCTACGTCTACCCGGAGCGGGGCTATTACTACGTTGCTCTCGCCGGCGCCGACTGCTCCGCCGGCTGCCAGATGGGCGGCCCGCCGCTGATGCTGGTCGAGGAAGCCCCCGCGAGCGCCGATACCGTACTCGCGCCCCCATCGCCAACCCCGCCGGCCACCCCCGACCCGGACTTTACGCCCGACCCCGACGGATGGCCCACGCCCACGCCCACTTTCACTCCCACACCTACGCCCACGCCCACCCTTACCCCCACGTCCACGCCGACCAATACACCGACCAACACGCCCACGCCGACCCCCACCCTCACCCCCGCGCCCACGCTCACGCCCACGACCACCCCGATCCCCGTCCCCGTGTCAGACATTCCCATTGGCCGCCCCTGGATGCTGATCGGCGTGCTGGCGCTGGTCATGGGGGGCACGGCTGTGGTTGTGGATCGCGGCGCAGTGCGTGAAGAGTAGTGCGCAAGCAGGGCGGCGTAGTGCTTTTCAGAGCCGTCTCTTGATTACACAGAGGGACTCGCGGAGAATCCAGAGACACACAGACGTTTTTTGAAGGAGGCTACCATGTCCGAACATCAGTATGGCGAAAAGTACGAGAAGGAAGAGGAAAAAGCGGAAAAGGAACACGAGAAGGACGAAAAGACCTGGGACGAAAAGTGGCGCCGCGATCCGCTCAGCGCCATCGTGTGGGCCACTATCCTCATCTGGGCCGGGGTGGTGTTTCTCGCCAGCAATCTGGGATTTCTGACTGGCTTTGAGTGGTACGAGGCCTGGCCCATAGTCCTCATCGGGGCCGGGATGATCCTGCTGCTGGAGGCAGGCTTTCGCTTGCTGGTTCCTTCTTACCGGCGGGCGATAGGCGGCACTTTGCTCGTTGGCTTTATCCTGCTTGGCATTGGGCTGGGGGATCTGCTGAACACGAATCTGATCTGGCCGCTGATCCTGATCGCGTTCGGTTTGTCGCTGTTGCTGCGCGGCCTGTTCAGGAATCGCTGACCAGCGCCCTGCAATTCGAGGCGACCACTTTTTCACCACCGAGGCACGGAGGACGCCGATATGGGGTATTTGTAACTGCTCGGGCTATAGACCTCCGAGGTCTGGGTCAGGCTGAGCAGTTACGGGTATTTTTGTGTTTTCTCGGTGCTCTGTGTCTCTGGTGAGATGCGGCAATCGCCAGAACCACCCCGCTTACCTTCATCTGGCAATGTGACAAACTGTGCGTAACTGGCCTGAAAGAGCCGGTGCTGGATTGCTTCTCAATCTGCCAGTGTCTGTCTTGTACACTAGCACCGCCTGTTTTACGGCGGTGCGGCCCCCAACCCCGGATCAGCCTGAGCAGTTATAACTGTGCGCCATATCTTCCAGGAGACCAATTGATGACAATGACTGGCAACGACCCTCAGGCGATGGCTGGCATGCTCGCCGGCCTCCTGCAACCCTGGCACGACGCTGTAGAGGATCCCGCCAAGGCTCAGGAGCAGGTGTTGCACCGCCTGCTGAAGGGCTATGCTCAGACCGAGTATGGCACACAGCACGGCGCGGAACAGATCGAGACCATCGCCGACTACCGGCGCGCCTTTCCGATCGCCACCTACGAGGACTACAAACCGCTCATTGACCGGGTAATGGTCGGCGAGGTGGGGTTGCTCCTCAACGAAGAGCCGGTCGGCTGGGCCATCACCCGGGGCACGACCGGGGACGAATCCAAGTTCATCCCCATGACGCCTACCGACCTGATGATGCGCATCAGCGCCGGGCGGGCGATGATGAACTATGTGGCGACCAGCGGCCGGTACGATCTGTTTGAGGGGGTCAATCTGAACCTGAACTTTCCCTCGGTGGTGGGGACGGTGCGCGTGGGAGAGCGGGAGGTCGAGTACGGTTATAGCTCGGGCATCTATACCAGGCACGTCTCGGCCTTTACGCCGATTCGCTCCGAGCCGTCACAAGAAGAGATTGACGAGCTTGGGGGCGGCAAGACGATCCGCGATTGGGAAGCGCGCTTCGAGCTGGCCTACCAAAAGTGCAAGGACGAGAACGTGACTTTGGTAGGTGGCGTTTGCCCGACCACGGTCAAGTTCGCCCGCTACCTGCGCCGCGTGCACAAGGTTTATCCCAAGGATCTGTGGCAGCCGCAAATTGTCACGCTGGGCAGCGTGGCGGGGATCAACACCAAGTATCAGCCGGCCCTCAACGCGCTCTATGGACGAAATGTCGCCATCCGCGAGATATACGGCGCTACCGAGGGCATGTTCGGCCAGCAGCGGGACGAAAAGCGCGCCTGGGTGCCCAACTATGACCTGTTCTTTTTCGAAGTGCAGACCCATTCGGGCGTCAAGATGCTGCACGAGATGCAGGCTCCAACGAGGTGGGGCTTGGGTGAGATGGGCAGCCTGGTCGTCTCGACCCCTATTCTCCCCCGTTACAAGATAGGCGACCTGATTCTCGCCTTCCAGCCGCCCTACTTCCGCTGCATCGGGCGCGACCACTGGTATACCCCTCTCCGCTACGCCTGGGACGAGTTCATGACGCTGAACCTGGGCCAACTGTGACCAGTCTCGCCGGTCAGCAATTCCCGTTTTGGCAATTCTAGCTTAGGTGCTAGGAAAAAACTAGCCAGCACCGTCTGTTTTACGGCGGTGCGGCTTCAAAACGGGAATTGCTGATACGCATATAGCGTCGCCGGGCGGATGGTGCGGGCGGAGAGCATCACGTCCACGGTGGTGTGTACGTACAGCGCGGCAGGCCTGCGCGTGGCCCAATCCGTTGACGGCGCCGTGGTCACCTTCGCCTGGGACTGGGCCTCCGGCATTTCCGAGACGCTGGGCAGTTTCTTGAGGATCAGTGCTGGTCGAGAGAACTAGCTCCCCATCGCCCACAGCGCGACGAGGACGACGAGGAACAGGACGGCGGTGGCTATACAGCCTACTTTGACGAGGGTTGTGGTCAACTTGAGCACCCGGCCCAGGATGAACAGCACAATCAGCACTACTACCACGAGCCCGGCCAGGATCAGCAGTTGATCGGCGGGGAAACTCAAAAATTCTTCCATCAAAAACGCTCCTTCACAACAGTGTCTCTCCTCAGACCCCCACGCCGACCAGTCGGGCGGCCCAGTTGCGGTGAGGCGTGATGGCGCCCTGCGGGCAGATTTCGGCGCAGCAAAAGCAGCCGATGCAGCCAGACAGGTCAAATTCCGGCGGATGGCCTGGCGTGATGATCTCTTGCGGGCAGACCTCGACACAGCGCCCGCAGCCGATGCACGCGGACGGGGCCAACTGGGGCCGGACCCGTATCACCTGGCGCAGCGGCGCGCTGACCCACGAGGGAGCGCGCAAGTACCAGCGAGCCTTGGGCAGATCCACCGCCCCGAAACTGAGCGCCTGCCGGTCCCCTTTGATCTCTATTTGATCGAGGTTGGCCGTCCCTAGCCCTCGGGCCTCCGCCTGGGCCAGGTGAAGCACCTCTCCGGGCCGGTAGCCCAACGCCTGGGCGATCACCGCATCTAGGGCCACCGGATCGGTCGAGCCGGCCAGGCATCCGTACCGGCGGGGAGTACCTCCCATTCCCGGCCCATGCCCTTCCTGGCCCAGTACGCCATCCATGATCGTCAGTCCCGGCCGGACCAGTTCCAGCACATCCACCAATGCCTGGCTAAAATCTCGCACGCCTGGCGCCTGGAGGTGAACCTCTCGCTTGCGCGTGCCAGGGATGGCTCCGAACAGGTTTTTTACCGCGCCCGTGTAGAGGGTGAGAATGTGAGTCTTTAACTTGGGCAGGTCAATCACCAGGTCAGCCTCGAGCACTGGGCTGGCGATGAAATAGTCATTGCCGTTCATCCGCTTCCAGGTCACGCCGTCGAAGGCGACCAGGCGAGCGCCCGTTTGCTCCGCCACTCTGGTCATTCCGCCCTTGCGCCACACCGGGGGGGTCTTTTTCACCGGGCCGCCGGGCGAGTCGCCGATGAAGATGGTTCCGCCGGCATCCCGCACCAATTCGGCCACCGCCTGGACCAGCGCCGGGTGGGTCGTTATCGCCCGCTCCAGATCGGCGGCGGTCAGTAAATTTGGCTTGAGCAGCACCTTCATCCCCGGACGGACAAAGCGGCCAATGCCGCCCAGGGGAACGAGCGCCTCCTTCACCGCCCGGCGAACTGGATCGAGGTCGTAGGATTCACAAACTGTAGTGGAGACTGTGACTTGTATGATTATGCTCCTGTGGATGTTTTGACTGGCGCGAGCTCAGGATTGGCCGGGGGGTCTCCTCTCAAAAAGTTGGGGGAAAAGTAAGGCGGAATG
>CAYMWP010000196.1:0-6083 GCA_964393895.1 uncultured Anaerolineales bacterium | reverse complement strand
TATTGGCAGAAGCGGAAAGTGCTGCCTTTGGCTGTCCCAATCTAACCCAGGGCTTATGCGCGCTAACCTATTGCCTCGCGTGCAGTAATATCTTGCCAGTGAAATTCTTGCACAAAAGGTGAATCTCCTATGTATGGTGGAAGCTGGCATTCACCGAGGCGCGGCGATACGGTGTAGCCGTATTTTCCGTGCTAGACCAGACCAGGACGGGTGGCGTAATCAAATTCCTGTGAGGTAATGAATCAGTTCTATGAAACGACAGATATGGTATTTCATCAACGTGGCTTTGCTCGTTGCCCTGCTGCTGGGTGGAAAAGAGATCGCTCTGGGAGCGGGCACAGACCCGTGGGAGGGAGCCCCCCCCCATGTGCAGCAAACAGAATCGAGCAACTTGCTCGCCAACGGCAGCATGGAAGAGGGCTTTTACTGGAAGTATCCCAACCACTTTGTCGCCCAAGAGTGGAAACGATGGTGGATAGGCAACGTCCTTCCAGAGTACGACGACGTCCGGGAGTGGCGCCCCCATCGCTACGATGGCAATCACGCCCAAATCTATTATTGGGTCTGGCCGCAGGCCTACACTGCCGGTATCTTTCAGCAGGTCGCCGTGCAGCCCTGTACCTTCTATCAGTTTGACATGTATGGGCGAAACAGCTCCTTTCCCAGCACGGACCACCACGCCCGTATAGGAATAGACCCTCTGGGACGCAAATACGGTCTGTACATGTCCTCCTTTCCTGACGATATCGCCTGGTCGCCGGAGCAGACCTTCCACAATACCTGGGGCCAGCACATCGTCGCTACCGAGGCGTACAGCGACCACATCACGGCTATCACCTACGTTTCCCCAGATCACGGCTATGCCCCCTACGAGACTTTCTGGGATGCTGCCACTCTGGTGGAGACTCCCCCGCCCGACGGGCGTTTGCCGGCGCCGGAATCTATGGGGGGCGATGGGTTCATCACCGGTGTGATCACCTCCACTTCCCTTGATTTCTTGGTAGTAGAGTGGGATACGTCAGTGCCGGCCTCGACGCAAGCCTGGTACTCTATTCTGGATAATTCTCAAGTGACCCCGACCGTTTCGTACACGGATTCCGTGATCTATCTTCCTGCCGTGTTCAGTGACTATGGTGCCGTGGCTGATTTTCAATACGTCACTTGGGTGGATCAAACACCCGTCACACACCACCGGGTCATGGTCGGACCTTTGGAGGATGGGCGGACGGTGCAGTTTATCGCTCTCTCGCGCCGCCTGGACGGGGGCGAGTGTCGCACGTCGGCCTCTGACTTGATGGAGGCGACAATTCACACCGGCGCACTCTTTCACTTGTACCTGCCCCTAGTCGTGAGATGAGAAAATCGCTGGCTTGCCTGCTGCTTCTGTTCGGGGTGATCGGCCTCACCTACAGCCTGATCACCCCGCTATTCGAGGCGCCCGACGAGGTGTGGCACTATGCCTACGTTCGCTACCTGGCCGAGCAGCGCGCTCTCCCCTCGCTGACCGACGATGCCAGCGGGGCGCATCAAGAAGTCGCTCAGCCGCCGCTCTATTACGCCATAGCTGCACTGGTCAGCGGTCTCGTGCCCGACGACGACCTGCCCGAGTTGATGTGGCACAATCCAGGCTTTGGCTACCAGGCTGGCGGCACGGTGAACGACAACAAGAACATGCTCGTCCACACCGGGCGCGAGCGCTTCCCCTGGCGAGGGGCAGTTTTGGCCCTGCGCCTGGCCCGCTTCGTCTCGCTCGCCTTTGGCCTGCTGACCGTCGTTGCCACCTGGGGACTGGGGCAGGAAGCGTTTCCCCAACGACCCGCGCTGGCTCTGGGTACGGCGGCGGTGCTGGTTTTCCATCCCCAGTTTCTCTTTATCAGCGGCGTGGCGAGCAACGATAGCGCCGCTGCCGCCCTTTCGACCGCCGCACTGTGGGCCATAGCTCGCTCCGTCAACCGGGGAACGACGACGCGTTGCACTCTCGCCATTGGCCTGTTGATCGGACTGGCTGCCCTGACCAAAACCAGCACCCTGCTTCTCCTTCCCCTCGCCGCAATAGCCCTGCTGCTTGCCAACCGCCGCCCGTCGTCAGACGTCGGACATCGGACATCGGACGTTAGACATTGTTCATTGATCGTTTTGGTGGCTCTTGCCGTCGGCGGTTGGTGGTACGTCCGCAACGCCGTCCTCTACGGCGACCCCTTTGGCTTCCAGGTACACGCTGACACTCTCTGGGGACGGGCGGCGCCGGCCTCCCTTGCTACTGTCCTGGCCGAGCTGCCCCGGCTCTACCGCTCCTTCTGGGGCGCCTTCGGCTGGGGACACGTCGAGTTCCCTTCGTGGGTCTACCTGGCCCTGGGGACAACTTTGGTCGTCAGCCTGGTCGGGTGGAGTGGGGCGGTGGTCAAGCGGCGACTTCCTGGTCGGGGGCGCATATTCCTGCTGGCCGCGGTCTGGTGGCTGCTGGTGCTTGCCGCCCTCCTTCACTGGATGCGCCAGGTGGAGGCCCCCCACGGCCGGCTGCTCTTTCCCGCCATCGGCGCTTTCGCCCTGCTCCTCGTCGGCGGCTGGGCTGTGTTACCCCAACCACGTTTCACGTTTCACGTTTCACGCTTCTCTCTCGTTGGCTTTGCCATTCTCAGTCTCCTCGCCCCCTGGCTGGTCATCCGCCCCGCGTTCGCACCTCCCCGGCTGATCTCTCCCGCTGATGCCGCCGCTACCGTCGAGAGCGTAGACCTGACCTACGGCGACGCCGCCCGTCTCCTGGGCGTCGCGCTGGACAGTCCATCTGCCTCACCAGGCGAATGGCTCTCCGTCCGCGCTTGCTGGGAGGCAGTCGCCCCTATGGCCCGAGACTATACCGTCTTCCTCCACCTGGTGGGGCGTGAGGACGCGCGCGTGGCCGAGCGGTACACCTACCCTGGCCTGGGGCGCTTCCCCACCTCGCTGTGGCCGGTTGGCGAGGCTTTTTGCGACGTCTACCGCATGCGCGTCGAGGAGTGGGCGCCCGTGCCCGGACTGTACGACCTGATGATAGGCCTGTACGACGCCCCCACCGGCGAGCGTTTGCCCGCCCGTTACCCCGACGGGACGGCGGCCGAATTCCCCGTGCTGGCCCAGGTGCGCGTCGCGCCCGAGCGATCTCTCGTCGTGTCCCCCCAACATCCACTGGACTACCGGCTGGGTGAAGAGATCACGCTGACCGGATACGATCTCTCCGGCCCAATCCAGAGTGGCGCCTCCCTCACCGTCACCCTCTACTGGCGCGCCGACGAGCTGCCGCGAGGAGACTACGTCGCCTTCGTCCACCTCCTGGACGACGCCGACCAACTGCTGGCCCAGCACGACGGCCCGCCCCGCTATGGCCGCTACCCCACCCCGGCCTGGCGCCCCGGCGACCTGATCCCCGACGAGCACGTCTTGGAGGTGCCAATGCTCTCGCCTAGGCAGCGCGTGCGCCTGGTGGTAGGCATGTACCGCCCAGACACCCTGGAGCGCCTCCCCACCGTTGGCCCCGACGGCCCGCTGCCCGACGGCCTCATCCTCCTGCTCACCGCGACCCCCTGAAAAAGCCACCCCCGTCACGACCCACGGGAGTATGGAGCGCGGGCTGCCCGGCGTTTTTGCATCCCTGGCGGCTTCTTGGCTTGCCGGACTGTAAGAGGTTTGTAAGAGGCCTGGGGTATGCTGATGCTAGATCAGACGCCGGTGTTCGAGGCCGACACCACGGGTGAGCGTATGGAGAGCGGCGGGCAAACGATGCCCGTTCGTCCAGCGGAGCGTCTGGTCCTATGGTATCATAAGACCAGTAGCCGCGCACGCTCTCGCGCGGGGTGGATTTGACGGGCTGACCGCAGTGTGGTATATTGAGAGCAGGATTGGGAGGAGGTGTGATGGCTGCCTGCCCCCCGCAAGAATTGAATACGAGCGCGAAGGAATGGAGCGCCGGGTGTGGTGCGCGCGTGGTGCGCGGATTGCCCGGCGCTCGTGCGTTTCTAGTGTGAAAAGGAGGTTGAGTGATGAACAAGAGCAAGATTATCGTGACATTGGTGGCATTCGCGGCCCTGGCCGGGCTGGGAGTGGTCCTGTGGCAACCGGCGACGACGGGGTTGGCCCAGTTGTGGTCGCCGCTGCCGACGCCGATTCCTATTGTGCCAACCCCGCTTCCCACACTAACGCCCTACATTCCTGAAACGCCGCCACCTGTTCCTACACCGCTACCCACACCAGCGGTCACGCCCATTCCGGAAGCCGAGCCGCCGTTCATCCCCGGTTTGGAAGACGCCGTTCCTCAGCCCTTCCACATCGTTCTCCGCGAAGGCAACAAGGTGTGGACAGTGAACAGTGACGGTAGTGACCGGCGGTTACTCATTGATACGGAGGACAAGGCTGGACTGTACCTGGGGCACTACCCTGTGCAAGGAATTGAGGGGCCTCCCCTTCGGTGGGGCAGCGTTTCCCCCGATGGCACCAAGTTGGCCCTGGTCGTGACTGACTTGTGGGAGGTGGAGTACAAAGGCCAACCTTATGGCTGGCAAATCTGCCTCTTTGACATCCAGACAGGCGAGTTTCACTTTCTGGTCGAGGGGCGGGAGCCAGTGTGGTCGCCCGATGGCACTCGCATTGCCTATGTGTGGGGCAGTGGACTATGGGTTGCTGATGCAATATCTGGTGAAGTGAAGGAACTCTTCCCTGTTGAGGAGGGGTACTGGGTGAGAGATATGGCCTGGTCACCCGATGGACGGCGGATTGCCTTTCTGCACCAGGAAGCTTCCCTGGGGGGCAGTCCAGAGATGTTGCTGACCAGTGTTGATGGCAGCGAAAGCACAACTCGGTTGATACCCCCAACGACTTGGGCTATGTGGGGTACAGCGTGGTTCTCTAGCGGGAAGAGGATACTCTATGTATTTCCTGAAGCAGAGCCAACCGGGCAGCACTTTGACAATCTTTGGACTGTCAATGTTGAGACACGTACCTCAGTACCGTTGACAACTCAGGTTATCGTTTCGTCTTTTGCACTCAGTCCTTCAGATGGAGATTGGATTGCGTTCGTTGGTAAACTCCCCTACGAAGCAGAGCCCAGTCCTCTTAACGACCTTTGGTTACTCCGCGGAGACGGCAGCCTACTACTATGCCTGACGCGTGATTCAACCAGCGATCGCGGGCCGCAATGGTCTCCAGATGGGACCCAAATCGTCTTTCGTCGAGAGAACGAAGGCCTCTGGGTACTCAACTTGATTGACGGCAGCCTAAAGCAAGTTTACGCCAGCTCTGCCGATTTTGAGGTCACGAGGTAGGAGGTATACGATGAAAATGAGAACGTCAGCCAGGTGCCGGTGGCAGGCAATTGTGGCATTGCTGTTTTTGCTGCTGTTGGCTACGGTGCTGCCTGCCATTGCAGCCTATCGCGTGCAACGACCGATCACCTACGATGGCGGGAGACTCAATCAAAGCTATCTGTACGGGGAGGTCGGGGATACGAGCACTCACAAGGGGGTTGACTTCTCCTATGGCCTCGGCACGGACGTCTACGCTATCGCTGATGGGGTGGTGGTTGATACGTATGACGATTATGATAACGGAACAGGCACCGGCTTTGGCAACTTCGTATTGATCCGGCACAGCAGACGCCACTGGGATCGCACCGCGCAGCAGTGGGCTTACGTTTACTCCATCTACGCTCACCTGAGCAAGGATAGCGTCAGGTATTCAGTGGGTCAGTATGTGACTGCCGGCACTTGGATTGCCGATGTGGACAATACAGGCTCGTCCACTGGTAATCACCTGCATCTACAGATTTGTCTGCATCCCGAGAGTGACCGGAAATTGCGTCCTTACAACACTTTGGACTCGGAGAATACCTCGCGCAACCCAGAGTTATGGCTGCAACCCTTCAACTACAGCGGCACTAACACAGGCACCGTCGTCGGCAAGGTGACAGACGGCAATGGCCAGCCCATTGGCGATAGATACATTTGGGGGCTGAACAAACCCCAGGGTTCGAGCGGCACCACCTACCAGTGGTCTCGAACCTATGCCTATGCGTGGGCTAATCCCGATGATATCCTCGTGGAAAACTGGGGCAC
>CAYMWP010000195.1:2753-6245 GCA_964393895.1 uncultured Anaerolineales bacterium | reverse complement strand
TTTCATTTCAGTAGAGACCCTAGACCTCCGAGGTCTTGCCCAACTTGTATGAAACACACCCATCTCGATTTCTCTCCGTGTTCTCTGTGTCTCTGTGGTAAGTGACTTTTTTCAGTAGAGCCATGTCTCGATTTCCATATCGCGGAGCGCGGGGGGGTCATCTCGGCGGCGTTGGCAACACCAGAAAGCATTCGGCAGTAAAGGTTGCTCAAAGCAATATCTGATGATACAATAGAGACAAATTGGGACAAATTGCCTCTTCTCAAAAAGTTGGGGGAAAAGTAGGGCGGAATGCCATTCCGCCTTAAATTACCCCGGTTTATTGAGATGACACCTTTACAGGAAAGGCAGAAGAGTTATGGGTACGGCCACAGCCTACGTCTACGATCCAATCTACCTCGAGCATGATCTGCCCTCCCATCCCGAAAACGCCCGGCGCCTGAAACGCATCGTAGAGGTATTGCAAGACGAGGAACTACTCCCCCGTCTAAAATCCCTGGAACCCCGCCCGGCTACGACCGAGGAGTTGGAGCGTGTGCACACCTCCCAGCACATTGCGCGGGTGCAGCGCCAGGCCGAAGCGGGCGGCGGCTACCTCGACCCAGACACCTACGTCTCCCCGCGCTCGTTCGAGGCGGCGCTGATGGCGGCCGGCGGGCTGGTGCGGGCTGTGGAAGCGGTGTTGGCAGGCGAGATCGTCAACGGGTTCGCCCTGGTACGCCCGCCCGGCCACCACGCCACAGCCACCCGTGCGATGGGCTTTTGCCTCTTTAACAACGTCGCCGTGGCCGCGCGGGCCGCCCTGGCGGGAGGGAAAGCGGAGCGTGTCTTTATCGCCGATTTTGACGTGCATCACGGCAACGGCACCCAGGACGCTTTTGCCAACGACCCGGCGGTATTCTATTTTTCCAGTCACCAGTACCCATATTACCCTGGCACCGGCCTGTGGAACGAGACGGGCCAGGGCGCTGGCAAGGGGACACTGCTCAACGCGCCGCTGCCCTCTGGCGTAGGCGACGCCGGCTACGCGCAACTGTTCGCCGAACTGGTCTGGCCGCTGGCGGAGCGTTTCCAGCCCGACCTGATCTTGGTCTCGGCGGGGTACGACGCTCATTGGAGCGATCCGCTGGCAATGATGAACCTTTCACTGACCGGCTATGCCCGCTTGGGGCAAGAACTGGTACGCATGGCCGAGCAGTTGTGCGCTGGACGGATTTTGTTCACCCTCGAGGGCGGCTATCAGTTGGACGTGCTGGCTTATGGCGTGCTCAACGCCTTCTACGCCATGTTGGGAGAAGAGACCATTGCAGATCCTTTGGGACCACCTCCGCGCGGCGAGAGACCAGTCAGCGCGCTGATCACGCGCCTGAGAGGAATACATAATCTGGATTGACTTTTTGCGCAAGACGTTGCATAATCTAGTAGTAGAACTCGGCCCCCGTCCTGGGGGCGGGTTGGGTGCGAAAATCGTACAAACGAGTGGCTATCTCCTGCATGAACCGCCCCCGAGACGGGGGGCTGCGAGCGTTTTGTACCGAGAACTAGGATAATTTCATTCGAGTGTGTTTCATTTCAGTAGAGACCCTAGACCTCCGAGGTCTTGGCCAACTCGTTCGAAACACACCCATTTCGTTCCGTGTCCAACCGGTACCTAAAAGAAGGGGGAAACAATGGCCGGGAATTCCCTTCGCGACTATTGCGGGCAAATCGAGAACACGATTGAGCAGGGCCGTTTTGCAGAGGCCGTGGCCCACGGCAAGCACATCCTGGAACAATATCCCAGATACGTGGCCGCCTATCGGCTCTTGGGCAAGGCGATGTTGGAATCTGGGCAGGATGAGTATGCCATAGACATGTTTCGCCGCGTGCTCAGCGCCGACCCTGAGGATCTGGTCGCGTGGGTGGCTCTGAGCGAAGTGCACAACAAGCACGACGAGTTCAACGCTGCCATCTGGCACCTGGAACGCGCCTTCGAGCTGGCTGCCGATAACCAGATGATCGGAGAAGAACTGCGCCGCCTTTATAGCAGGCGGGATGGCGTCGAGCTACAGAAAACGCCGCTCACCGCCGGCGCGCTGGCCCGACTCTATCTCAGAGGCGACCTGCTCTCGCGGGCGATCGATGACCTCCGTGCCTTGCTGGACGAACACCCAGAGCGTGTGGACCTGCGCGTCGCACTGGCCGAGGCGTTGTGGCGCAACGAACAACGGCTCGAGGCCGCCGAGATCTGCCAGCAGGTACTAGATGAGTTGCCCTATTGCCTCAAGACCAACTTGATCCTGGGAAACATCTGGGTCAGCAGCGGGCGCGAGGAAGGACAAATGTATCTTCGGCGGGCCGAGGCGCTGGACCCGGAAAATGTAATGGCCCAGGAACTCTTTGGCGATAGTTCACCGCTGCCCGCACGGCAGGTACAGATTGCTCCCCTGGAGTATCGGCCCTCGGCCGGGGAGGAACGCCCGGCATGGATGGCCGAGATGGAGGGTATTTCGGGAGGCCCGCCGCTGACCGAAAAGGAAGCCGCGCTGGTTGACGTCACGGCCGCGCTGGAAGCGCAGATCGAGATCCCTTCGTGGCTGGAAGAGGTCACCCTAGACGAAACTCTCGCTCCCGCACCACCTGCCCCCGTCGAATCGCCGGAGGCGCCCCAGTTCCCCAAAGAAGCGGCCCGCACCCCAGACGAGCCGATCCCCGAATGGCTGGCGACAGGGGTTCAAGAAGAGCCTGTGGATGAGCATTTAGAAGCGATCCCCGAGACCGAAGAAGGGACGCCGGAATGGATGGCAGGACTAGGTGTCGAGCCAATAGGCGACGATGAGGAACAAGTCCCCGAGTGGTTGACCGAGCTAGGCGTTGACGTCACGGCGGAAACACAGGCTGCTCCAGATGAAGAGCGCGCGGAGAAAGCCCCAGAGTGGTTGGCCGAATTGGATGTTGAAACCGGCAGTGAAACAGAAGCGCCGCTTGCCTCGGTTGCAGAACAAGCTCCCGATTGGCTATCCGGTCTGCGTGGGCAATTTGAGGGGGAAACACCTATGCCAGAGGATATCGTCTCACCGGTAGAAGAGGGCCCGGTCGCCGAGATGCCCGCTCCTGACTTGGCAGAAGCGCCGCTGGCGGAGGAAGCGGCTGCCCCGGACTGGCTGGAAGGAGACCAGGTGCCCTCCGGCGACGAGGCGCTGGCCTGGCTGGAGCAATTGGCCGCCGGCAAAGAGGAAGAGCTACAGGCGCAGATCAAGGCCGAGTCCGAGGCGCGCATGGCCGAGATCATGGGCCGCCCCGCCCCCGCCCCGCCGCCCGCCGAGGAGGTCGTGCCGGAGGAGCCGGCCGCCGAGGCCCCGCCGCCCGTCCCGGCCGAGATACCCGATTGGCTCCAGGAATTCGCCCCTCCGGAGGCAGCGGTCGCAGAGGCCCAGCCCGAGGCGGCTCCGCCGCCGGAAGCGCCGCTGGCGGAGGAAGCGGCTGCCCCGGACTGGCTGGAAGGAGACCAGG
>CAYMWP010000195.1:0-2653 GCA_964393895.1 uncultured Anaerolineales bacterium | reverse complement strand
CCGCCCGCCGAGGAGGTCGTGCCGGAGGAGCCGGCCGCCGAGGCCCCGCCGCCCGCCCCGGAGATTGTGTCGGAGCAAGTTCTGGCTGCCCAGGTCAAGGAAGCTTTCGGTTGGACATCTTTCGGCGAACCGGAGGATCAGATCACCCCTATCTCACCGCCGGAAGAGGCCCCGCCGCTAGAGGCCCCAGCAGTGGAAAGAATCACACCAGAGAAGCCGGTCGCCGAGGCGCCAGAGATAGTTGTCCCGGAGGCCGTGGCGGAGGAAGCACTTGCCGCTCCTCCGGGCGAGGAGGCGTTTGGCTGGACAGTGTTTGGCGAGCCGGAGGATCAACTCGAACCTGGCCCACTGGTGGAGGAAGCGCCGCCAGTGGAAGAGGCGCCACCGCCTGAAGAGATCGCACCGCCGCCAGTCGTCGAGGAAGCGCCGGGCATAGTCGAGGTGGAGGCACCGGAACCCCCCGAGGAGACCATCGCCGTGCCTGAACCTCCTGTGGCCGAGGCCCCCGCCGAGCCTTTAGACGCCTGGCGAGCTTATCTCAAGGAAAACCGGCGCGACTATGATGCCTGGTTGGAGTTTGCGCGGGATCTGTGGCAAGCGAATGAGCGCGACGAGTCATTGGAAGCCTATTCCCGCGTGATCCGCTCGGGCAAGCTGCTCGAAAACGTGATCCCAGACCTGGAGGGGTACATGGAGCAATGGCCTGACGTTCACCTCCAGCAGGTGTTGGGTGACGCCTATATGAAAGACGGTCAATTGCAGGAGGCATTGACCCTCTACCGCCAGGCATTGGAAACTCTATAGATCAAGGAGGCAACTTGGAACGTACACTCGTTATCGTCAAACCTGACGGCGTGCAGCGCGGCCTCATTGGGGAAATCATCGCCCGCTTCGAGCGCCGCGGGCTGCGCATCGTTGGAATGAAATTGATGTGGATTGACGAGTCGCTGGCCGGACGTCATTACGCGATCCACAAGGGAAAACCATTTTACGAACCACTCATCCGCTATATCACCTCCAGCCCGGTCGTGGTGATGGCGCTGGAGGGCAACGACGCCATCGAGATCGTACGGCGCACGATGGGGGCGACCAAGCCGGCCGAGGCAGCTCCCGGCACCATCCGCGCCGACTTTGGTCTAGAGATCGGGCGCAACCTGGTGCACGGCTCCGACGGGCCAGAGACGGCGGCCTTTGAGGTGCCGCTCTTTTTCACCGAGGACGAACTGCTCTCTTACGAGCGGGACACCGACCGCTGGATATTTGAATAGTCCAAACCTGACTTTAGCAGGAGTGGCTGCGTCTGGACTTTTCCGTCCCTGTTACTTGAGCCTGCATTTGAGCCTGCATTTGAGCCTGCATTTGAGCCTGCATTTGAGCCCGCATTCGAGCCTGCACTGTACGAAGGTGCAGGTTGTGGTACCATACCAAGGAGATGTAGAATGACACACATGGGTACTAGAAGAAGCAAAAAGATTCCCCTGAAAGCGCCGATCATGATAATTGTAGTGGGAGCCGTGCTCATCCTCGGCTTGATTGTCGGCGGGTTGACCTACACCCCCGTCGAAGTTGGAACTGTGGCGTTAGTCAAACGATTCGGAGGACTGACGGGAGAGGTCTTTGAACCGGGCCTGCACTGGCGCGCGCCTTTCATTGACCAAATAGTGACCATTCCCACCGTCGTCCAGTCATACGAGACCAGCGACAGTCCAGAGTTATCGGGGGCCGATTACCGAGACTATCCCGTAAACGCACAGACGGTAGACGGTCAGCAGATCACTATCAAGTACACTGTACTGTTCCGCATACCGGCAGACAAGGCTGTGGATATCGTGCAGAACGTCGGCCGCGCGCGCGAGGTCGTGGAGAACATTGTGAAGGCCCACTCCAGGAACCTGACGCGCCTGTCGGCGCAAAGCCACACCGCCGAGGACTTGTACAGCGGTGAAGGGATCTTTGCCTACGAAGATGGTGTGCGAAACGCGCTAGCCGAGGAATTTGAAAAGTACGGTGTCTCCCTCGATGACTTTTTGGTCCGCAAGATAGAATTCAACGAAGAGTACATCAACGCCATTGAACAGCAACAGATCGCCCAGGAAGCCATCCAAACCGCCCAGTACCAGGCCGACGCCGCCGAATACGAGAAGCAAAGCCAGATACGATTGGCGGAGGCGGAGGCCGAGGGAGTCAAATTGCGGGCGGCGGCGGATGCAGAGCGACAGCGTCTCCTGGCCGACTCGGAGGCGTACAGTATTCAGGCGCGTGGTGAGGCGCTGAAAGAGTATCCTGAACTTGTCCAGTGGGAGTTTGTGCGCAACCTGGAAAACATCCAGTGGGGCATCCTGCCGGGCGAGGGGATCACGCCGCTGATGCCCTTGCCTTCCTTCGAGAATCAACAAGAGACACCCGTGCTGCCCGAGCTACCAGGCGCGGGCGAGTAAGGCGCAGATTCTCAACACACAAACCAACAGGGGCGGTTACTACTCAGGTCAAGACCTCCGAGGTCTGCGACAGGCATTCTGTCCACTGCGACCGTCGAAAAAGGCCGGGATTTCACGCCTGAACGGGTTTTGCAAGACCTCGGAGGTCTGAGCGCGTGCCAGGCTGAGTAGCTCGACAATGTTAGATTTTGTATCTTGAGAGAAAGTGATGTTCG
>CAYMWP010000194.1:0-6344 GCA_964393895.1 uncultured Anaerolineales bacterium | reverse complement strand
ATATGACTGGGCCAACCTACAGTGTGGAGACGCTGGTCATAGCAAGAGCAGATGGTACGTGTCCTGTTAGGCCACTGGAGGTTTATGGCCTGAACTGGACTGCGTGGTCGCCTGATGGCACACAGATTGCTTTTACCTGGGAGCGCGGAATATACGTGATGGATATAGCGACCGTGTTGGGTCCTGACTTTTTGACAACGGATTCTCCGTGTCCATAGGCGATTTTGAAGCTCCAGGCCCGGAACCACGCGACGCCGTGGGCAACCGCACCGTGCACAGCGCCACCATCACGACCACGCTCGTCACCACCTACACCTATGACGCGGCCAACCGCTTGACCTGGGCCAACGACGTGGTGTATACTTGGGATGACCGGGGGAATCTGCTGGCGGCCGGGCCAGATAGCTATGGCTACGACGGCGCCGGCCGGATGGTGCGGGCGGAGGGAGTCACGTCCACGCTGGTGTATACCTATAACGCCAATGGCCTGCGCGTGGCGCAGGATGCCGATTTGTGTTTTCTCTGTGCTCTCTGTCTCTGTGGTGAGATGTGGGCAATCACCAAAATGCGTCAGCTTGACAAATTGGGCCAAAGCGGGTATGATTGCGCCCAATCCGAACGATTGAACGATGCTACCGGGTAAAGTGAAACGAATGATGGACCAACAACGTAAAGCCAACCTAACCTACTTTCCCTACTATTATTTTTTACCCTGCCTGAGGGGATGGGAGCTTTGCGTTGGACGGAGGCCGGTGTAGGATAGGCAGCATCTGAAAAGCAGCAAAAACGTGGAGCAACCGCTCCACGTTTTTTGTTTCTATGAGGAGAAAGAAATGGCGTGTCGTGGCATTCGCGGGGCAGTCACTGTCGAGATCAACGATGCGGGTACCATCATCGCGGCGACGCGGGGTTTGTTGGAGCGGATCGCCGTCGCCAATGGCCTGTTGGTGGACGATATCACCAGTGTGATTTTCACCACCACGCCCGACCTGGATGCGGCCTACCCGGCGCGCGCCGCCCGCGAGATGGGATGGACGTACACTCCCCTGCTGTGTATGCAAGAGATGGCGGTCGTGGACAACCTGCCCCGCTGCATCCGGGTGTTGATACATTGGAACACCGATCTTTCTCCCGCACAAATCCGGCACGTCTACTTGGGACGTGCCCGCGTCTTGAGACCCGATCTAGTGGAGGGATGAACGTATGACTAGAGTAGCATTTCAAGGTATCGCCGGGGCGTATTCGGAGGAGGCCATACGCCAGTACTTTGGCCCTGACGTGGAAAGCATCCCTTACAGGACCCTGGACGACGTGTTCCCCGCCGTGGAAAACGGCGAGGTGGACTGTGCAATGGTGCCGGTGGAGAACGCCGTCGCGGGTTCTGTGAGCCGCTCCTACGAACTGCTGATGGAGCGCGACCTGCGCATTTGCGCCGAGACGATCTTGCACGTGCACCACATGTTGCTCGCCATTCCCGGCACCCAGTTGGCCGACCTGGAACGCGTGCGCTCGCATCCGCAGGCGTTGGCTCAATGCCAGCGGTACTTGAGCAGTTACGAGCTGAAACCCGAACCCGCCTTCGACACCGCCGGCAGCGCGCGCGACTTGGCGGCCAACCCGGAACCCGGCGTGGCCGCGATCGCCAGCAAGTTGGCCGCCGAGATGTACGATCTGGAGATCGTCTCCTCGGCCATCGAGGATTTCCCCTTTAATTATACGCGCTTCTTCGTCCTCTCCCTGGACGATCCGCCGCGCGCGCAGCGCACCAAGACGTCGCTCGTCTTCTCCTCCCGCCACCAGCCGGGGGCGTTGTACGACTGCCTGGGAGAATTCGCCACCAGGGGGATCAACCTGACCAAGATCGAGTCGCGCCCGCGCCTCAACCGGCCCTGGCAATATATTTTCTACCTGGACTTTGAAGGGCACTGCCAGGACCCCGAATGCGAGGCGGCCATCATAGGCCTGCTGCGGCGCTCGTCGTTTGTCAAATTATTGGGTTCTTATCCGGCTGCAACGACCCCCGTTCCCGACAACGGGGTCCTGGTATGAGTGAACTGAACACAGGAGGTATCAGATGATCGTCATAATGAAACAAGGCGCGAGCAGTGCCCAGATTGCCAACGTCACTGCCCGCATCGAACAGTTGGGCTGTGGGGTGCATCTTTCAGAGGGCGAGGAGCGGACCATCATCGGCATTATCGGCAATGGCCGCCCGCTGGACCGCGAACAGATTGAGCGTATGGACGGCGTCGAGCGGACGGTGCCCATCCTGCGCCCCTACAAGTTGGCCAGTCGGGATTTTCATCCGCAAGACACCGTCGTCTCGGTCGGGTTGGAACAATCCGCCAATGGGATCGCGGTCGGCGGCAAGCAGTTGATCGTGATGGCAGGCCCGTGCGCCGTGGAGAGCCGCGAGCAATTGCTGGAGGCCGCGCGGGCTGTCAAGAGTTGCCACGCCCACATGCTGCGCGGGGGCGCTTTCAAGCCGCGTTCTTCTCCCTACAGTTTCCAGGGGCTGGGCGAGGAGGGGTTACGCATCCTGGCCGCAGCGCGCAAGGAGACGGGTCTCCCGGTCGTCACCGAGGTGATGGCTCCCCAACAGGTGCCGTTGGTCACCACGCATGCCGACGTCCTCCAGGTCGGCGCGCGGAACATGCAGAACTATGCCCTGCTGCACGCCGTCGGTGAGGCGCAGCGACCGGTGCTGCTCAAGCGTGGTATGATGTCCACGCTGGAGGAACTGCTGATGGCCGCCGAGTACATCCTCTCCCACGGCAACGACCGCGTCATCCTGTGCGAGCGCGGCATCCGCACGTTCGAACAGTATACGCGCAACACCCTCGACCTCAGCGCCGTGCCGCTGCTCAAACAACTCAGTCACCTGCCGGTCGTGGTGGACCCCAGCCACGGGACGGGCAAGTGGGAATTGGTGGAGCCGCTCTCGCGGGCAGCTGTGGCCGCCGGGGCCGACGGGCTGATCATCGAAGTACACCCAAACCCAGAACAGGCCCTCTCTGACGGTTCACAATCGCTCAAACCGGCGCGCTTTGCCGAGTTGATGCGGAATCTACGCCCGGTGGCCGAGGCAGTGGGCAGAACACTATGAAAGAATTGCCCGACCTTACAATCACCATCATTGGCTTGGGCTTGATGGGTGGCTCATTGGCCGGAGCGCTGCGCGCAAAGTGCCGGGAGGTCGTCGGCGTGGCGCGGCGCGCCGAGACAATCGACACCGCACTGGCGCAGGGACTGATCGACCGGGGCACGATCAATCTGAGAGACGGCGTGCGCGAGGCAGACGTGGTCGTCCTGGCGACGCCGGTGTGCGTCATTATGCGGCAACTGGCCGAGATCGGCCCTCTGCTGCCGGAAGGATGCCTGCTGATGGACCTGGGCAGCACCAAGGCGCGGATCGTTGCAGAGATGGCGCGATTGCCCGACCACGTCCAGCCGCTGGGCGGACACCCGATGTGCGGCAAGGAGAAATCGGGCATCGAGGCGGCAGACCCGGCCCTTTACCACGGTCGCACCTTTATCCTCTCCCCGCTGGAGCGTACGTCAGAGACTGCGCTGGCGACGGGGCTTGCACTGGCCGAGGCCGTCGGCGCGCGCCCATTGGTGCTCGAGCCGGAACGCCAGGATGCTTTGGTCGCTACCGTCAGCCACCTGCCCTACCTGCTGGCCTGCGCCCTGGTCGCCACGGCCGACGCCACGACCTCACCCGACCCGGCCGCGTGGGAGATCATCGCCGGCGGCTTCCGCGACACGTCGCGCGTGGCCGGCAGCGACGTGACGATGATGGTTGATATTCTGATGACCAACCGGGAAAAGGTGCTCCATGCTGTGGACGTCTACCGGGCAAAACTGCGCGACCTGGCTCGCCTGGTGGAGACCAGTGACGAGAAAGACCTGCGAGCGGCGTTGAGCGCCATTCGCGACGAAAGGATCAGGATGTATCCCTAGTTTCGGAGAGATGTAGCATAGCCCCTCGTGGGCGGTGCTTGTGGGCAAAAAAAACGGGCACAAGGCCCTATGCTACAGTTTTCGGCAGAAATTTGCGGAGGAGGGTTGGAGGAGGGTTGATGGAGCAGCTAAAGATGAGTTCGGGGAAGGCGCTGCGCGGACGTGTGCACGTGCCGGGCGATAAATCTATCTCTCACCGGGCGCTGCTGCTCGGCGCTCTGGCCGAAGGAGTCAGTCAGGTCAGTGGATTCCTACCCGCCGGTGACTGCCTGGTGACCCTGGCCTGCCTCCGCGCGCTGGGCGTCCAGATTGACGTCCACGACGACACCACGCTGACCGTCCACGGGCGCGGGTTGCGCGGGCTGCAAGCGCCTGCCGAGCCGCTGCACTGCGCCCGCTCCGGCACGACGATGCGATTGCTGGCGGGCATTTTGGCAGGTCAGACGTTCGGTTTAAGCAAAGCGACGCTCAGCGGCGATCCACAATTGCTCCGCCGCCCGATGCGGCGCATCACCGAGCCACTCCGCCGAATGGGGGCCGAGATCGAGGACACCGACGGGCACGCTCCCCTCACCATTCGCGGGCGTCAACTGCGCGGCGGCGACCACACCCTGGACGTCGCCAGCGCCCAGGTCAAGAGCGCGCTGTTGTTGGCCGGTCTCTACGCTGCCGGTCCCACCATCGTCCGCCAGCCTGCTCCCGCCCGCGACCACACCGAACGTTTGCTCGCCGCGATGGGAGCCGCTGTCAGGGTAAGCGACCTGACCGTCACCCTGGCCCCGCTCTCCTCACCCCTCGGCGCGCTCACACTTGCCATCCCCGGTGACATCTCGGCGGCAGCCTTTCCGCTGGTCGCGGCAGCGCTGGCGCCTGGCTCGGAGGTTACCGTCGAGGGTGTAGGCGTCAACCCCACCCGCACCGGTCTGCTGGCCGTGCTGCGGGCGATGGGAGCCGAGATCGCCCTGGAGAACGAGCGCGAGGAGAGCGGGGAGCCGGTGGCCGACGTGACGATACGCGCGTCGGGCCTGCGGGGCGTGGGAGTCGTCGGAGAAACGGTGGTGCGCATGATTGACGAGTTCCCGGTGCTGGCCGTCGCCGCGACACAGGCGCATGGCACAACGCACGTGCGCGACGCCGCCGAACTGCGCGTCAAGGAGACGGATCGCATCGCCGCCATCGTTCCCGAACTGCGAACGCTGGGCGCGCACATTGACCCGCTCCCCGATGGGTTTATAATACAGGGACCGACGCCACTGCACGGCGCAAGGGTGGACAGCCACGGCGATCACCGGTTGGCGATGGCTCTAGCCGTGGCGGGATTGGTTGCAAAGGGAGAGACCATCGTGGAGAATGCAGAGTGCATTGATGACTCTTTCCCTGGGTTCGCCGAGTTGATGCAGCAAATCGGAGCCGCTTGTGATTGACGAACACACCAAACTGGTCGGATTGATCGGTTGGCCGGTGGCGCATAGCCTCTCACCGGCGATGCACAACGCCGCCTTCGGCGCCTTGGGATTGAACTGGCGCTACGTCCCACTGCCGACGTTGCCGGGGCAGGTCGAGGCGGCTGTGCGCGGGCTGGCTGCGTTGGGTTTCCGCGGCGCCAACGTGACCGCGCCGCACAAGCAGGCCGTCATGCCTGCGTTGGACGACATCGCGCCCGACGCCGGAAAATTCAGCGCGGTCAACACGATCGTCGTCGAGCGGCGGGAGGATGGCGCGACGGTCCTGAGCGGGTACAATACGGACGTTCCGGGGTTCATCGGCGACCTGCATCAGAGCGGGTTTGAACCAGAGGGCAAGAGCGCGGTCGTCGTTGGGGCTGGCGGCGCGGCGCGAGCCGTCGTCTTTGGCCTGCTTGGAGCAGGGATTGGCAAGATCACGGTGCTCAACCGCACCTTCGAGCGGGCGCAAGCGCTAGTCTCAGGTATGGGAAGTGAAGAGGTTTTGCACGCGCTGTCACTCACGCAGGAGACACTGATCGAGTCCGCTCGCGCCGCCGACCTGCTGGTCAACACGACGACGGTGGGGATGTGGCCTCACGTGGATGGCTCCGTCTGGCCCGACGGCTTGCCCATTCCGCCTCGCCTGACCGTGTACGACCTGGTCTATAACCCGTTGGAGACACGGCTTTTGCGGCAGGCGCGGGAATCGGGCGCGCGCGCGATAGGCGGACTGGGAATGCTGGTGCGGCAGGGCGCGCTGGCGTTCGATATGTGGACCAACCAGGGTTTCGCCATAGAAGAGATCATCGGGCCGATGCGCACTGCTTGCGAGCGAGCAATGCAACGGTAAAATGGCAATAGCGCATAAGTTGCTACGAGCCGTCGAGCGGCGGTAGCGCTTTCCATCGCTGTTCCAGTTGGTTGAGTTGTGCCCGA
>CAYMWP010000193.1:0-6359 GCA_964393895.1 uncultured Anaerolineales bacterium | reverse complement strand
GGATGCCGACCGGCATCCATCATTTTGGGGCCGAGAATTCAGGTGCTACAGTCGAGGGTGGGGAAGGTTTTGTCCAGTTGGGCCATCCGCCCGCCAATCGTCGGCTCCCGCTCCACCAGGTAGACCTGGTAACCAGAGTCGGCGATGGAGAGCGCGGCCTGGATGCCGGCGATGCCGCCGCCGACCACCAGCGCCGCCTGGGTTACCGGGTCCTGGCGCGCTTCCAGCGGGACGTGGTGGGCCACCCGCGCCACTGCCGAGCGCACCAGCCGCTTTGCTTTCTCGGTCGCCATGGCCCGGTCGTGGGTGATCCAGGAGACGTGCTCGCGTATGTTCGCCATTTCGAAAAGGTAGGGGTTGAGACCAGCTCCGGACACTGCCCGCATAAACGTAGGCCCGTGCATGCGGGGGGTGCAGGATGCGACGACGACCCGGTTAATGCCCAGGTCGCGGATGTCCTCCTGGATCATTATCTGGCCTGGCTCGGAACACGTGTACTTGTGCTGCCGGGCGACGACCACGCCGGGCAGCGCGGAGGCCATTTCCACGACGGCCGGCACGTCCACCGTCGCCGCGATGTTGACGCCGCACTCGCAAATGTAAACGCCAATTCGGGGTTCTTCCATTATGCAGACTCCTTAGTACTGATCCTAGATCCAAGACTTGTTACGCCCGTTCAACCAAATCGCACATCGAGCCTGGCTTTCAGCTTGGCGTTCAAGTGTTGCACAAAATTGTCCTTGTCGGGCAAACCGGGGTTGTTCCGCATCGCTTGGTACACTTGATCCACAGTGGTTGAAATAAAACAGCTGGGCGTCAGGGTCAAGCAATTGCCCTGGCGAGCGAGATTGTACAGGGCAAATCGAGAGGCGTGCTTGGATGAAAAACCTCTTCCTTAAAGCCATACCGATTGACCAGGTTTGCGTAAATGTACTCCTGGATCACCCAATAGCTTTTTGTATCCCAGATTTCATACACGATACCTTTATTCATCAACTGGGTAATCGCGCGCTTGATCGAATCATAAGTGTTCATACCAAACTTGTACGTTCGCTTCTGTGCGTCCTCCCCCTGGAAAAAGTCACGTATCCCCTGGACCAATCCGCCCGTGCTGGTTGTAGAATCGGACTGAAACTCGACCGACACGAAATCCTCCACTTGAGGTTTCAGGGGTTTGTGTCGTACCAGGACGTAATCTATGCTGCCCACGTTTGGCAGTCTGACCTCGGAGAATGCAATCGTATTATCGAAATCGCCAAAGTAGTGCAAGGCAATGTTCTCCAAGATCTTGGAAACCCCTTCAATGGAGCCTTGTTCCTCAAAGCGACGAGGGCAAATGATGTGGATTTCGTCATTGTGCTCAACTGAACAGACGCCGAAAGGAAAATCTATCAGCCGACTCTTCTTATTGCAGGGCTGATTGGCAAATGGGCACCAGTATTTTTCACGAGCAGTTTGAGCTTTTGTCGAATGGTTTGCGACTGGGTATCCAAAAATCTCTGCCGGGCAGTTGCCTGTGCCTTTTGCCATCTAGTTTTTTCCCTGTATCAACTCGGCCCACGTGGCGCGGATTTCGTCCATTGAGCATTCACTCGCTAACAACCACCCCAAAGTTGTGCTGCATTGTCGGCAAAAAGTTTCACTGTCGCTGGTATCAATGGTCTCTAACAGTGACCAGGAACCGATTTTCCTTTTCCCATCCAATGCCAAGACCAGAATACTATCGTGCTTGATCGAGTTCAGATTGTTGATGTGTACCGATATAGGGTGCTCCGAAAACACGACGTAGGCATTCATCAGTTTGAACCCGGCATTTTTGAGCGCGATCGTCAGTTCTGCCCAGGCATTGGGGTCCCAGTGGTGAAACGTAAATACCATCCGGCCTACGTGGGGTTTGAGTACACGCCCACATTCGGCAAAAATGCCCACCAGTCCCGTCCCAAAGTTATTACTGTTGCCGGTCGCCACAGCGCTATCCGCTTCATTATACATCCAGTCCATCTCATCAGGGAGCAGACGGGCCAGCCACACCCGGAAAAAGGTCGCCAGATCGCTATATTGTACGCTGTCATAATAAGGAGGATCTGTCACGATCAAATCTATGGACTGGTCCTCAATCGAAAGACTGCGCGAGTCACCGTGAATGAGCAAAAACTTTTGCCTACCAGTAGTCAAACCGGCTTGGTCAAAGACCTCAACACCGCCATCTATTTCTCCCGCTATCTTGACCGATTTACTTTTGCCATTTTGACCAATTTTTCGTTCAATGGGTAGTATCGCCCACTTGCGCCCCCGTTCGATCCGGTCGTGGAAGAGCCGCTGTAAATTACCAGAAGACTTTTGTGGACAGACGGGATTGTTTTCCAAGGCAGTGTATGGGAAGGAATATGCGTGCAGTGAGAAAACGTGTCGAATGGCGCCTGGCCGACGTTTGTACCAGCCTTTGTATCCACACAGCATCGAGTTGAATTCGAGCGACGTGGATACCAGCAGACCCAGGTTGAGTTTTACTTTTTCATCGTAATCACGCAACTGTCGAATCGCCTGGTGCAAATAAAGCAATTGACGAGATGAGAAAACATCGAGATAAGAGTTGACGTTGCGCTTTAACAAATCACCGGACTTGGGACCATCTTTTATGGCAAAATCCTGGAGCGGTCCCAAGTCCAACCTGTCTCGCCGTTCCTCAGCCTGAGCGATCCGTGCCAAATCCAACTCGCCGGGTGCGCGAAAAAACAGACCGTGTTCAGGACAAGTGGCTACGATGGCAATCGGTACGTAGCGCGCATAGTAGGGCACATCGAGCAGTTCCACATAGTTTTGTCCACAGGTTGCACAAGTTTTCTCAGCTTTGGTAACCAACCGTATGGTTTTGAGCGGACCTCTTGGCTCACTGTGGTTATCTGTGATGTCCCAACTATGAGGCCATATACAAATCGTCCTATCACTCTCGTGACGTAATTCGTATTGGTCAATCTGTACGACCTCTCCACAAGCGCACGATTTACGCAAGCCGTGAAGTACGTACTGAGAATCCACGACTTGATCACACACCGGACACTCGGTTTGGAAATAGCCCCCCAGATCGGTATACAGATCGTCAAAGAATTGACGAAAGTCTCCCCGCAGGTCCTCCAGGGGAACTTGGGCAAGCGTGGCCCGCGCTTGTACAATTGGGATAGGGTCTATGTCCGCTCCGATCACATTTGCGCCCAAGCGAATCGCTTCGTGAAGTGTCGTGCCTCCACCCATCATCGGGTCGAGCACAATTTTGCCCTCCAACCCACCCGCAGCATAGTAATCACGACGTTCACTGGACGGCACAAACTGTTTGAGTATCGCTCGAAACGTCGAGCCACACCGTCGCGCCCACCATTTATGGAGGTACGTATGTGGACGAAAGAGATGCTTGTTAAACACCTCGCGCCGAGAAAGCTCATCAACGAATGCTTCAGGGAAAGAACGATCAATCACCAGGTTGTGTTCCGTTCGAGGAGCGCGATATAGCTCGTCAAAGGCCAACTGCCGGGCCTCTCGAACAACGTGATCCGGTGGAAATTCGGTGGCTTGAGCCAATGAATGATCGTTCATACCTGATTTACGTCAAATTGTCTAGCGCGGGCTGTACCGACACCACGTGCCGCTCGAACATCATCTCGCTCTCCGGCAGGCCAAAGGCCAGCCCCATCAATTGGGGCAAGAAAAGGATGGGGATGCGCACCGTCCGTCCCAACATCTGGGAGACCCGGTCCTGGTAGCTGTCCAGGTTCATGTGACACATGGGGCAGACGGTGGCGACGCAGTCGGCCGGCTGGCACGCTTCCAGCACCGAGGCCGTCATACTCACGCCTACTTTTAGCTTGGTCATTTGCAGGGACGTGCCGCAGCAGGAGGCCGTGCGGTTGTGGTGGTGGACGGTGGCTCCCAGCGTCTCCAGCAGTGCGATCATTGAGGTGGGGCGCTCGTCGTCGTCGAAAGGACTGAACGGGCGGACGGTCTGGCAGCCATAGTACGGAGCCACGGTCAGGCCGGTCAGCGGGCGCACGACCCGCTCCTCAATGTCCTCCAGATCAAAGTCGTTAGCCAGCACATCCATGACGTGCCGCGTCCTGGCCGCGCCGTGGTAGGTCAACCCTTCCACCTCCAACGCCTGGTTGACCGTCTCCAAAAGGGCCGGGTCAGCGGCGACCGCCTCCGAGGTGCGGCGAAAGTTGGTGTAGCAGGCGCTGCAGACGGCGAGCACGTCGCTCTGGTCGTCGCTCTGCTCGGCCAGGGCCAGGTTGCGGGCCGGGAGCACCAGGCCCAACAACTCGCTCGCCACCGGAGCAGCGCTGGCCCCGCAGCAGGTCCAGTCGTTCAACTCCTCCACCTCCGCGCCCAAAGCCTCCAACACGGCCAAGGTGGACGTTTTGTACTCCAGGGCGGAGGCGTCGGCCGAACATCCTGGGTAGAAGAGGTACTTTATCGTCTCGCTCATTGTGCCTTCTCCAGTTCCGCCACGCGCTCGAACAATTTATCCAGCCGCCCCTCACCGCCCAGTTTGGGAAACTCTGGGCGGGCCTTGCCCCGGCTAAAGAGAGCGAGGCCCATCTTGGCATAGTTCAGGCCGTTCAACAGGTTGGTCGCCAAAAAGTAGCGCACCATGAATTCCATCTCCCGCATACGCCCGTAGCGGCGCACCACGTCGGTAAAGGTGCGATAGAAGCCAGCGCTCTCCCGCGAGGCGGCGAGCTGGCGCTTCAAGGCCATCTCCTTCAAGCGGGTGATAGTGTCGGTGAGGGGGATGCCGCGCGGGCAGCGCACCTGGCATTGGTAACACAGGCTGCACAGCCACATCGTCTTGGAGCGCAGCACCTCTTCCTCCAATCCTAACTGCACCATGCGCCACATCTGGCGGGGACTGAGGTCCATCGCGGGGGAGGCGGGGCAGGAGGCGGTACAGGTGCCACACTGGATACAGCGGCGCAGCAGCCGCCCGTCTGGGGAGAGACGGTCCACGAAAGCGGGGTCGCGCTTCACAGCGGTTAGGTTGACGACGTCGAGAGTTGACAAGGTGCCCTCCTGGTGTGTGATATGTGAGCGGACGATGATCTATTCTCGCACAGCTACGGTGGTCTGTCAAGGGCAGGGCGTCACGTCTTGAGCCTGCTATCCGTCACAGCGCCGCTGCCTGTTCGACTGGCTGCCGGAAGTGTACCACAAAGGGGAGGAGAGGTCAAAGCGTAGGGGCTGGTGATTTGCCCGCATGTAAGAAAAGCGGGTGACAACGCTTTCTTTGAGATGTGGACAATCACCAGAGCATGTTCACTCACTCGTGCAGAGCGGCCTAGAGACCCTAGACCTCGGAGGGCTCTGCCAAGCTTGTGCTCGCCCAAAACCGCCGATTGAGGCAGTTTTTGAGCCTGAAAACACATCTCATTAGACCTCCGAGGTCTTGCCCAATCCACTTGCCCAATGACATCATAATGAGAATTGTTGGCCTCGCTCGACTTGCCCGCAGAAGGCGTCACGCCAGGCGGGGCCGAAAAAGTCCTCGACCAGGGCCGGGTAGTTCTTGAGCTTGCGGGCGATGTCGTGCGCGTCCCAGAGAAAGACGTTGGGTTCTTCCTCGACGATCTGGCGCAGGGCGGCTTTGGCAGGGATGCTGAGCATCAGGACGTAGTAATCGGCCTGGTACTCCATCTTGGACAACGCCTCCTTGAGTTTGCCAGGGGGGTATTCCTGGTAGCGCTTGCATTGGTAGGCCCAGGTTTCTTCCCCCGCGACGCCGCGCTGGGTGGCGACGACGTCAATGCCCTTTTGAAAGTCCCCTTGCACGCCATAGAGGTGGCAATCGAGGGTCAGTGGGTTGGCCTCGACCAGCGCCGCGGACAGGGCCTCGAACTGTTCCCACGACAGCTCGTTGAAGGGCAGGTGCTGCAGGCGGGGCTGCACGGGCGGCGCGACGGCGCTGGGGGTCAGAGGTACCTGCAACTCTTGCACCAGGGCAAGCCCGCTGGCCGGGGTCTGGACTTGGAGCGGCTCCAGCTCCACCTGGCCCAGCGCGGCCAGGAGCTCGTCGGGGGTGGCCTCCAATCGCACCAGCGGCGCGGGCCAGGCAAAATCGGCGGGGCCGAGCGCAAAGTGGCGGGCGGCGGCCCGCACGGAGGGCGCGATCAGCTCTTGCCAGAGCCGGGCCAAGGCGGTGGCAGGGGAGGGAGCCAGCGCCAGTACCACCCCAGTCTGGGCCAGGCGGCGGACTTCTCGCAGCAGGTGGGCCTGGTCGGGATCGTTGGGGGCGGCGCGCACGTCTTGCCAACTGAGGAGCAGGCCGGCGCGGGAGGCCAGGTGACCGCCCAGCTTGAGCAGGTTGTGTTGGT
>CAYMWP010000192.1:0-6464 GCA_964393895.1 uncultured Anaerolineales bacterium | reverse complement strand
CGAACATCACTTTCTCTCAAGATACAAAATCTAACATTGTCGAGCTACTCAGCCTAACACCAATTCAGACCTCGGAGGTCTAGCGCCTGACAATGTTACATTCGGCTCGTAGTCACGCACGGAGTGTAACGGAGTGCGGTTTTGCGCCACTCCACTGCGTTTCGTGGCGCACTACGAACATCACTTTCTCTCAAGATACAAAATCTAACATTGTCGAGCTACTCAGCCTAACACCAATTCAGACCTCGGAGGTCTAGCGCGAGTAGTAGTTACCAAACACCCAACAAAACAGCCGCCCGAATATATCAGCGGCTGGGGCACTGTCTTTATCCCGTGCGAGTACGTCAGGCCGGCATCGGCTCCGGGGAAGGTTTCTCCTCCACCCCCTCTGCCTGGCAAAGCACAATCTCGTCCTCCGCGGCGTCCACCAGCACCGCGTCCCCCTCTACAAACTCGCCAGCCAGCACTGCGTCGGAGAGAGCGTCCTCGATCCGGTTCTGGATGACCCTGCGCAAGGGACGCGCGCCGTACTCGTCACTGTACCCTTCCTCGGCCAGAAACACCCTGGCCGCTTCCGTCACCTTTAACCCAATGTCGCTCTCCAATAGCCGCGCGCGGACCTTTTCCAATTCCAGGTCTACGATCCGGGCGATCTCTTTCCGGCTGAGAGCGTGAAAGACGATGACGCTATCCACCCGGTTGATGAACTCGGGACGGAAGGTCTTTTTCAATTCCTCCAGCAACCTTTCGCGCATCTCTTTGTAATCCCGCTCGTCGTCGGCATCCTCGTCGCGGGGGATGGCAAAGCCCAGTCGCGTTCCGCGCTTGATCAGCTCCGCCCCGATGTTCGAGGTCATGATGATGATGGCGTTGCTAAAGTCCACCTTCCGCCCGCGCGCGTCGGTGAGATTGCCCTCTTCCATGATTTGCAGCAGCATGTTAAAGGCGTCGTTGTGCGCTTTTTCTACCTCGTCGAATACGACGATGGAAAAGGGACGGCGGCGGATGGTCTCGGTGAGCTGCCCCGCGTCGTCGTAGCCCACGTAACCCGGCGGCGCGCCGACCAGCCGGGCCACGCTGTGGCGCTCCATAAACTCGGACATGTCCAATTGCAGCAACGCATCCTCGCTGCCGAACATGAACTCGGCCAGCACCTTGGCCAGTTCCGTTTTGCCCACCCCAGTGGGGCCGAGGAAGATGAAGGAGCCAATGGGCCGGCGAGGGTCTTTGAGTCCGGCTCGCGCCCGGCGCACCGACTTGGCGACCGCCGTGATAGCCTCGTCCTGGCCCACGATGCGCTCGTGAAGTTTTTCCTCCATGTGCAGCAATCGCTCCGTCTCGCTGCTGTGCAACTGGGTCAGGGGGATGCCGGTCCACATTGAGACCACCTCGGCGATGTCCTCGGTGGTGACGGCGATGTCGCTTGCGACGCTCCGGTCGGCGCGCAGGGCCTCCAATTGCTCCTGCAACTCGATCTCCTGGTCGCGCAGCACGGCGGCATCCTCGTAGCGGTGTTCTTCGATGGCGCCTTCCTTGGCCCGCTGAGCCTCTTTCAACCCATCGAACAGAGCACGCAAGTTCTCGGAACGAGGGGCTTTGTACATCCGCACGCGAGATGCGGCCTCGTCCACCACGTCAATCGCCTTGTCCGGGAGAAAGCGGTCAGAGATGTAGCGCGCCGCGAGCCGGGCCGCGGCCTCCAGTGCGTCGTCGCTGATGCGCAGCCGGTGATGCTGCTCGTAGGCGTACCGGATGCCGTGCAGTATCTCGATCGTCTCCTCGACCGATGACTCGTCAACGCTGACCGGTTGGAAGCGTCGTTCCAGCGCTGCATCCGATTCGATGTGCTTGCGATACTCCTCCATCGTGGTCGCGCCGATGCATTGCAACTCGCCTCGCGCCAGAGCCGGCTTGAGGATATTGGCCGCGTCCACCGAGGAGCCGGCCGATCCGGCTCCGACGAGCATGTGTACCTCGTCTATGAACAGGATGTTGCTGCTGTCCTTCAGCTCGCTGATGACTCTCTTGAGGCGTTCCTCGAACTGGCCGCGGTATATCGTCCCGGCAACCAGCGAGCCGACGTCCAGTTGGAGCACGCGCTTATCCAGCAACGGCTCTGGGGTATCCCCGGCGACGATGCGCTGCGCCAAGCCCTCGACGATGGCGGTCTTGCCCACACCCGGCTCTCCGATGAGGGCCGGATTGTTCTTCTTGCGCCGGGCCAGGATTTGGATCACGCGCTCGATCTCTTGCTCCCGGCCAATGACCGGGTCCAGCTTGTTTTGCTGAGCCAGGGCGGTCAGATCAATGGACAATTCATCCACTACCCGGGTTTTGGCAGTTTTATGCTTCTTTTTTCCGACCAAGGCCGGTTCTCGTTGCGCCAGCCTCTTGGTGGAGCGGCGTATTTGCTCGGCCGTGACGCCCAGGTGCCCGAGTACGTCCAGGGCGGTGCCGTCCCCCTGACGCGCCAATCCCAGCAGGATGTGGTGGGTGTCTATGCGAGAGTCCCCTCGCCGTCGGGCCTCATCTTTGGCCAGCTCCAGCACCTTCTTGGTGCGGGGTGTGAGATTGGGCGTCGCATCGGTGGAGAGCGAAATAAACGGCTTGGTGCTGAGCCTCTCGACCCAATGTTTGACGTCGCCAGATTGCAGCCCCAGTTCCCGTAGCACGTGGCTGGCGACGCCGCTCTTTTCGCGCAAAAGTCCCAGGAGGAGATGTTCCGTGCCGATCTGCGAGTGGTGCAACCGCTCAGCTTCCTGATGGGCGAATTTTAGCACCCGCCGCGCTCCATCGGTAAAGAATCTGATCAGGTTATCCATAATCACGTTCTCCTCATCCGCCCTGTTCTTCCCCAGGCTTCATAGCCTCAGAAAGTGCGACCGAGAGAGCGCCCTCGGATGCGGGTCGCTCGTCCTCCAGCGCCGCTTTCCAATCCTGCCCCATAAATTCTCCCTGAGAGGCTTGTTTGAGGCTCAACGCCATACGATGACGGCCTCCATCCACACCGAGCACGCGCAACGTGACGACCTGTCCGAGTTGCACCATTTCACGAGGGTGAACGACGGGGCTTTCGTCTAATTCCGAGATGTGGATCAGACCCTCAATCGCCTCATCGCCGACGATGCTGGCAAAAGCTCCCCACTCGGCCAGGCGTGTGATGACGGCCTCGACCGCTTGTCCCTCCTGATAGCGCTCTTCCACAGACGCCCACGGGTCGGGCTGCAACTGCCTGATGCTCAGGGCCACCCGTCCTCGTTCCCGGTCCACTTTCAGCACGCTAACTTGGACCTGCTGTCCCACCTCGACCACCTCACGGGGATGCGAGACCCTTTTCCAGGAAAGTTCGGATAGGTGTACCAGCCCGTCTATCCCGCCTATATCAACAAAAGCGCCAAAGTCGGCGAGGTTGGTCACCCGACCCTGGCGCACGTCTCCCTCGACCAGTTCGTCCAACAGGCTCTTGCGCCGCTCGCGGATAGCCGCCCGCTCGGACAGGATCAGCCGGTTGCGCTCCCGGTCAACCTCGATGACCTTGAGCCGTAGAGTGCCGCCGACCAGAGCGGCCCACCAACGCTCCCCCTTCTCTTCGGAGGGCGACTGGGTGGCAATGCGCTGGCGGTCTAGCTGTGAACCTGGAACAAAACCGCGCACTTTTCCAACCTGTACGATCACGCCCCCCTTGTTGTGGTCAATGACGTGACATTCGATGACTTGCTGGCTTCCGAGCAGCCGCTGCGCTTCGAGCCAATCACGCGCCACCCGGGCGCGGGTGAGCGAGAGCGCGATATTGCCCTTTTCATCCTCCGGGTTGACGATGTAGACCAGTACCTCGTCCCCCTCCTGGATAGCGTCGAGCTCCGCCGGCGACATCGTCTCTAACTCGTTCTCCGGCACGATGCCCTCACACTTGGCGCCAATATCCACTACGACGCCACCGGGCCCGGTGCGCACGACGACGCCAGAGACTATTTGCCCGTGCTCCAGCTTGCGGCAGGAGAGATACTGATCGAGCATCTCTGCCATCGGGTTACTTTCCTGGTCAGTGTCACTTTTTTCAATGGATTCGATCCAATCAGCAGGCATTTGCCCTCTCCGTATATAGTTTGTTCACTTCTAATTATAGGCTGATTGGCGATAAACTGCAAGCGCCATCTTGCGTAGGGTTGACTTGTCAAGCGCGAGTGCATCGTGTAGAATGACGGAAATTCTCGAAAGGAGATCACGATGGAAGAACTTGAACGGCGCATCCTGGCCGAAGGGAAGAACTTGGGCCGAGGCATTCTCAAGGTGGATAGTTTCATCAACCACCAGATTGATACGCATCTGATATTCGAAACTGGCCAGGAGTTGGCCCGTCGCTTCGCCGATATCGGCGCGACCAAGGTCATCACGGCCGAGATCTCTGGCATCGCGCCGGCGCTGGCGACGGCCCACGCGCTGAACGTACCGGTCGTTTACGCCCGCAAGACCAGGCCGGTCACGATGGCCGGAGCGGTCTTTGTCGAGGTCGCGCCCTCACACACCAAGGGAGGGGACGTGTTCCTGATGGTCTCGGGCGAGTTCCTCAAACCGGAAGATAGGGTATTGGTGGTGGATGACTTTTTGGCCTCAGGGGCGACGATCGCGGCGCTGGCGCGTCTGGTCGAGCACGCCGGCGCCACACTGGTCGGTATCGGTACCGTCATCGAGAAAGGATTCGAGAATGGGCGGCAAGACCTGGCCTACCTCGACGTTCCCATCGTGTCGCTCGCCGTAGTCAGCGATATGAGCGAGGGAAAGATCGTATTGGAGTGATAGGTGAGCAACGACGCCATCGCCATCCTCGACTTTGGCTCCCAATACACGCAACTGATCGCCCGGCGCGTGCGAGAAGCGCGCGTGTACTGCGAACTGTTTCCCTGGGACGCGCCGCCGAAGGAGGTGCTGGGCTTGCAGCCGCGCGGATTCATTCTCTCTGGCGGCCCGGCCAGCGTCTACGATCCCGGCGCGCCCCGGTTGCCCGCTTACGTGCTAGAGCAGGGCGCGCCGGTGCTGGGCATTTGCTACGGCATGCAACTGCTGGCCCAGCACCTGGGCGGCCGGGTGGCTCCCGCCTCCAAACGGGAATACGGCCCGGCCGAAGTAGAGTTCATCGGTCCAGACAACCCACTGTTTGCCAATCTCCAATCTCCAAATCTCCAGGTCTGGATGTCTCACGGCGACCGCACCGAAGCGCTACCGCCGGGATTCGAGGCGCTGGCCCGCAGCGATAACTCCCCTCTGGCAGCGATGGGGGATCCATCGCGCAAGCTCTACGGTCTCCAGTTCCATCCCGAGGTCGCGCACACCACTAGGGGAAGGGAGATCCTGCGCCGCTTTGCCGTCGAGGTGTGCGGCTGCGCGCCCGATTGGACCCCGGCGGCCTTTATCGAGCAAGCGATAACAGAGATTCGCAGCCGGGTGAGAAGCGACCAGGTAGTGTGCGGCCTTAGCGGCGGGGTTGATTCGGCTGTCACTGCGGCGCTGGCGCACCGCGCCGTGGGCGATCAACTGACCTGCATCTTTGTCAACCAGGGGCTATTGCGACGCGGCGAGCCGGAGCAAGTGATGCGCACGTTCCGTGGCCGGGGGATACGGCTGGTGGGAGTGGACGCGACCGAGGAATTCCTGGCAGCGTTGAGCGGCGTGACCGACCCGGAACGAAAGCGGCGCATCATCGGCGAGCGCTTCATCCGGGTGTTCGAGCGGGAAGCGGCTAGGCTGGAGGATGCGCGCTACCTGGCCCAGGGCACGCTCTATCCCGACGTGATCGAGAGTCGCGGGCCAGAGCAGCGGGCGGCGGCTCGTATCAAGACCCACCACAACGTGGGCGGGCTGCCGGAGGATATGTCGTTCGAGCTGGTCGAGCCGCTGCGCTACCTCTTCAAGGACGAGGTGCGGGCAGTGGGAGAGGCGCTGGGGTTGCCGCAGGAAATCGTGTGGCGACAGCCGTTCCCCGGGCCGGGGCTGGCGGTCCGCATCGTCGGCGAGGTCACCTGGGAGCGATTGGAGACGTTGCGTGAGGCGGACGCAATCTTTTTGGAGGAGCTGTGGAAGGCGGGCCTGTTGCGCCAGGCGACGCAACAATCGTTCGCCGTGCTGCTGCCCGTGCAGAGCGTGGGTGTGATGGGGGACGAGCGGACGTATCAGAACGTCGTCGCCCTCCGCGCCGTCACGACCGAGGACTTTATGACCGCCGATTGGGCGCGGCTGGATCACGAGCTGCTGGCCCACGTCAGCAACCGCATCGTCAACGAGGTGAGCGGCGTCAACCGGGTGGTGTACGACGTCACCCCCAAACCTCCGGCGACGATCGAGTGGGAGTAGGCCCGCCTACGATACCCTTTAGGACGCAGAGCCTTCAGAAGCGGCCAAGCACAGACTGCCGTCACACCGGCCTAAAGAGCCGGTGTTAGGGCACTTTTCGGCCAATTTGTGGGCCT
>CAYMWP010000191.1:0-6499 GCA_964393895.1 uncultured Anaerolineales bacterium | reverse complement strand
CGTGGCCTGGCATAGAATTCACCATAGTGGTCACGGATTACGCGAATGGTGAGTCGTTAGAGTTCGGAAGGCTGATTTCTTCGATTATACGACGCTGCCAAATCGAGGGGTGTTACGGGCCAGTTACAATCGAGTTGCGGTGAAGAGAAGCTGCTACAATAGCGATGAGCAGTGCGCGGTGTGTTCCAGGACGACGTGAGCGCCGGCCCGCTCCAATTCCCCTCGTTCGCCAAAGCCGCACAGCACCGCCACCGCCCAGGCTCCTGCCCGCCGGGCGGATTTCACGTCCACCGGCGTGTCTCCCACCATCACGCACCGCTCGACCGGCGCTCCCAGCAGCCGGGCCGCGTGCCAGATGGGAGCGGGGTGGGGTTTGAGCCGCCATGTGCTCTCGCGCGTCACCAGGGCGTCAAAATAGTCGCGCAGGTCGTGCTGCTCCAGGAACGCTTCTGCATCGCGCTGACCGCGCGTGGTGACCACTGCCAGCCGGTAGCGCCCTTTCAGCGCGGTCAGCATCTCCTCCGCGTCCGCGATGATGCGGAAATCGGCCCGCCCTCGCAGGCCGCGCCAGCGGTGCAGCCGGTCGGTGAACGCTGACAGGGGCGAATCCAATCCCAGCATATCTATCAGTGTCATCAGCGCGTTGCCGGGGGTTTCGGCGGTCATGACGAGCCGGCGGGCGGCCTGGTGCGGGTTGGGCCAGCGCAAGCGCTCCAGGCGATGGGCCAGACTCTCCACCGCCTGGTCGTCGGTGTCCATCAGCGTTCCGTCCAGGTCGAACAAAACGGCTTCTACCTTATCTTTGTCGAGCATCTTCTCCCCTTTCATCCAGCGTCCAGCAAGTAGCTTTCCCCAATATTATCACGACGATGCGAGGATGTCAACGCAGTCGCACTTGGTGATTATCCACAAGTATGCAGATGTCTGTTCGAGGTGATCGTTTTTTCACCACAGGGGCACGGAGGACACCGAGATAGGACATTTTTGTGTTTTCTCTGTGCTCTCTGTGTCTCTGTGGTGAGATGTGGGCAATCACCAAAGTCGCACACACTTGCACTCTCCCGAGTCCTGCCTATAATCCTGGTGAATCCCAATGTCCTTATCCAACGTGCTGACCGCTTTCCGACAGGATCCGTCCTTCATGCGCTGCGTGACTGCCTGGGAGCGCGTCCCGGCTCGACCTGCCCGCGTCGCTCCCTGGCCGGACGTGCTCGACCCGCGCCTGGTCGCCGCTGCCCGCGAACGCGGCGTCGAGCAGCTCTACACCCACCAGGCCCAGGCGGTCAAGGCGGCGCTGGCGGGAGAGCACGTCGTACTCGCTGCCTCCACCGCCTCTGGCAAGACGCTGGCCTACAACCTACCCATTCTCCACACGCTGCTCGACGACCCTGCCGCCTGCGCTCTCTATCTCTTCCCCACCAAAGCCCTGGCCCACGACCAGATCTCCAACCTCCAGTCTCTGATCTCTAACTTCCAATCTCCCCTCGCGCTGCGCCCCTACGACGGCGACACTCCTTCTTCCCACCGTCCCACCATCCGCCGCGAGGCCCGGCTGCTGGTCACCAACCCCGACATGCTCCACACCGGTATCCTGCCCCACCACACCCGCTGGGCGCGGCTCTTGGGCAATCTGCGCTACGTCGTGCTCGACGAACTGCACACCTACCGGGGCATCTTTGGCGGGCACGTGGCGAACGTATTGCGGCGGCTGCGGCGGGTGTGCCGCTTCTATGGCTCCGACCCGCGCTTTATCTGCGCCTCCGCCACCATCGCCAACCCGCGCGAGTTGGCCCAGCGGCTCATCGAGGCCCCGGTCGCGCTGGTGGACGACGATGGCGCTCCCCGGGGGGAGAAGCACTTTATCCTCTACAACCCCCCACTGGTGGATCGGGAACTCGGCATCCGGCGCAGCAGTGCGCTGGCGGCGCAGGACATCGCCGTTCGCTTCATCCGGGCCGACGTGCAGACGATCACCTTTGCCCGCGCCCGGCTGACCACCGAGGTGTTATTGGGCTACCTGCGCGACTCTGTGGCTGCCGATGGGGGCGACCCTCAAGCGATCCAGGGCTATCGGGGCGGCTATCTCCCCAGCGAGCGGCGCGCCATTGAGCGGGGGCTGCGCGAGGGGGAGGTGCGCGGCGTCGTCGCTACCAACGCGCTCGAACTGGGGGTGGACATCGGGCAACTGGGCGCCTGCGTGATGGCTGGCTATCCGGGCGCCATCGCCAGCGCGTGGCAGCAGGCCGGGCGGGCCGGGCGGCGGGTGGGAACCTCGGCTGCGGTGCTGGTCGCCAGCGCGCTCCCGCTCGACCAATACCTGATTTCGCATCCGCGCTACTTTTTCGGCCAGCCGGTCGAGCGGGCGCTGCTCGACCCGGATAACCTGGCGGTCTTGACCAGTCACCTGGCCTGTGCGGCCTTTGAACTGCCTTTCGAGGCCGGTGAGCGTTTCGGCAGTGCGGGCGACGCTGCGGCGCTCTTGGACGTGTTGGCCTCAGAGGACGTGCTGCACCGCTCCAACGGCCGCTATACGTGGATCGGCGAGGGGTACCCGGCGAGAAGACTGTCGCTGCGCACCGGCGTCCCCGATAATGTCGTCATCCAGGACGTGGGCGGTGGCCTGCCGCGCGTGGTCGGCCAGATGGATCGTCCCAGCGCGCCTACGTTGCTCCATAGCGGGGCCGTCTACCTGCACGGCGGCGAGACCTACTTTGTCGAATCTCTGGATTGGGATGAGGGAATTGCCCGGGTGCGGGCCGCCGAGTTGGACTATTACACCCGGGCCTCGTCCACGACGGACGTGCGTGTGCTCGAAGAATACTCGCCCGGTCACGAGGGGCGGGAGGCCGGGGAGCACGTGTTGAGCGGGTATGGCGAGGTGCTGGTGACGACGCGCGCCACTGGCTACCGCAAGATCAAGCTCTACACCCACGAGACGTTGGCCTGGGCGCCGATTGACCTGCCGGAGCAAGAATGGCGCACCATTGGTTATTGGCTGGCGCTGGCTGAGGGGATCACGGCGCGGCTGCAGAAAGCCGGCGTCCTGCTGCCTCCGATTGACTATGGGCCTGATTGGTCTGCCCAACGGGACGCTGCCCGCGCACGCGATGGTTACTTCTGCCGGCAATGCGGCGCTCCGGAGCGGGAGGGCCGCCAGCACGACGTTCATCACATTACGCCTTTTCGCGCCTTTGGCTATGTGCCTGGCGTGAACGACTTTTACAGGCTCGCCAACCGGCTGGAGAACTTGATCACGCTCTGCGCTGCCTGTCATCGCCGCGCCGAGCGGGCGCGAGGGACGCGAGGCCCGTTGAGCGGTCTGGCCTATCTGTTGCGCAACCTGGCCCCTCTGCACCTGATGTGCGACCCCGGTGACTTGGGTTCTGCGATCGGACATGTAATGTCCGCGCAGAGCAGCGCCTCGGAGACCAGGCTGCCCACCGTCACACTCTACGACCGGGTACCGGGCGGCGCCGGGCTGAGCGCGCGGCTCTACGAACTCCACGACGAGTTGCTGGAGGCTGCGCTGGATGTGGTGAGTAGCTGTCCCTGCGCCGATGGCTGCCCCGGCTGCGTGGGGCCGGCGGGCGACGTGGAGCCTGGGACGAAGGCTCTCACCCATCAATTGCTGGGGATGATTGTAGAGAAATAACAGCCTCGCGAGAGGTTATCGCCCCTCGCGAGGCTAACATCGGGGAGTGGGAGAGATTATTGCACAAAGAACTTGTCCAGCCCTAGCCAGTACAATGGCTGGTAGAAAATGGGCGGCAACATTTCAAAATAGTCGAGCACGAACACGGCGACACAGGCAAAGATGATCAACAGTACCAGACATCCGCACCCCCACCACAGCCCGGTCTTGCTCGTCTTCTCTTCGGCTGGTGGGGCAGGGACATAAGGCGGCGGTGCGCTCGCCGGAGGCGGGGGAGGGGCAGCATAAGCTGGCGGCGGTGCGGGTTGGGGAGGCGGCGATGGCGCGGGCTGGGGTGGAGCGGATCGGGGCGGCGGCGTGTAGCTCGTTTGCAGCGGCGCGGTCGGCTCTCCGACGAGTGCCTCGGTCGGGGCCGTCATGCTGGCATCCGGGCTTACCCCATAGTAGGTCAGTCTCACTGAATCTCCCAGGCCGATCACGTCTCCATTGGACAGTGTGTGTGGATCGGTCAGCCGCATCCCATTGGCGAACGTGCCGTTGGTGCTACCCAGGTCCTCGATTATCATCAGGTCGCCCTGGCGCGTAACGTGCGCGTGCTGACGTGAGACTTGTGGGTCGTTGATCACGATGTCGTTGGCTGGGTCTCGTCCCAGCGTCACTGTGTCCTGATCTAGTATAAAAGTTTGGCCGGGCTGGGGGCCTTGGCTCATCACCAATCTGGAATCTTTCATTGTTTTCCTCCTCGCCGGATTTACGCCCTGTTCTAGTTTACAAGTATATGATTGTTGTCCCAAGTTGTCAAACGCGCCGCTTGGTGGTAAACTTGCTGTTACCTGGTCTGTGACGCAAGCTGATTTATGCCTATACCCACACCGGCCTAGAAGAGCCGGTGTTAGATGCTTGGTTGCTTGGTTGACCACGAAACCTAGCGCCGCCTGTTTTACGGCGGCGCGGGTGACGTTCAAAACATCCCATTTCTACTATGCCCGAGCAGTTGATTTATGTCCCTAGTAGACGCTCACGAGGATGTCGCCAGTAACGCGCTCAACCTGGGCCGCGACGTGCGCCATAGCGCGCTCGAGATCCGTCGCCGGGAGGAAGGCACCGCTGTGCCTCAGCGCGAGGGTTTGTGTATGTTGGGCCTGCCCGAATGGCTGTCCGGCGGCGTGGCGATAGTCTTTGGCACTGTTTTTGCCTCCCCCGCTCGCCCTACGGCCTCGGGACCTCACACTTACACCACCGCCGCCGAGGCCCACGCATTGGGCCAGGCGCAGCTCGACTACTACCATCGGCTGGCCGACGAGTGCGAGCAGGTCGCTCTGATTGGAGACCGGGCCGCTCTCGACGCGGTGCTCGCCAGTTGGGAGGGCGACGCTCCCCAGGTGGGCATCGTTCCGTTGATGGAGGGGGCGGACCCCATTCGTGAGCCGGCCGAGGCCGAGCTGTGGTTCGAGCGGGGGCTGCGGATGGTTGGCCTTTCCTGGATGACCGGCTCCCGCTACGCCGGCGGCGATTCCGCCCCCGGTCGGCTCACCGACGCCGGGCGCGAACTACTGGTGGTAATGGCCGACCTGGGTTTGATCCTGGACGTCAGCCACCTGGCGGAAGAGTCGTTCTTCGAGGCGGTGGATCGTTTCGATGGTCATATCATCGCCAGCCACGCCAATCCTCGCGCGCGCGTGCCCGGCCCCCGCCAGATCTCTGACGAGATGATTCGCTGCCTGGTCGAGCGGGATGGGGTCATCGGGATCGTGTTGTACAACAAGTTCCTGCGGCCCGGATGGACGGCAGGCGATTCCAAGGAAGCGGTCACTCTGGCTGACGTGGTGGCTGCTGTGGATCACGTCTGCCAGGTGGTGGGGGATGCGGGCCACGTGGGACTGGGCTCCGATTTCGACGGCGGTTTTGGAGCCGAGAGCGCCCCGGCCGAACTGGACACCGTCGCCGACCTGGCTCGCGTTGGCCCGGCCTTGAGCGAGGCCGGATACAGCGAGGGAGAGGTCGCCACCATGCTGGGGGGCAATTGGCTGCGCCTGCTCCACGCAGCGCTGCCAGAGTGATATTGGGCATTGAATATGCGCTTTGACGTTTTGACCCTTTTCCCTGAGATGTTTAGCGGCCCGTTGGGAGAGAGCATCCTCAAGAAGGCCCAAGAAAGCGGCCGGCTTTCTGTCGCGCTGCACGATATCCGCGACTATGCGACCGGCAAGCATCACGTCACCGACGACGCTCCCTACGGCGGGGGAGGGGGGATGGTGATGAAGCCGGAACCGATCTTTGCCGCCGTCGAAGCAACTCTGGCGGGAGAGACGGATGTTCCGATTATACTCTTGACTCCTCAGGGGCGGCTCTTTACCCAGGCCGTCGCGGCCGAACTAGCCCATCACCAAAGAATCCTCCTCATCTGCGGGCGGTACGAAGGGGTGGACGAGCGAGTGCGCCGATACCTGGCGACTGACGAGATCTCCATCGGCGATTACGTACTCACCGGAGGAGAGCTGGCGGCGATGGTCATCATTGACGGAGTGGCCCGGCTGCTGCCGGGCGTGTTGGGGGGCTCGGGTGCTGCTGGTGATGATTCCCACGCTCGCGGTTTGCTGGAAGGGCCGCACTACACCCGCCCGTTCGAGTTCCGGGGCTGGGAGGCGCCGAAAGTCCTGCTTTCCGGGGATCATGCGGCCGTTGCTCGTTGGCGGCGTGAGCAGGCCCTGTGGCGTACCTTTGAGCGTCGTCCTGATCTTTTGGAGCGCGCCGATTTGAGCGTGCAAGATCGGGAATTTCTAGAGCAACTGGGGTGGGTACGGGATTGACGGATTGGAAATCTCCAAATCTAACATCACAAGGTAT
>CAYMWP010000190.1:0-6565 GCA_964393895.1 uncultured Anaerolineales bacterium | reverse complement strand
GTGTTTCAAATGAGCTGGGCAAGACCTGAGGTCTAGGGTCTCTACTGAAATGAAACACACCCATGTCAATTGGTGACGTCTGGTGATTGCCCACATCTCACCACAGAGACACAGAGAGCACAGAGAAAACACAAAAATGTCCTATCTCGGTGTCCTCCGCGCCCCTGTGGTGAAAAAACGATCACCTCGAACAGACATCTGCATACTTGTGGGTAATCAAAGTGACGTGGTTCGAGAGTACCCTAACACCATTGGAGTCTTTTTCAGGCACGGCCTGGGGTGTGTTGGATGCGCGGTGGCCCGTTTCGAGAACATTGCCCAGGGCGCAATGGCCCATGGGATTGACGTGGACATCTTGATCAAGGACTTGATCGCTATCGAGACCCTAAAGGTTTTCTGAAACCTTTAGGGTCTGGCAGGAGGTGTATCACTGGACACATTGGAACTGGCTCGACACATCGTGGAGGCTATAGCCGACAAAAAAGGCGATGACGTTCTGCTGCTCGACATTCGACAAGTCTCTATCCTGGCCGACTATTTTGTGATCGGCAGCACCACCAGCGAGCGGCAGGCAAAGGGCATCATTGAGAGCATCAAGCAAGAGGCGCAGCAGGCGTTTGGCGTCAGGCCGTTGAACGTCGAGGGGGAGCCCTCCGATGGGTGGGTGCTGATGGACTATGGCGACGTGGTCGTGCACCTGTTCACCGCAGAGATGCGCGCTTATTACGACCTGGAGGAGCTGTGGCAGGACGGACAGGTCGTGGTGCGGATGTTGTGATCCGGTTGGTTGTGTGAACTTTTCACCATACGTTGGCCGCGGGCACCCGCTCCCGCACCAGCGCTTGTATTGCGTCGGGGCTGTCCAGTTCCAGTGCGGCCTGTGCTACCTCCCGCGCTTCGTCCAGCGTGAGAGCGCGGACGATCTGCTTGGCCAGGGGAATAACGGGCGGGTTCATACTGAACTCGTCGAGTCCCAGGCCGAGCAGTATGGGGATGGCCAGCGGTTCTCCTGCCAGTTCCCCGCATAATCCCACCCACTTGCCCTGCGCGTGAGCGGCCGCGATGACGTCGCGCACCAACCGCAGCACGGCGGGTTGAAATCCACTCGCCAGAGAGGCCACGTTGGCGTTGGCGCGGTCGGCCGCTAGGGTGTATTGGCTCAGGTCGTTGGTGCCGATGGAGAAGAAATCTACCTCGGCCGCCAGGTGATCGGCCATCAGCGCGGCGGCGGGGACCTCGACCATGATTCCGACCTCCATCCCCTCCGCTGCCGGTTTTCCCTCCGCCAGCAGCTCGGCCCGGCACTCTTCCAGCACCGACCGGGCCGCCCTCACTTCGGCGACGGTCGCCGCCATGGGGAACATCACTTTCAAGTTGCGTCCGGCTCCGGCGCGCAGCACCGCCCGCAGTTGCGGCTTGAACAGCGCAGGCCGCGCCAGGCACAGCCGGATGGCCCGCAGGCCCAGGAATGGGTTTGCTTCTTGGGGCAAATCGAGGTAAGGTAGTTCCTTGTCGCCGCCCACGTCCAGCGTGCGCAGGATGACGGGCCGGTCGCCGAACTCGTATACAATGGCCCGGTAGGCTTGATATTGCTCCTCTTCGTCGGGCAGCGAAGCGCGCTCCAGGTAGAGGAACTCGGTGCGCAATAGCCCCACGCCCTCGGCGCCGGCTTCCAGCGCCGCCCGTGCTCCCTCCACGTTGCCGATGTTGGCGACGATCTTGACGCGGTGCCCGTCACGGGTGACAGTCGGTTCGTGAGCCTGCTCGCGGGCCTGGGCCAGCGCCGTGGCGCTCGCCGCCCGTCGCGTCCGGTACGTTGCCACTGTCTCTTCGTCCGGTTCCACCAGCAGTGTGCCGTGGCTGCCATCCAGCACCAACATAGCGCCATCGGGAACCTCCAGAATCTCCGGCCCGGCCCCCACGACGGCGGGGAGCCCCAGCCCGCGGGCCAGAATGGCGGTGTGGGCAGTGGGGCCGCCCTCGACGGTGCAAAAACCGAGTACGAGCGATTTGTCCAGCAGCACTGTGTCTGAGGGGGTCAGATCGCGGGCCAGGATGATGGAGGGAGTGGTCAGGCCGGCGGTGGGGGATTCAGCCACGCCGAGCAGGATGCGGAGCACGTGCTCCGTGATGTCGCGTACATCGGCGGCGCGGGCGCTGAGGTACTCATCGTCCAGTGATTCCAGCAATTGGACGTACGTCTCGGCGGCGTCGGCCAGCGCGGACTCGGCGTTGACGCGTTGCTCCTCGATGGCCGCCCGCACCCCGTCCAACAACTCGGGATCCTCCAGCATCAGCGCGTGGGCCTGGAAGATGGCTGCATCCTCAGCCCCACACTCGGCTTCGGCTATGGCGCACACTCCTGCCAGTTGCTCGCAAGCCGTCTCGATCGCGGCCTGGAAGCGGGCCCATTCGGCGGACGGGTCCTGGACAGTGGAACACTCGAAGCAGAGGTCGGCCTTCTGGAAGCGGAAGGCTGGCCCGATGGCGATGCCGCTTGAGGCGGCTATGCCCGGCAGAGTCTTCATTCCTCCTCCCCAAAGTTGCTCTCGATCAACCTTTCCAGCGCCGCCAGGGCCTGGTCGGCGTCCTTTCCCTCGGCGCGGATGGTGATTGTGGCTCCTTGCTCCGCCCCCAGCGTCAGGACTTTGAGGATGCTTTTACCGTTGGCCTCCCGTTCGCCGTGGGTGACTATGATGCTGCTCTCGAACTGTTTGGCGGTCTGGACGAACGATGCGGCGGGGCGGGCGTGCAGACCTACCTGGTGGCGAATGGTCAGGGTGATCTCTGGCATCGAAGCGCTCCTCTTGTGAACAGGGTAGTGAGATTATAGCACAAGTGTTGCGGGGGTCAAGCCTGGTACGTACCGGACATTACCAGTTGACAGGATCGGGGTTTCGTGGTACAATCACGGTCGTGACCGGTACGTACCAGTAGTGATTGTGGTCCCGCAGGCGGGAGAAACCAGTGAGCCTCGACCGGCAAAGCCTAACCCCTCTCTATCTGCAACTCAAGGACCTCTTGGCGTCCCAGATTACGGATGGCGGTTTACAATCTGGCGATGCGCTTCCCTCTGAACGTCAACTGTGTGAAGAGTTCAACCTCAGTCGCACGACGGTGCGCGAGGCTCTTCGTGAATTGAGCAAGCAGGGCTTGATTCGCACTGTGCCTGGCCGTGGCGCTTTTGTGGCCCCGCCTCGCCCTGATCTGGCTATCAAGGTCTCCCTCGCCGGCTTTACGGGAGACGTGCGCCGCCAGGGGATGACGCCCTCCAGCCGCCTGCTTCGTACTGGGCTGGTCGTGTCCCCGTCGCCTGCGATACTCGAGGCAATGGGGATGGGAGCTGAAGGTAAAGTCGTGCGGGTGGAGCGGCTTCGTCTGGTCAACGACACCCCTCTGGCCCTCCACACCGTCTACCTCAACCACCGTTTGTGTCCGCAGATTCTACAGCACAACCTGGCGCAGGAGTCGGTGTTTCAATTGCTGCGCGACGAATACGGCCTCAAGATCGCACGGGCAGAGGAGCAAGTGTACGCCGCTCTGGCAGATCAGCAGGAGATAGAGCTGCTGAACCTGACATATCCCGCCGCCGTGCTGCGCGCGGAGCGCACGACGTTCCTGGACACGGGTGAGGTGATCGAGTTCTCCCTGGCGACTTGTTGCGGGGAGTGGTATCGGCTGGGCATATCGTTAGAAGAACTGGGGTGATGGCTATGGTCAACATTGTGCTGGTCTCTCACGGCGAGCTTGGCGATGCCCTGATCCAGGCGGCGGAGATGATCGCCGGGCCGGCAGAGCGGCTCTTTTCTGTTCCCCTTCTGCCTGGCGAAAGTCCAGAGAGCTTTGGCGAGAAACTGGACGCGGCGTTACGAGAAATCGCTGGTGAGGAGACCCTGGTGTTGATTGACCTGTTCGGTGGGACGCCGTACAACGTGGCGGCTCGTCAGGTGCTCAAGGAGAACGTCGAGTGCGTAACCGGGGCGAACCTGCCGATGTTGCTGGAGCTGGTCATGTCTCGAGACGATGCGACTCTTGCAGAGTTGGCTGAGGATATTGCTCAGGCAGGTCGGGAATCGGTCAAGAACCTGGGACCAACGTTGTGCAAGTGAATGTAAAGGAGGTGAGAGCTATAGGAGAGTTGGGGTTGGTACGAATTGATGATCGTATGATTCACGGGCAGGTGATCGCCGTATGGTGCAAGCACCAATCGTTCGACCGCATCGTCATCTTGGACGATGGTGTGGCGGCGGATCCGTTCATGGTGGAGGTGTTGGGCTTGGCTGCGCCGCCGGGTCTCCAGGTGGACGCGTTCTCGGTCGAGGGCGGCATACAAGTGCTGAACGAGGATACATCCAGTTGGGGCACGACGATGGTGCTGCTAAAGTCGCCTCTGTCTGCGAAGCGGCTTTACGACGGTGGACTAGAGTACCGCGCGCTCAACGTCGGCGGGATCGGCAGTGGCCCAGGGCGCAAGAACATCTTTAAGAACATTGCCGCCTCGGAAGAAGAGATCGAAATCCTCAAGTACCTGATGGACGAGGGGATAGAGATCACCCTCTTGACCGTGCCGGGTGAGAAATCAAAACTGTTTTCGGACCTGGTCGGTAAACTGTAGTTGACCGTGGGAAAAGCTGGCCTGTCGAGGGTAGGGGAGGCAGGCAGCCAAGTTATGATTCATTCAAGTTGAAGGGAGGAAAGTGATGAAAACGAGCAAGAAGCAGATCGACATAGCTATGGCCGTCAGTTTGGTGCTGATGCTGGCGAGCGTCGTCGTGGTCAGGGCCGCACCGGCGACGCAGGAGCAGCCGATGCGGATGAATCTCGTGATGGCTATCATCATCGGCATCCTGTACTATTTCTCCATGTCGCCCTGGTTCGCCAACCTCGGTTTTACGGCCCTGTATCGCCCGTTGGTCGCCGGCACGCTGGTCGGCATTGTGATGGGGCGGCCCGGCGAAGGCGTTGCTATCGGCGCTAACATCAACGTGCTGTACCTGGGGTGGATCTCGGCGGGCGGCTCTCTGCCTGGCGACCCTGGGCTGGCGGGCTATCTGGGTACGGCGCTGGCGTTGGGTGGTGGTCTGGGCGTGGATGCGGCCTTGGCGGTGGCCGCGCCACTGGGATTGCTGGGCGGCCTGACCTGGTCGCTGCGTATGTCGCTCTGCTCCATTATTCCCCACTGGGCGGACAAGTTCGCCGAGGAAGGGAACGTGGAGGCGGTAGCGCGGAGCAACTATGTCTACTCTCAGCCTTTCCTGTTCCTGATCTATGCGGTGCCGGTGATGATCGCCGCATATCTCGGTTCCGCCGCGGTCGCCGCAGCGCTGGGCTGGATTGGGGCGAATGCTATCTGGGTGATGAGCGGGCTGTTCGCTGCCAGTGGTATGCTCTCTGCTCTGGGTATCGCGCTCAACCTCAAGTTCCTGTTCCGGGGTAACGTCTGGCCCTATTTCTTTGTCGGCTTTACCGTAAACTCGATGATGGGCGGCGGAGCGAATTTGCTGGTGATGGCGATCATTGGCGCCTGCGTAGCGTACGTTCACGTCTTGTTCACGGAGGGACTTGCCGGCGCGCGGACGGCCGAGGCGGCCGAGGAACGCGAGTCGCCGGGGCTGCTCACGCAGAATGACGTCTTCCAGGCCTTTGTACGGTGGCTCTGTTTCTCTCACTCGACCTACAACTGGGAGCGTATGCAGGGGATGGGCTTTGCGCACAGCATGACCCCCATCATCAAGAAACTGTACAAGACCAAAGAGGACGTCAGCGCCGCGCTCAAGCGCCACCTGGTCTTTTACAACACGCAGCCAGATGCGGGTGGCGTGATCAACGGCATCGTCATTGCGATGGAAGAGGAGCGCGCGGCCGGAGCCGACATCAGCGACGACGCCATCAACGCGGTCAAGACCGGCCTGATGGGCCCGATGGCGGGTATCGGCGACACGCTTCAGCAGGGTATCCTGATCCCCATCGCGCTGTCCATCGGTATGAGCATTGCCCTGGGCGGGAACATCGCCCAGGCGACCACCGGCAGCATTCTTGGTCCCATCGTCTTTATCATCTTGATGATGATCGGTATCTGGGGCGGCGGTTGGTTCCTCTGGTGGCAGGGATACAAGCAGGGACGCGCGGCGGTCACCAACATCCTCAAGAGCGGTACGCTGAACCGCGTCATCACTGGGGCCGGCGTGCTGGGCAATTTTATCATGGGCACGCTGGTGGTCAGCTTTGTCAGCCTCTCGACCTCGGTGGCCTTTATGATCGGCGGCACTCCGTTCGAGCTTCAGCCGATCATAGATAGCTTTATGCCCAACCTCCTGCCGTTGCTGCTGGTGCTGCTCATCTGGTGGCTGGTAGCCAAGAAGAACGTCTCCCCGACGACGATCATGATCGTCATCATCCTGGTCGGTGTGCTGGGCTCTTACCCGCTCTGGCCGGGCATTGATGCCGAGACGGGCGAAGCCATCAAGGTTGGGCTTTTCTAGTAACTGCGCCAAGTGATTCGTGAAACGTGAAACGTGACAGGTTTCACGTTTCACGTTTTCACATCGGAGCAGCAATTCCCGTT
>CAYMWP010000189.1:0-6583 GCA_964393895.1 uncultured Anaerolineales bacterium | reverse complement strand
TACTACCATTCGCTGCCTCTGGTGGCGTAGACTCACAATTTGGGATACACACCCTATCAACAAGGCCGTGACAGCCGGCATACCGGTGATGACGTGGGACGCCGATTCGCCCCAGAGTTGGCGCTTTACGTATCTGGGGATAGATAACTACCAGGCGGGGCAGGCCGCCGCAGACCTGCTGGTGCGCGCGATGGGCCAGCAGGGTGAGGTGGCGATTCTCACTGGCGTCCCTGGCGCGTACAACTTGGGAGAGCGGGTGCGGGGCTTTGAAGATGGCATAGCCCCCTACTCCAACATCCGGGTCGTCGCCACGGCCATCAGCAACGACGACATCAACCTGGGAGTGCAGGTGGTGGAGGAGACGATGCGTGCGCACCCGGAGCTGGACGGGTGGTTCTTTGTCGGCATGTGGCCGCTCTTTGCCGATCGTGGCTCTATGCCCTTGTGGGAAGAAGCCGCTTTGAGCGGAGAAACGAAAACGGTCGCCTTTGATACGCTTCCGGTCGAGCTGGAACTGTTGCGCGACGGGTACCTTTCGGGATTGGTGGGGCAAAAATACTGGGGCTGGGGATACGACACAGTCCAGATCATTTATGACCACATCGTCAATGACAAGACGTACCCGCCTTCCATTAGCTCAGGTATGGATATCGTCACGCGCAATAACGTGGAAGCCATGATCCGGGCCTGGGAGACCAACGACTTTAGTCAGCCCTTGCCCGATCCATAGAACGAGGTTTTTTGATGGGACCGCTTCTGAAAGCCGTCAATCTCTCGAAAAGCTTTGGCACTCTGCCCGTCGTGCGGCAAATGAATCTACAAGTCCGCCCTGGCGAGGTCGTGGGACTCGCCGGGCAAAGCGGATCGGGCAAGACGACGCTTGCCATGTTACTGGCAGGTTTCCACGTGCCCGATGGAGGCGATCTATACTTCGCCGGTCGGCAGCTACAATGGCCCTTCCACGTACGGGCGCTGGGCATCAAAGTCATCCACCAAACACCAAGCCTCGCCGAAAATCTGGACATTACCAGCAACATCTTTCTGGGAAACGAGATCGGTTGGCCTGTGTGGGGCAAGTGGTTGAAGGTGCCGAACCGGCAGCGCATGGATCGCGAGGCGACTCGTATCCTGACACAATTGGATATGCGCTTCACCTCTCTGCGCGAGGCGGTGGCCAATCTTTCGAGCGAGCAACGTCAGATGATTGCTATCGCCCGCGCAATGACTTGCATACCACGATTGATTGTCATTGACGACCCCACGCGGTTGTTGAGCTATCCGCGCCAACAAAAGCTGCTCTCTCTGATTCAAACATGGCAACAACAAGGGACGGCCGTCATTTTTAGCAGCAACAACCTCGATCACCTGTTGGCCGTGACCGATCGCATCGTCGTCCTGCGCCTCGGACGTATGGTCGCCGAGTATCAAACCGACGAAACCGACCGCGCGGAGATCGTGGCTGCCGTGGTAGGCACCACTGATCGCCAGCAACTGACGCCCATCATCTGGGCACTAGATAGCTACTATCGCGTCCGTGAGCAAGCAGAAAGGCTGCGTCACCAACAGGAGCTTTTGGAGCGGGACCTGGCGGCGCAGGGTGCGGTGGATCGCCAATTCGTAGACCAGTTGGCGGAACAGATCAGTGCGCTCGATAGCGCTAACGCAGCTTTACAGGATACTCAGCGCCGGCTGCTGACCGAACTCGAACAAGAGCGCAAATCCCTGGCCCGCGAAATACATGACCAAGTGATCCAAGACCTGCTGAGCGTGAACTACGAGTTGGAGGAAATTGGGGCGTCTGAGGCAGCGACGCCTGTGCTTCGCCAGGGATTGTCAGGCGCTCGAGAAAGTATCCGCAGCCTCGTGGCCGACCTCCGTCGCATCTGCGGCAGCTTGCGCCCGCCGACTATTGACAGTCTGGGGCTGGGCGCAGCGCTCCAGTCCTATGCGCAAGATTGGAGCAGGCGCATGGGTATCCCCGCGACCCTCGATTTGGATAGCAACCTGAGACGCCTGCCCGAAATCATCGAATTATCCATCTTTCGCACCGTACAGGAGGGACTGAGCAACGTGCGCAAGCATTCCGATGCCAGTGAAGTGGAAATCTCTCTCAAACACACATCACCGCGCACGTTGATGCTCTCCATTGCTGACAACGGGCGGGGTCTGGCCGAGGATTTTGATCTCGCGCAACCCCCGCTCGAGGGACACTATGGCCTGCTGGGCATCAGCGAGCGGGTGGCGCTGCTGGGAGGACGCGTCAAGTTTCAAAACCAGGCCAACGGGGGGCTGCTCATCCAAGCGGAGATACCACATCCCCGGGTGTCACAGGCCAGTGGCGATCAGGCGTAAGGTGCGCTCACCGAGACCCAAAGGGTTTTCTGAAACCCTTTGGGTCTTTTACTTTGCCAGCATTCTGCCCCACAACTGTTTGACCAGCAGCCCTGCCCGCCAAAAAGCGACTGCCGCCATGCCGTGAGCCAGCACGGCAAAGAGGGGCGGCGTCTGGCGGGTGTAATAGGTCCAGCACAGACGAGTGGTGCCCCAAAGCTCCAAGAAGTAACCCAGGCCCGACCCGGCGACGAAGGTCAGCACCGCCAGAGGGTGGTCGGTCGGGCTGAGGGTTAGCAGAGCGCACAACAGCAATGCCATCGCGGTAAGCGATTTATCTCGCGTCGGCCAGACAAAGGCCAGCATCAGCGCGTAAAACGTGGGAAAGATCAACCAATACAGGACTGGGGCGGCGGAACGTGTAACAGGCACGCGCCGCGCCAGACGTTGCAGCAGGCGGGTCAGGCGGTCAATGGACAGGCTGGCGATGGGCCAGGCGGGGACGATCCACAGCGGCGGTCGCTCGCTGGTGTAGTAGACCCATAGCTCGGTCTGGGTGCCCCAGCTTTCTATCACCAGCCCCCCGACCAGCCCCACAAAGACGAGCAGTGCGTCCGCTTTCAGGTCGGCGCCGGCCATAATCAAGAGCGACATGACGGCAAAGTCGAACAGCAACAGCCAATCCATCTGGAGCCACAGGGGACGTGACCAGTCCACGTAGGATAGGGCATCCTCCGCCAGCGGCCACCAGATCGCGCCGATCACGAACAGGGTGGCCGCAAAGCCGCTCATCAGGACGTAGCTCGACCGCGTCCAGCCCAGGGCGGCGGCCAGTCGTCGCCACAGGGTAGCTGGGGCTTTGTTAATCTGCATCAGGGTCGAATCTTGAACCGCAGCCGGCGCAGCAATCTTTTCAGCAGGCCTCCCGGCACCTGCCCTGGCGTCACGTTTTGCCCCTTCTCTTGACTGCCATAGACGTCATAGTGCGCGATCTCTGCCAGCGGCTTGCGGGACTTGGTCTCCGGTTCCTCGGCCGGGAAGCCCACCGTCAGCAATCCGATGACCTCAAAGTGCTCCGGCAGCTTGATGACGGCGGCGATGGCCTTTCGATCCAATCCCCCCAGCCAGCAGGTCCCCAACCCCAACGCTTTGGCCTGTAGCATGATTTGCGACCCTGCCAGCCCCACGTCCTCGTGGAGGAACTGCCGGTAGACTGGGTTGCGACCGTCTCCGCACAGAACGATGAGCAGCGGAGCCTCCTCCACGTGCGCCCAGCGGATAAAGTAGTAGGTGGCGTGCTGCGCCACTGCCCGGCGGATGGCCTCGTCCCGAACGACGACAAAGGCCCACGGCTGCCGGTTGCTGGCGGAAGGCGACCGGCGACCGGCCTCCAGCAATTGCTCGATCATCTCATCCGGCACCGGGTCGGGCCGGTAGCGGCGGATGCTGCGTCTGCTCTTGAGCAGGGTCAGCAGCGATTGGGGCGAGACTGGTTCGTCAGTTTGATTCATTTCTAAAAACTCGTCACAGAATACCCACAAGATGAATGTTTGAGCGAGTATAGTATAGGTTGGCGCAATAGTCAACACTCTCTTTGCGCTTTTGGCGCTTTTGCTGTAAGATCCAGGACATTCATAACAATTGTGGGGAGAGCGGCTATGTAACCGAGGATTGTAGAAAAAGGTCAAATCATCCTGTTGGGATTCAGCTTCTTTGGGGATCCATTTGCTGAAAGCGGGGGCGGTTGCCGCTTTTTCTTCTTGCGTGCCAGAACAAATGTGCTATAATGGATACGCTTTTGTCTCCGTCAATCAGAGTCACCGCCGAAATACTTTTTGAGAGAACCAATCGTTACTACTACTCAAGCCAAGCCGCACCGGCCTGAGTAGTAGTTACGACAAATCTTGTAAATTCCTGCCGTTACCATGTATTCCGAAAAAATCCTCATCCGTGGGGCCAAGGAACACAATCTGAAGAATATTGACGTGACGCTGCCCCGCTTCAAGTTGGTGGTAATCACCGGCGTCTCGGGCAGCGGCAAGTCTTCGTTAGCCTTTGATACTCTCTACGCCGAGGGTCAGCGCCGCTACGTCGAGTCGCTCTCCTCCTACGCTCGCCAGTTCATCGGCCAGATGGAAAAGCCCAAGGTGGATTTCATCGGCGGGCTCAGCCCGGCGATTGCCATCGAGCAGAAGGCCGTGAGCAAGAATCCCCGCTCGACGGTGGCGACGGTGACCGAAATCTATGATTATCTGCGGGTGCTTTTTGCCCGGGTCGGCACGCCGCATTGTCCGCAGTGCGGGCGCGAGGTGCGGGCCCAATCGGCGCAAGAGATCGTGGAGCAGGTGGCGGCGCTGCCGGAAGGGATGCGCTTCCAGGTGTTGGCCCCGCTGGCCCGCAACCGCAAGGGGACGTTCAAAGATGCGTTCGCCCAGGCCCGCGCCGAGGGCTTTGCTCGCGCGCGGGTGGACGGCGCAGTGCGCGGTCTGGACGAGAATATCGAGCTGGACAAGAAAAAGAAGCACAACATCGAGTTGGTGGTGGATAGGTTGATCGCTCCTTCCGCAGAGGGCAGGGAACGGGACGAGTTCATCACTCGCCTCACCGATTCGGTCGAGACCGGATTGCGGGCGGGGGATGGCCTGGTCATCATTGACTCTGGCAACGGCGACGAGTTGATGCTCTCGGAACAGAACGCCTGCCCCGAGTGCGGGTTGAGCTTTCCAGAGCTGACGCCTGCCATGTTCAGCTTTAACTCGCCCCTGGGGATGTGCCCTGAATGCAATGGCCTGGGCACCAAGGTTGAGTTCGACCCCAACCGGTTCGTTGATCCGGACAAGAGCTTGCACGAGGGCGGCGTCCGTACCTGGGGCGAGCTGCGCAAGAAACAATCCAGCGGTATGTACCACGTGGCGCAGAGCATCGTCGAGAGGTTCGGCCATGACCTGGACACCCCCTGGCGCGAACTAACCGAGCAATGTCAGCAAGCCATCCTGTACGGGGGCGTCAAGGTCAAGTGGCAGTCGGAAAGCGACCGGGCTACGTGGCAAGGCGAATGGTCGTATGAGGGAACGCTCAACGAGACCTGCCGTCGCTACCGACAGACCAAGTCAGAGTACACGCGCAAGTGGTACGCCAGCTTTATGAGCCAGCAGACCTGCCCGGTCTGCCAGGGGCAGCGGTTGCGCCCGGAGAGCGCGGCCGTGACCATCGGCGGCCGGACGATCAACCAGGTAACGGGAGCGAGCATTGGGGAGGCTGTTCGATGGGTCGAGGGGCTGTGGCCGCAGTTGTCTCCCGAACAGATGGAGATCGGCGAGGAAGTGCTGAAAGAGATCGGCGAACGGCTCCAGTTCCTGATGAACGTCGGTCTGCACTACCTGACGTTGAACCGCCCCGCCCCGACGCTATCCGGCGGCGAGGGGCAGCGCATCCGGCTGGCCAGCCAGATCGGGTGTGGGTTGGTGGGCGTGCTCTACGTCCTGGACGAGCCGAGCATTGGCCTGCACTCCCGCGACAACCGGAGGTTGCTGGACACGCTGGAGCGGCTGCGCGATATGGGCAACACTGTCGTCGTGGTCGAGCACGACGAGGAGACGATACGCACCGCCGACTGGCTCGTGGACCTGGGGCCGGGCGCAGGGATCAACGGTGGGTGGGTGGTGACCGCCGGGCCGCCGGAAGAGATCGAAAAGCACCCCGACTCGCTGACCGGGCGCTACCTGCGCAGAGAGCTCGAAGTGGCATCGCCCAACGGCCAGCGGCGACCGGTCAACGGCAAGTGGCTCGTCGTCGGCGGCGCGCGGCAGAACAACCTCAAAAACCTGACGGTGCGCTTCCCGCTGGGTCTGTTCAGTTGTGTCACGGGTGTCTCGGGCAGCGGCAAGTCGTCGCTCGTGGCGCAGACGCTCCATCCGGCGCTGGCCCGCGCGCTGCACAACGCAGAGCAGGAGCCCGGCGCGCACGATCGCATCGTGGGATTGGAGCAAGCGAACAAAACACGTTCGATAGACAAGGTGATCAACATCACCCAGGACCCCATCGGGCGCACGCCCCGCTCCAACCCGGCCACCTACGTCCAGGTGATGACGCTCATCCGCGAACTGTTCGCCCAGACACCGGAGGCGAAGGCGCGCGGCTACAAGCCGGGGCGGTTCAGTTTCAACGTCAAGGGCGGGCGCTGCGAGGCGTGCAAAGGCCACGGCAAGAAGAAAGTGGAGATGCACTTTTTGCCCGACGTGTGGGTGACGTG
>CAYMWP010000188.1:0-6686 GCA_964393895.1 uncultured Anaerolineales bacterium | reverse complement strand
ATCGAGCTTCAAGTAGCAGCCGTCGCTTAAGTGCCGTTTATTTTCGAGGCAGATGCACCCGGTTTCTGAAATGTGATATGGGCGGGACAGTTGTCCTCAAACGCAATCGCGCCAGGCCAGTGGTGCAACGGCATCCCTGGCTCTTTTCCGGCGCGATTGCGCGTATTGAGGGAGACGTGTCCGATGGCGACATCGTCGAGGTGTGCGACGCAGGCCGCAACTGGCTGGCGCGAGGCTACCTCAATCGTCACTCCCAAATCACGGCCCGGCTGCTGACCTGGCGACAGGAGGAGTCAATAGACGGCGCTTTCTGGCGGCAGCGACTGGAGCAAGCGCTAGTCTCCCGACGCTCCCTGGCCGACGATCCCTCCACCAATGCCTATCGCCTGGCGCACGCCGAGTCGGACTATTTGCCGGGGCTGATCGTGGATCGGTACGGGGATTGGCTGGTGGCCCAATTCCTCACCCTGGGTGTAGACCGCCGGAGGGAGGAGTTGGTTAGTTTGCTGGCGGGCCTGTTGGATGGCGTGCGCGGCGTTTACGAGCGTTCAGACGTGGACGTGCGGGCAAAGGAGGGGCTGGAACAGCGTACGGGTCTGCTGTGGGGTGAAGAGCCGCCGGAGACAGTGGAGGTATTGGAGAATGGGCGCCGCTTCCTGGTGGACGTGCGACAAGGCCACAAGACCGGCTTCTACTTGGACCAGCGGGAGAACCGATCATTGTTGGCATGTTTCTGTGATGGGGCGGAGGTGCTGGATGCGTTCGCCTATAGCGGGGGTTTTGGTCTCTATGCGGCGGCGGGCGGAGCGGCGCGGTTGACGCTGGTTGACAGTTCTGCGCCGGCGTTGGAGTTGGCCCGTCGCAACTTGGCGCTCAATGGTTTGGAGAAGCGCGATGTCGAGTGCGTGGAGGGGGACGTCTTTAGCGTGCTGCGCGGCTACCGCGCTACAGGGCGGCGCTTTGACGTCATCGTGCTCGACCCGCCCAAGTTCGCCCACGGGCAGCGCGATGTGAAGCGAGCGACGCGAGCCTACAAAGACGCCAACCTGTTGGCCTTTCAGTTGCTCCGCCCTGGCGGCGTGCTGTTCACCTGCTCCTGCTCAGGCGCGATCTCTGCCGACCTGTTCCAAAAGATCGTTTTCGGCGCGGCCGTGGACGCAGAGCGAGAGGTGCAGATCGTGGGGTATCTGGCGCAAGGGGCCGATCATCCTGTGGCGCTGACCTTTCCCGAGGGGGCGTATCTGAAAGGGTTGATCTGCCGCGTGTGGTAAGAACGCGCTGCGCGCGTGGAGGCGCGCTCTACGAGGTGGCGGGGGCGGGCCGAGCGTGGTCTCCACATTGACCACTGGCAAAGTTGCACCATACTGATACCATGCCAGATGTGAAGGATATTTTGTTCACAAGTATCTTTTCAGTAGACCAGGGTTTGGTGGGTGAGAAGTCAGGTTTTTCCGCAAGCCAAGCGACGAGAACCTGGCTTCTTTCCCCGGATTTTCGAGTGGATACGTTCAAAGGGTAGCCACAGTGCTCCTCGTTTACCTGGCCCTCGCCTGGCTCGCGGGCATCTCGCTCGCCAATACGGCCAACCTGCCCTGGCAGGCGCTGCCCGCGCTCGGTCTGGTGGCCTGCTTGGGCCTCTTGTTGTGGCAGGACGACCGTCGCGTCCGTCTGGGCGCACTGTGCACGCTGGCGCTCGCCCTGGGTGCGGGCCGCCTCCTCCTTGCTGTCCCCCATTTCGACGAGACCTCCCTGGCGACCTACAACGACGTCGGCTGGGTGACGCTGGAGGGCGTCGTGGTGGGCGAGCCGGACGTGCGGGATTATTACACCAACCTGCGTGTGCGGGCCGAACGGCTGACATTGCCCGACGGCGCGGAGCTGGACATTGATGGGCTGGTGTTGGTCAAGGCAGAGCGTTATTCGCAGCGTCACTACGGCGACCGCGTGCGGGTCGAAGGGCTGCTGGAGATGCCGCCTGTCTTTGAAGAGTTCTCTTACCAAGAGTACCTGGCCCGGCAGGGGATCCACTCGCTGATCCAGCGCGCTCACGTCGCGCCGCTGGCCGAGAACCAGGCCAACCCGCTTCTGTACTACCTCTTTGCCTTCAAACGGTACGCCCAATCCGTCATTGCCCGCATTTTGCCCGAGCCGCAGGCGGCGCTGCTGACCGGCATCCTGCTGGGTGTCGAGACCGGCATCCCGGCCGATCTGATGGAGGATTTCGCCGCCACCGGCACGACCCACATCATCGCTATCTCGGGGTTCAACATTACCATTATCTCTGGCATCTTTGCCGGGCTGGCGGAGCGACTGTTCGACGAGCGGCGGGCGGTGTGGGTCGCCATCGTGGGGGTGGTGGTCTACACCATATTCGTCGGCGCATCGGCGGCGGTGGTGCGGGCGGCGCTGATGGGTATCCTCTACCTGTGGGGCCGGCATCTGAGGCGGGGTACCTTTGCCCCCGTCTCCCTGGCCGCAGCCGCCATCGGAATGACGGCGTGGAACCCCTACACTTTGTGGGACGTTGGTTTTTTGCTCAGTTTCGCCGCCACGATTGGACTGGTGCTCTATGCGGAGCCATTGGAGAGAGCCTTCGAACGGATGTTGGCGCGGGTTACGTCCGCCGAACGCGCCCGCAAGATAGTCGGCCTGATCAGCGAGGCCTTGCTCGTCACGTTGGCGGCGCAAATTACCACCATCGGAATTATACTTTACTACTTTGGGCGGCTTTCCCTGGTGACATTGCTCACCAATTTTCTCATCCTGCCTGTTCAGTCGTTCGTCATGATCTGGGGAGGCGTTGCCACGTTGCTGGGGTTGGTCTTTTTGCCGCTGGGACAAGTCGTCGGCTGGGTGGCCTGGGTGTTCCTAACCTTCACTATCGAGATGGTGCGGCTGACGGCGCGGGCGCCATTCGCCTCGCTACCGCTCAAGATGGAGGGCTGGATGGTGTGGGCATATTACGCTCTACTGGGTTCCCTCACCTGGTGGCTGGCGCAGACCCGGCAGCGACGCAGCGAGTTGTGGGCCAAGTTCTCCTCTCGCCTGGAGGCCAAAGTGCTCGCCGGCGGCGCTGGCGTTCTGTTGATACTCGCCTTCTTTGCCTGGCGCAGCCTGCCCGACGGTCGCCTGCACGTCGTCTTTCTCGACGTGGGACAGGGGGACGCCATCTTTATCCAGACTCCCTCCGGTAAGCAGGTGTTAGTGGATGGCGGCCCCAGCGAGACGATCTTGCTCTCTCAACTGGGACGACAGATGCCTTTCTGGGACCGCACGCTGGACTTGGTGATACTCACCCATCCAGACTCTGACCACGTCACCGGGCTGGTGGGAGTGCTGGAACGGTACCGGGTAGACAGGGTGATCTACCGCGAGCAGGAGCGCGAGTCCGAGGTGTACGAGTATTGGCTGCAACTGTTGGCGTCGGAGGGAGCGGCCGTTTACCGGGGAGAAGCGGGGCTGGAGCTGGCGCTCGATGAGGGGTTGGAGATGACCGTGCTGCATCCTGGGGCAGAGTTGCTGGAAGATGCTAACGACAACTCGGTGGTGACGCGGCTGGTCTATGGGCGGGTATCGGTGTTGCTGCCGGGGGACATTGAGGCGGAGGTGGAGCGCCGCTTGGCAGCGCAGGGGGTCGGGCTGGCGAGCACGGTGCTGAAGGCGGCCCATCACGGCAGTTGCAGTTCGACGACCCAGGAGTTTCTGGACGCCGTAGAACCAGAAGTGGTCGTCATCAGCGTGGGGGCGGAAAATCGCTTTGGGCATCCCTGCGCCGATGTACTGGAGCGATTGGGCGAGTTGTCCGTCTACCGCACCGACGAGCAAGGAGTGATCGAACTCGTCAGCGATGGGGCGCGGATGTGGGTAGAGACGGAGAATTGAGGGAGATACTGCAATCCCCTCTTGCCCTTACGCCTGGGAACTGTCCCCAACGTCTGTGCCTGGCGCTCTCGTGTGGTGATCGGATCGGATTGCCAAATAAGATATTCCCAGTTATACTTTATTGAAAGTGAGTTGCAGGGAAATAATGCGTTGAGGCAAAAGTAGCCCGTGGAGCAGACTTTCCAGTCTGCTCTCGGGCTCGGAAGCCTGACCCACTATCACTTTTACCGCAAAGGAGTCAAAACAGCTATGCGACCTCGTATACAATTTTTGCCTCGAGAGACCATTGAGCGCGTCGTCTCGGAGGCCTACGATCTGTTGGTGGCCCCCGGCGTGCGCGTTCACTCGGAGCGCGCGCTGCGCCTTCTGGCCGAGCACGGCGCCGAGGTGAATTTCGAGACCCAGGTGGCCCGCATCCCGGCGGAACTGGCCCACCGGGCGGTCGAGACGGCCCCATCGTCCTTTTACCTCTACGACGCCGACGGCCAACCGGCCGTGCACTATGGCGACGACGACGTACAGTTCGACCCCGGATCGGCGGCCATCGAGATCATAGACCACGGCGCCAAGCGCTCGCGCGAGCCGGTCACGGCCGACTTTGTCCGTTTCATCAAGCTGGCCGATGGATTGGACGCGCTAGACGCCGTCGCCACGTCCCTGGTCTGCGCGGACGTTCCGCAGGAGGTGTCCGACCTGTACCGGCTCTACCTGGTTCTCCTCCACACCCGCAAGCCGGTCGTCACCGGCGCGTTCGCCATCGAGACCTGGTCGGTGATGAAGGATCTGTTGGTGGCAGAGACCGGCAGCGAGAAAGCCCTGGCCGAAAAGCCCCGGGCTGTCTTTGACGTCTGCCCCTCCCCACCGCTGCTATGGTCCGACATCACCTGCGAGAACCTGATGGATTGCGCCCAGTACCGGATCCCGGCGGAATTGGTCAGCATGCCGCTGACGGGGGCCACCGGCCCGGCGACCCTCCTGGGCGCGGTCGTGCAGCACGCCGCCGAGTGTCTGAGCGGAGTCACCATCCACCAACTGGTCAACCCCGGCGCGCCCATCGTCTGGGGCGGCTCACCATCGGCCTTTGATATGCGCACGGGCACCACCCCGATGGGCGCCATAGAGACGATCATGATAGATTGCTCCTACGCCGAGGTGGGCAAGTACCTGGGGATGCCGACCCACGCCTACCTGGGGATGTCCGACGCCAAGATCGTGGACACTCAATGCGGGTTTGAGTCGGGCATCGGCGCGACAATGGCGGCGCTGACGGGCATCAACATGATCTCTGGCCCCGGCATGCTCGACTTTGAAAGTTGCTTCAGCCTGGAAAAACTGGCGATTGATGCCGAGATCGTGGGGATGGCCAAGCGACTGGTGAAAGGGATGGTCGAGCGGGAGACGCCGCTGGCGCTGGAAATCGTCCGCCAGGTGGGGCACGCGGGCAATTTCCTGACCACGGAGCACACGCGGCGCTGGTTCCGCGAGGAACTGTTCATTCCCAGCCCGGTGGTGGACCGTGACTTTCGCCGCGACTGGGAGGCCAAGGGTGGGCCGGATGCCGCCGAGCGCGCCCATCGGCGCGTCGAGGAGGTCATCGCCGCCTACGAGCCCAAGGAGCTGCCGGCCGAGGTCGAGCGCGAGTTGGAAGCCATCACCCTGCGAGCGGCCCAAGCCGCCGGGATGGATCAACTGCCGAGCCGCAATTCGTGATTCACAATTCGTAATGCGCACATTCGCACAAGGAGACAGAGATGACCCAAGTTTTGACACAATTAGAAGAAGCCGTCATCAAGGGATTACCCGATCAGGCGCGGGAACTGGCGACACAGACACTGGAATCAGACATAGCGCCGCTGACCACCATTGACGAAGCACTCAACCCCGCTATGCAAATAGTCGGCGACAAGTACGAGAGCGGCGAGTATTTCATCCCCGACCTGGTGATGGCGGCCGAGGCGATGAAGGGGGCGATGGCGGTGCTCGAGCCGGTGTTGATAGAGCGCCAGGAGCAGCGAGAGGTATTGGGCACTGTCGTCATCGGCACCGTCGAGGGAGACATCCACGAGATCGGCAAGAGCCTGGTGGGAACGATGCTCAGCGCCTCGGGCTTTAAGGTGCACGACCTGGGGGTGGACGTGACCGCAGGCGAGTTCGTCGAGCGGGTGAAAGAGGCCGGCGCCAACGTCGTCGGACTCTCGGCGTTGCTGACGACGACGATGCGTAACCAGGAGGCGGTCATCGAGGCGCTGAAGGAAGCCGGCCTGCGGGAGCGGGTCGTGGTCGTCGTCGGCGGCGCACCGACCAGCCCGGATTGGGCGCAGACCATCGGCGCGGACGCTTATGCCGAGAACGCGAACGAGGCGGTGGGGGTGGTGAGGCGATTGTTGGAAATGTGAGGGAATGTGAACAGACAGCCTGATTGGATACGGTAAATGTTACTACTCAAGCAATCCCGGTTTGGACACAGAGAATCACAGAGGACTGACAAAAAACCGGATTTTCCTCTGTGTATCTCTGTGAAGCACTCTGCGAAACTCTGTAACCATAGGCTGAGTAGCTCGACAATGTCACATTTCAGCAAGGAGCCACATTGAGCCACTTTACCCGTCATTGCGAGCCGCCAGAGGCGGCGAAGCAATCTCATTTCGCTGTTCGGAGATTGCTTCGGGCGCTTCGCGCCCTCGCAATGACAAATGTGACATTGTCGAGGTAGTAACCGGTAAATTATGATTTGGGTGTATTTCATTTCAGTACTCACCATTCGCGTAATCCGTGACCACTATGGTGAATTCTATGCCAGGCCA
>CAYMWP010000187.1:0-6806 GCA_964393895.1 uncultured Anaerolineales bacterium | reverse complement strand
GAAACACATCCATGTCAATTGAGAAAGATCTGGAACAATGACTAATTCACATAATCCTGAGCAAAGCAACCCTCGGTATCCCTTCGCACGGCTGTCCGAATCGGGGCAAAAAATCGCGTTCATATTCCTTTTCGCTCTCACGCTCATAGTGCTGGCGAGCCTACAGGCGCTTGGCGCCCCTCTGAACACCGAGACTGCGCCAATGGGAATAGTGTCGTTCGAGTTTGCGGGAGAGCTTGCGCCGGCTCAGAGAATGGTCGAGTCGTGGGGGCAGGAGGGACGGGTCTATGCCGGTCTGAGCCTGGGTCTCGACTATCTTTTCCTCGTGGCCTATGCAAGCGCCATCTCATTGGGGTGTGTGCTGGTGGCCCGCAGCCTGGCGCGGCGGGTCAAGTTTCTCCCTGGGATAGGGGCGGTCTTGGCTTGGGCGCAATTTGCGGCGGCCTTGCTGGATGCGGTAGAGAATTATGGACTGATCCGCGTTCTCCTGGGCTCAGATCAGGCAGCGTGGCCTGTGGTTGCCTGGTGGTGCGCTGTGCCCAAGTTCATCATTGTGGCGCTTGGACTGGGATATGTAATAGTGGGTGCGCTGGTCGCGCTGGTTGTCAGAACCCGCAGCGCGGAGGCGCGCCGATCATAGGACAAGGCGCCATCTTGCTGCTTTTGGAATAGATGCCTCGTTACAGAAATCTGACTTTTTGGTATAATATGATCAAGTCAACTCAGCTCCGCGTTCTTCCACACCCAGGCAGCGGATGATGCTGGTGGGAATCTGGAGACGAGAGCGATGAACCCAGACAGAATCGCTATCAAAGGTATCCGCCAGGGATTGCTCATCACCCTGGGAGGGGATCACTGGAGCGCCGAACTGCTCGCCCTGGAAGCCCGGCTCAGCGAGAGTCCCTCATTCTTCAGGGGCGGCCGCGTCGCTCTCGACGTGGGCGCGCGGGTGCTGAACCGCTCTCAAATCGAGCAAGCGCAGGCGTTATTGGTCCGCCACCAGGTTGGCCTGTGGGCGGTGATCAGCACGGACGCAGCCACGGAAGCGGCCGCACAGGAGCTGGGGTTGGTGATTGAGCTTGGCCCGCCGGCTCCACGGACGGAGGAAGCCGCGCCACAGGAAAGCGGACAGCCGCCTGGCGGACAGCCGCCTGGCGGACAGCCGCCAGGCGAGGTTACAGAGGGATTGGTCGTGCGGCGCACGCTGCGCTCCGGCCAGAGCCTGCGCCACCCGGGACACATAGTCGTCATCGGCGACGTCAACCCGGGGGCAGAGGTGGTGGCCGGCGGCGACATCGTGGTATGGGGGCGGGTGCACGGGGTGGTGCACGCCGGGGCGTTGGGAGACGCCGGGGCCGTGATCTGCGGCCTCGACCTGGCCCCGACGCAACTCCGCATCGCCGGGCACATCGCCCGCTCGCCGGAGGATAAGCGGCGCGCACCGAGGCCAGAGATGGCCTCGGTGCGCGAGGGACAGATCGTGGCCGTGCCCTGGCGCGGCAAATGAGAAACCGCGTTTTCGTCGCTGCGGGCGAAGCAGAAGCGCCTGCGCTTACGGCAACCGTAGGTTGCACGAAAACCTGGTTTCTTGAAAGGGCGGAATAAAGGAGAATCAATGGCGGCAAAAGCACTCACAGTTACCTCTGGTAAAGGCGGGGTAGGCAAGACAACCCTCGCCGCCAACCTGGGCGTCGCGCTGGCGATGCAGGGGCAGCGCGTGGTGGTCATTGACGCCGACGTCGGCCTGCGCAACCTGGACGTGATGCTGGGCCTGGAGAACCGCATCGTCTACGACCTGGTGGACGTGATCGAGGGGCGTTGCCGGCTGCGCCAGGCGATGGTGCGCGACAAGCGGCTTTCCGAGCTATTTCTCCTGCCGGCCGCGCAGACCCGTGACAAGAGCGCGGTCCAACCCGACGACATGGTGCGCATCTGTGACGAGCTGCGGGAGCAACACGATTTTATCCTGATTGATTCACCCGCCGGCATCGAGCAGGGCTTTCGCTACGCCGTCGCGCCGGCCGACGAGATCATCATCGTCACCAACCCAGAGGTGCCCGCCGTGCGCGACGCGGACCGCGTCATTGGCCTCATCGAAGCGGAGGAGAAAGGCCCCGCGCGCCTGATCGTCAACCGCATCAAGCCAGAGATGGTGGAGCGCGGCGAGATGCTGGCCATCGCCGATGTCGTCGAACTGCTGGCCGTTGACCTCATTGGGATCGTGCCGGAGGACGAGTCCATCCTGGTCTCTGCCAACCGGGGGCAACCCATCGCCTTTTCCAACGATAGCTCCCTGGCGGGCAAAGCGTTTCACAACATTGCCAACCGGTTGTTGGGAGCGGACGTGCCGTTCCTGACCTTGCGAGAGAAAGGGGTGCTCGAACGGCTCTTTAGTTTTATGCGCTCGGAGGGGGATTAACCATGCGAATTCTCGAACGCCTACTGGGTCGCCGCTACAAATCATCTAGTGGCCAGGTCGCCAAAGAACGGCTGCTCCTGGTACTGGCCCACGACCGGGCCAACATCCCTCCGGGGCTGCTCGACACGCTCAAGGATGAGATCATCACCGTGATCTCGCGTCACATCGCCATTGATGCCGAGGACGTCCAAGTGACCTTTTCCCAGGATGCGCAAGAATCGCGTCTGGTCGCCGACATCCCCCTGGCAGTTGGGCGCGGACGACGCAAGAGATAGAATGACCAAATCACGCACTTGGCGGCGCTTTGATTACGTGCTGCTTCTGGCGACAATTTTACTGACCGCCTACGGCGCGGCGATGATCTATAGCACCAACCAGGGTAGCCCCGATCCAGACCTGCAAAACCTGTGGCGGCGCCAGGCGATCCTGGGAGCGGCCGGGATAGGCGTCATATTCTTACTGGCCGCTTTTCCCCGCGATTATGAGTGGCTCGGCGACTTTGGGTGGCTGGCCTACCTGGCGGCCGTCGCCCTGCTGGTGCTCGTCTTTTTCTTCGGTGCGAGAGACGAGGTCACGGGCGAGATGATCGGCTGGTTCGACCTGGGCGTCTTTCGCCTCCAGCCTGCGTTTCCGGCGATGGTCTTGCTCACGATCTCGGTGGGCGCCGTTCTCAGCAAGCGACGGCGGCGGCGCAAACCCCCCGCCACCCCCCTCTTCGGCGCGCCCAAGACGAGCATGGTCGAAACGACCGCCGAGCGCCCCGATTTCGTCAGTTACCTGGCCTCCGGCGCCATGACCCTGGTATTGGCGGCGCTGGTCTTTATGCAGCCCGATATGGCGACCGCCGCCGTGCTCGTCGCCATGTGGCTGGCCATGCTGTTCGAGTCGGACATGTCGGTGCGCTACCTGGTGCTGACGGCGGTGGCGGCTCTGGGGGCGGTCTACCCCCTCTGGAAGCTGGCCGGGCTGCTCGAGTTCGAGTATATGCAAAGGCGCGTGCTGGGTTTTATCAACCCCAGCAATGACCCCAACGTCAGGTACCAGATCGAGCAGGCGTTCATCGCCATCGGCTCGGGCGGCCCGTGGGGAAAAGGGTTCGGACAGGGCACACAGAGCCAACTCCGTTATCTGCCGGTGAGGCACACGGATTTCATCTTTGCCGTCACCGCCGAGGAGCTTGGCTTTGCCGGCGTCATGTTGCTGTTCGCCCTCTACCTGGTGCTGTTCCTGCGTTTGCTGCGCATCATCTTGATCTCGCCGGATAGCTTTGGAAGGTTGCTGGTAACGGGAACATTGGCAATGATCCTGTTCCAGTTCATCGTCAACATCGGCATGAACCTGGGGATGCTGCCCATAGCGGGTCTGCCATTGCCCTTTATCAGTTACGGCCCCGCCGCGTTGTTGACGACCATGATCGGTATCGGGATAGCGGAGAATGTGGCGATGCACTATCAGAGGTAGCAGGAGGCGGGAGGCAGGAAGCGGGGGCAAGAGGATAAGAGGGGAGTTTGGGGGTGGCGGGCGAGAGGCAAGCCGCCACGAGAGCGTAGGAGCGGCGCTTCGGTTGGCGGCCACTTACCCGGACGCCATCCAGCGTCAACTGGCCTGGACGGCACAGAGGGAGACCTCGGGCCAGAATCGAGCGCAGGAGAGATATGACCAGTAACACGACGCTCGACGTCACGGTCGAGCTGCGCACGTGGCGCGTCAGGGTGCTGGACACGTTGCTGACCGTAACCTCCATCGTCGCTGCACCAGAGATTCTGATCGTCGTTCACGAGGCATTTCGCAAGCCGGATCAATGGCCGGCGGCGCTGACCTTTCTGATCATCTATCTGTTCATCGTGGGGCTGGCGCTCTTCCGCCGTCTCGATTTCCGCCTGCGGGCGTGTGGCCTGCTGCTGTTGATCTATGCAGCCGGGGTGCTGGCCCTTGCCCGCGGCGGGCTGGCGGGAGACGGGCGGATGTATCTCCTGACGGCGCCCATACTGACCCTGATCCTGCTCAGTTGGCGCGCCAGTCTGGCGATGGCTGCTCTCAGTACGCTCACCTTTGCCGCTTTTGCCGCCACCGCCCACCTGGGATGGATGGCCGGGTGGCTCGTCTGTCACGATAATACCCTGCGGCTGGCAGACTGGACGAGCGGAGGCGTCTCCTTTTTGCTGACGCTGGCGGTGCTCATGGCTATGCAATACCGCTTCAGCCAGCTCCAAACGAGCATCGCCGCAGAGAACCACCGCCTGTACGAGGAGAGTGAGAAACTGCGGGCCTTTAACGAAGGCATCGTACAGAATGTGGAAGAGAGCATCTTTATAGAAAACGAGAACGGATACTTTACGTTCGCCAATCCCAAGGCCGCCGAGGTAACGGGGTACACCACCGAGGATCTGAAAGGCCGACATTGGACCGCCATCGTAGCCCCCGAACACGTAGCAGAAGTTGAAAAGGAAACCTCCAAACGTCCCCGCGATGTCTCCAGCCGCTACGAGACGATTTTGCTGGCCAAGAACGGCCAGCGCGTGCCCGTCATCGTCAGCGCCCACCCGCTCTTTGACAGCGAGAGCTTTACCGGCGTGCTCTCCGTCTTGACCGATATCACAGAGCGCAAACGGACCGAGGAAGAGTTGAGGCAATACCGCGACCATCTCGAGGAGCTGGTAGAACGACGCTCTGCTGAACTCGTGAGAGCTAACGAGAAACTCCAACGGGAGATCATCGAGCACGAGTTGGCGGAGGAGGCATTGCGGCAGCGCAACCGCGATCTGGCTCTACTCAACCGGGTGAGCCACGCGCTAAGTTCCACCCTCGAGCTGCATCAGGTGCTCGACACCGTCCTGGAAGAAGCGCGCCGCCTGCTGGGCGCCGTCGCCTGCTCGATCTGGTTGACCGATGCGGAGACGGGAGAACTGGCCTGCCTCGAGTCCATTGGCCCCAAGAGCGAGATCATGCGCGGGTGGCGGCTGGCTTCAGGAGAAGGGATCGTCGGCTGGACGGCCCACAGCGGCGAAAGCCTGATCGTGCCCAACGCGCAGACCGACGGGCGCTACTTTGCCGGCGTAGACGAAAAAACCAGGCTCGGGCTGCGTTCCATCCTCAGCGTCCCGTTACGGGTCAAGAACGACGTGATCGGCGTGCTCCAGGCCACCGATACAGAGCCAGACCGCTTCACCATATCCGATCTGACGCTGCTAGAGCCACTGGCCGCCTCGGCCGCCATAGCCATTGAAAACGCCAGGCTGGTCGAGGAACTGCGCCGACGCACCACCGAACTGCAAGCGCGCAACGAAGAGCTGGACGCCTTTGCCCACACCGTGGCCCACGACCTCAAGAATCCCCTGGCCCGCATCGTAGGGTTTGCCGAGGTTCTCCAGGCAGTCCGCCCCGATCTATCGGACGACGAACTGGATCGTCACCTGTGCACCATTGCGCAGAGCGGGCACAAGATGAGCAGTATCATCAGCGAGTTGCTGCTGCTGGCCGTAGTGCGCAAGTTGGAAGAAGTAGAGATAGAGCCATTGGATATGGCCGGCATCGTGGCCGAAGCCCTGCAACGGCTGGAGCACACGATCGAGGAAAGTCGAGCCGACGTCATGCTACCCGCAACCTGGCCGGTGGCGTCTGGCTATGGGCCGTGGGTGGAGGAGGTGTGGGTCAACTATCTCAGCAATGCCCTCGCCTACGGAGGAAGAGCGGAGGGTGGGATACCGCCGCGTATCGAGCTAGGTTTTGATGAATGGACGAATGAGCGAATAGCGAATGGCGCAACTCGCAATTCGCAACTCGCAATTCGTAATTCGTTCGTCCGCTTCTGGGTGCGCGACAACGGCCCCGGTCTCACGCCAGAGGAACAGGCGCGCCTGTTCACACCGCTCCCCCAGTTCGGCCAGGTGCGCAGAGGGCACGGGTTGGGGCTATCTATCGTGCGGCGCGTCGTCGAAAAGCTCGGCGGGCAAGTGGGAGTGGAGAGCGAGGTTGACCAGGGCAGCGTCTTTTTCTTCACTTTGCCGGCCGGGTAGAGAGGTTCAATAAAAACACAGACTGGCAGAATTTAACAGATTTTAGATAACTACCCAGCAGGGTGGTCCTGACAGAGATCACAAAGACACAGAGATTCGCAGAGAAACGAGGATATGAGCTTGTGTCCTGGGCGCCGTTTGGCGGGGGGCAACTACTCAGCCTGGCACGCGCTCAGACCTCCGAGGTCTTGCAAAACCCGTTCAGGCGTGAAATCCCGGCCTTTTTCGACGGTCGCAGTGGGCAGAATGCCTGTCGCAGACCTCGGAGGTCTTGACCTGAGTAGTAACGGCAGGGGTATACTTTCTTCTCCGTGAAACCTGATTGGCTGACAAAATTAACACTTGACTCCCGGAACAGGGACTAGGACGCA
>CAYMWP010000186.1:0-6837 GCA_964393895.1 uncultured Anaerolineales bacterium | reverse complement strand
CGTCGTCTTCGAGCGACGGCAAGACACGGAAAGCAAGCGCTTGAAGCGCCAGGTGCTCTCTCAGAGCTTGCCCTGAACGAAGTGAAGGGTCTCTGGAGCAGGCGGCCAGGCCGCAAGCCTTGGCGGAGTAGGATACCCTAAGAAGCCAATGCCTCATTGTAATGGTGAGGATATGCAGACGTAGGGCCGGTACACGAGAGGGCATAGGGATTCGGAGAGCCAGGGCTTTAGGCGAACGCGACTGTCTATCGCGTATCGAAAGCCGGACGCATCGTCCAACTCAAGAAAGAACATATGCCAAGCTCTGAGAGTGAGCAATTGCTCTCAATGGAGTGCCAATGACAAGGACTCGTGTGACTGAAGAGCCCCGTGATCGGGAAACCATCACGCGGGGTTCGGTAGTGGCGGCGGGGTGGGTGACCGCCCCGCCGACCATAACGTACCTTGAAAGAGAGATACAACCGGTTGTTCTGCCAACCGTATCCTTCGGCTGCGCTCAGGACAGGCTCCTACCCAGACGTGCGTCACTGGTAATCCTTTGGCTGCGCCCGCCTCGGACTCCGCTCCGCCCCACTGCGGCGCGTCGAATTTGTAGTCGCGATTTCCAAATCGTGTACATTGCGCCACGGAAAGCATCCTGCGCGATTGCTAAATCGCGGTTAAAACCTGGCGTTTTCCCATAACGGGAATTGTTGATGGAGAACAACCAATGAGTGGAGAAAAGCTAATGAACGTTTTACTGATCTATCCCGAGTTTCCAGACACATTCTGGAGTTTCAGACACGCACTCAAATTCGTACGCAAAAAGGCATCCTCGCCACCGCTGGGCCTGCTGACAGTTGCCGCGATGCTGCCGCCAGAGTGGGCCAAGCGCCTGGTTGACACCAATGTGACAAAACTCGCTGAGAAAAACCTGGCGTGGGCTGATTATGCGTTTATCGGTGGTATGACCGTGCAAAGGGAGTCAGCACGTCAAATCATTGCCCAATGCAAAGAGGCAAATGTCAAAGTCGTCGCCGGAGGACCGCTCTTTACGATCGAGCACGAGCAATTTGAGGCGGTTGATCACTTTGTGCTAAACGAAGCCGAGTTGACCCTGCCACCCTTTCTGGCGGATCTGGAGCAGGGACGCGCCAGGCGTGTCTACACGACATCCGACTTTGCCGACATCCACAAGACGCCGGTTCCCCTGTGGGAATTAGCCGATATGGACCAGTACGCTGCGATGAGTGTCCAATTTTCCCGAGGCTGTCCCTACAATTGCGACTTTTGCAACGTGACGGTGTTATTGGGCCACCGACCACGCACCAAGACAGCCCAGCAGATCATGGCCGAACTGGACAGTCTCTATGACCTGGGGTGGCGTTCGGGCGTCTTTTTCGTGGACGACAACCTCATTGGGAACAAGATGCATCTCAAGACCGAGCTGTTGCCCGCCCTGATCGAATGGCGGCAAGACAAACTGGGGATATCGTTCAACACAGAAGCGTCCATCAATCTGGTTGACGATGAGCAATTGATGCACATGATGGTCGAAGCGGGGTTCAACAAGGTCTTTATCGGAATCGAGACACCGGATGAGAATGGCCTGGCCGAATGTAGCAAGAAGCAAAATCTGAACCGTGACCTGGTCAAAGATGTGAAACGCATCCAGCGGGCTGGACTGGAGGTGCAGGGAGGTTTCATCGTCGGTTTTGACAGTGACAAACCCTCCATCTTCCAGCGGCAAATTGATTTCATTCAGAAAAGCGGGATTGTGACGGCGATGGTTGGCCTGCTTCAGGCCCCGCCTGGCACGCGGCTTTACGAACGTCTGAAGCAAGAGAGCCGCCTGGTCAATCAAATGTCGGGGGACAATGTAGACGGCACAACGAACATTATCCCCAAGATGGACCTGGACACGTTGCGCGAGGGATACAAAAGCATCATGCGACACATTTACTCACCCGATCACTACTATCAGCGCGTCAAGACTTTCTTGCGCGAGTACAAGTTGCCAAAGGTAAATACCCCGCTGGACTTTGAGTACATCCTGGCGTTCTTTCGTTCCATATACCACCTGGGTATCATAGACAAAGCACGTGCACATTATTGGAATCTCCTCTTATGGACACTTTTTCACCGCCCAGGGCTGTTCCCGCTGGCTATTGTATTTGCGATTCACGGTTTCCATTTCCGCAAAATCTGTGAACTACTCAAGACTTGACTCTAATCCTATGGCATCAGGTAGTGCAAGTAGGGCTGCCTAACCACGGCTTGGTGCGACACGAGGCTGCTCGTGTAGCTGTTGCACCTTGAAAAAGGATACAACCGGTTGTTCTGCCAACCGTACCCTCTACCCAGGCGTGCTTCGCCACCCTCGAGAAAGGCCGCCCCCCAACCGCCGCCTGACTGTAGACAAAACCACAAAGACCCCAGGAACCTGCCACCCCTGGGGTCTTTCCATTCCTTCGCTACTCTGTCCCTCTGCCCCTCTGCACCTCCGCCCTCCCTCTCCTCGTCCCCCTATCCCCTTGTCCCCCTGTCCTCCCCCCTCCTCCGCTCCTCCTCCCATCCGACTACTGACTACCGCCTACTGACTACCGACTACTGACTACCGTGCAGTTTCGGGATATGCCCGACTCGGACACGCCACCGTGGACACCCTCACCGGCATCGTCGCCGTCTACCCCGACTCTTCACCGCAGGAAGCCGCGTACCACACCCGCATCCCCCTGGACGGCAAGACTGCTAAACAAGTCCTCCTGGACCACGTGTGGGCCGACCTGGCCCAAGCAGGCATCCCCGTCTGCCCACTGGAGCTGTACGGCCACTCCACACTCCCCTACCCCTGGGCCGACGACGGAGTCTTTCCCCTCACCCACGCCGCCAACGACGAGGTGTCCGTCCCCCTGGTGGGCTACGCCCTCGACCCCGAGACCAACGAGGTGATCTACCTCCACGTCGCGGGCCACAAGACCGCCCTACGCTCCCTATGGGGCAGTCTCAACAACAGCGGCTCTTCTCAGACCGTCAGCGTCAACGGAGGCGGCCAACACCACTTCGCCTGCTCATCCCACAACTATACCACCTTCTCCGCCGCCGTGGACGCCGATACCAACCTCTACCACCTCATCATCACCGACCGCCGGGCCACCGGCCAGGAGGCCGAAGGACGCGCCTACCTGCTCATCCCCAAGCTGCTGGACGAAGCAGCCCTCGACCTGGGGACGATGTTCGCCGCCCGGCTCAACGCCCTGCTCCCCATCCCCGTCCTGCCGGAGTGGGGCGAAACCCTCCGGCGCTACGGAATCCGTGACGACGTGCTGCTCACCCCCTGCCTCTACGGTGGGGACGTGGAGAAAGCCTTCCTCATCACCGAGCAGGGCTGGCTGCAACTCGTCGCCGACCTGATCCAGAGCGGCGAGCTGTCCATCTAGTGTAACTGCTGCTCAGGCATAACCGGGAACACAAAGAAGCTCTGTGATTCTCTGTGCCTTCTCTGTGTGACTCTGTGTAATAACTACCTGAACCCCGGCGGGGGTGCGCACACGTCCCCTCCAGGGGAAACGTGCGTGTGCCTCCGCCCCATATACCACACCAATTGGAGGTACAACCAATGGCACGTCTAATGAACGCGATCAAGATGGGGTACTTTCCCACCCCGCCTGTGGTCATCCAACTGCTCTCCGCCTGGCTCACCCCGCCTGCCGGAGAGGAACCAAAGTGGCGACTCCTCGATCCCTGCTGTGGCAAGGGAGAAGCCGCACAACTCGCCCACCTGGTCGGCGGCCGCTGCCAGACCTGGGGCGTCGAGCTCAGCCCCCACCGGGCCGAGCAGGCCGCCCGGGTGATGGACCAGGTCATCAACGCCGGATGGCGTCAGACCCGCGTGGACGCGGAATCGGTCTCACTCCTCTGGCTCAACCCCCCCTACGATCACGACCTCGACGGGGAGAGCCGCAGACTGGAGATCGAGTTCCTGCGCACCGCCACCCCGACCCTGGTCGAGGGCGGCATCCTCGTCTACGTCGTCCCCCGCCACCTGCTCGGCTACGAGGCCGCCGCCCGCCGCCTGGCCGGGCACTTTGAGCACCTGATCGTCCGCCGCTTCCCCGACGGGGAGTACGAACGCTTCAAGCAGGTGGTCGTGCTCGCTCGCAAAAAGCCGTACCACGCGCCCACGGGCGACCAGGTCAACGCCATCCGCGCCCTGGCCGACGGCAGCGCCACCATCCTTCCTCTGATGGGAGAGCCACGGTCCCCCTGGCCGCTGGTGATCCCGCCCGCCCCGCCGGTCGCCCGCTTCCGGCTGGCATCCATCTCCCGCCGCGAGCAGGTGGCCCGCGCCCACGCCGCAGGCTGGCCGGACGACCTTCTTGCAGGCGCTCGCCTACCGCCAGCAGGTCGACTTTCGCCCCGCTCTGCCCCCCAAGAAAGAAAGGACACGTCGCGATGATAATGTCCAGCGGCGTGCGCGGCATCATGCGGCTGGAAAAAGACGGGCGCGAGCTGCTCGTCAAGGGCCGTACCGTCACAGAGGCCATCTCCCACACCGAGGAGGACGACAAGGGCCAGAAGGTCACTATCACCACCCACCGCCCCAAGTCGGTCATCGGCACAGTCGCCCCTGACGGCATCCAGGTCATAGACCAGGTGCACGATCTGACCGAGTTTATGGAAAGCTACGGCGACCAGCTCGCCGAGCGCATCCTGGAGGACAACCGCCCCCTCTACGACCCCCTCCTCCCACCCGCAAAGGCGTGGGAGCACTTGAACTCCCTGGGCAAGAGCCGCCGCCCCCTGCCGGGCCAGGCCGAACCCGGCCTGCTCGAGACGCAGAAACACGTGGCCATCGCTATGGCCCACGCCCTGCGCTCCTGCGGCAGCGCCCTCATCCAGGGCGAGATGGGCACCGGCAAGACCACCACCGCCCTCGGCGTCATAGACCTGCTGGACGCCTACCCCGCCCTGGTCGTCTGCCCGCCCCACCTGGTCCCCAAGTGGCGCCGCGAGGCCCGCCAGGTCATCCCCGGCCTCCAGACGCGCGAACTCTCCCGCATCGGCCGCACCGCCTCGATGAACCACGACGTCAACGACGTGCGCGCCTTCGTCGAGGACTGGCAGGCCGGTCTCCTGGGCCACAAGGCCATCGCCGTCGTCTCCTCCACCTCGGCCAAGCTCGGAGGCGGCTGGCACGGCGCAATGGCCACCCGCTACACACTCCCCCGCAAGGACGACCGCGGCCCGTTCCGCCACGCGCTCAAACAGTACGAGAAGGCGCGTGAGGAACTGGCGCACCTGAAACGCGAGGGAGCTTATGCAGTCCTGGAAGGACAGCGCCAGATTCTGCGCACGCTCCGCCGCGCCGCCCTCGATGAGGCCATCGCCTACCCCGTCTGCCCCGCCTGCGGCCAGATCCAGATGGAGACCAAAGACGAGGAACAGTTGCCAAGCCGCAAATTCTACGTTCTGGCCCCAACTCGACCACCCCCCACCCCCCGCGACCGCCGCCGCTACGTCGAAGGAGAATACAGCCAATACATTGAGCACTAAAGACGATAGGCACAAACAACCCCTGCGCCCCCACGTGGGATCCAGGGGCTTTTTTCTGCCCCATACTCCCTCTTTCCACAAGCCTGGCCGTACGCGTATGGATCTTCCTGGAGGGCGTACGATTTCCACAACACGTTGCGTCGGAGTGGGTTCGAGGTCGAACAGCGGGAGCACACGTTTCGACAGCCCGTGTCGCTGGAGGTGGCCTTGGAGATCGCCCGCCAGCGGCCTGGCGTACTCGGCACCCTGCCTGACGAGATCTACGAAGAGGGACTCCGTCGCCTGGAGGCCGCAGTAGAGGAGCGAGGAGCCGAGAGCCTGGAAACGTCCGAGGTTACCGTTATACGGGTTACGGCGGTGAAGCGAAAGAGTGAGAAGGTGAGAGAAACAGAAGAAGAGAGTTGACAGTGCTCAGAAAGGGGAGTATAATCCAGGAGTAATCGCTACAAGAAGTGCTGTATACCGAACGAAACAGGTCTACGAGCACATTTCCAGTTGGTTGCACGAGGTTGACCCAAAAAGCGAGAGAGCCATCCCTGTTGTGTTGCCCACACCTGGATAGCTCTCTACATAGCAACCTCTGCACCTTCCATACCCAAGGCCTTGGGCCTTGTGTCAGGGCAGGTTTACTATCAGCGGGAGCGACGGGAATGGTGCCCCACCTTCCAATGGGACATTTCTCTGGATTCATCCCGCTCACCCAGTTGATCTTTATTTGGCCGATCGAGTGCTAGATGAATAATGCCGATCGCGACGGTGCTAGTATAGCATAAACCGCGATCTTGGACAAGCAGTCCCTCGAATGAGTTAGACACTCATTTGGAGGGACTTTTTTCATGTCCACAGATACGTTCGACGACTTGAAACAACCGAGACAAGACTGCTGCCGTCAGCCCAACGACTGGTCTGACATCTGGCATTGGTACAAGGAAACTCAACACACCAGTTGCTCCCTCAAACGAATTGAATCCCCTGTCAAACAATCCTGGAGCTATCGCAAGTTCAACATCTACGTTCGGCTCACAAAAGACGAATTCGCCCACAGGTGCCGCCGCGCCACACGCGACGGCGGAGGATACCCGGCCGGGCTTTTTGTTTTGGTTCACTGCTCAAGATGAAGGAGGAAAACACCGTGTCTGATAAGTATGACGAAGACTCTGACACAGCGCCGACGACCCTCGAATTCTTCACAGTAGCGGAGACTGCCGCCATCTTGGATGTCAGTCGCAGATTGGTCTCGAAATGGATTGGGTGTGTATCTGAAATTGTGCATAGCTTGAGTTGACAAAAGGCAGCAATCCG
>CAYMWP010000185.1:0-6886 GCA_964393895.1 uncultured Anaerolineales bacterium | reverse complement strand
TTGGGCATTTTATCCCCACCGACGAACAAACCAACACCTTTTTTCAGGAAAGTCTGTCCTACGAAATCAGCTACAAAAGCCGCCTTACATAAACCCCTCGAACCGCCGCCGAACAACCGCCGAGAACACATAGTTGATCATGGTCGTAAAGTCGAACACGGGCAGGCCGGTCGCCTCCTGGACCGCAGCGGCATAGGGCGGCAGGTCGGTGCACTCGAACAGCAGGGCTTTGACGCTTGGATCCTCCTCGACCAGCGATTGGGCGACCGTCACCACCTCGCTCTCGACGCGCTCAAAATCGAGCTCGCCCACCTCAGCGTGGATGGCGGCGTGAAAGGCGGGCTGTTCCTCCATCCCGGCGACCACGTAGCGCGCCTCCATACCGCCCAGGGCGATTCGCAGGTGCTCCGGCGTCAGGCTGCGCTTTGAGGCGGAGATAATACCAACCTTTTCATCCGGCTTGATCAGCCGTGAGACGTACGGAAGCTGTAGCAGGCTGGACATGAACACCGGCACCGGAAGCTCTTTGGTCATCTCCTCCTGGTAAAGGATCATAAAGCCGCAGTTGCCAGTCACCGCTCTCACCCCAGCCTCGACGAGCCGCCGTCCGGCCTCGAGCATCGGTTCCAGCAGGCTGCCGTCCGGTTCATACACGACGGCCTGCATATCGGCGCCACGCACGACCTCGTAGTGGACTGGATAGGAAAACGTCGTGGCATTGCCCGGGGTGCCGGGAGGAAACGGCATAAACGAGTCCATCATAATGACGCCGATGGCCTGACCAAAGGTGACTTGACCGGGTTTTACAGTGTATATCATCTTGGTTATCCTTCTCCGGAGCTGTCATTGCGAGCGAAGCAAAGCAATCTCCCGCCTTCAATTGGCACGAAACGGGGGACCCCCCTCTTCTTCCACAAAAGCCTTCAGTTGACGCGCCGTGATCCCGTCCAATGGCGGGTCCTCGTGCGCAGCGACCAGCCGCTGCCAGCGCTCACGGGCCCGCACGGCGACGTCCGGCCGACCGGCTTCTACCCACTCGTCCAGCCCCCTCCGATCACTGACCTCCGGGCTCCAGAACTCGGTCCTACAACGCTCCAGTGTCTGTTCCTCCATCAAAAAGTGGCTCCCCGGCCCCACCCGGGCGATCACATCGTATGCCAGCGTGTCGGCATTGACGACCAAGGGGCGGTGGAACCTTCGCACCCGGCCGCAGATCTCGTCATCCAGCACAAACTTTTCGTACGAGAAGGCCAGATACGAGCTCAGAATGCCGGCCGCGTGCAGTACAAAGTCCGCTCCGCTGTTGACGGCCGTCAGCATGCTCATCATAGACTCCAGTCCCGCCTGGGCATTGGGATAGTTGGCGTCCGTCAGGGCGCCACTGCCGCGCGAGGGCAGTCCGTAGAAACGCACCAACTGCACGTGCGCGGCCGTCACCTGCGCCTGCTCTGGGCTACCGATTGCCAACGAGCCAGTTCGCATGTCAATGTTCGTTGACGTCGTTCCATAGACCACGGGCGTGCCTGGGCTGACCAACTGGGTCAGGACGATGCCGGCCAGCATCTCGGCGTTCTGCATCGCCAACAGGCCGGCCAGTGTGATCGGCGCTGTAGAGCCGGCCATGGCCAGGTTGGCTATGAGGAGGGCCTGTCCCTCTTGGGCGTATCTCAGTATCGCGCCCACCATCTCCCGGCTGTAACCCAGGGGGGTGAGGCTGCTGATGACGCCCATGGTCACGGCTCGGTCGCCCAGAGCCTCGCCGAACAGAATACGCGCCATCTCTAACGTATGGCGCACGCCGAGCTCGCTGTCCACGCTGCCGAGGAAGGGCTTGTCGGAGTGGATCATGTGGGCGTACAGCATATGCAGGGGCGCCGTCTCGGGGGGCACATCGCCGGGCTCCGCCAAGAGATGTCCAGTCACGTCCTGGTTTGGCAAGGCGTCGGCCAGCTTTACCAGGGTGTGATAGTCATCCACCGTCGGCGTCCGCTTACGCCCCTCCACGTCAACCAGGAACGGCGCGCCATAGCCCGGCGCGAACGCAGGCTCACCGTCGCCGATCGTCACGCTGCGGTCTGGATTGCGGCCGTGCAGGGTGAACTGGGCAGGCGCTGTCTCCAGAGCCTTCCAGAGCTGGTCCTCGGTGATATAGACGCGTGAACCATCGGTCTTTACGCTGTGGGCCTTGAACAACGCTAGGGCCTCCTCGGAGGGGAACTCGACCCCCACGTTAGCCAGGACCTTTACACTGGTCTGATGGATTCTCTCGACGTCTTCCTGTGAAAGGATCTCTTGAATCATCACTTTATCCTCCTATGAACAACCCGTACCTGCGGTTACTGCGCGTCCACCAGGAGGATGCGAGCGGGGAACCACTCGTTCATCAGCTTCACCTCCAGGCGACCCGCCCGCTCGCTCCCAGCGTCGACCGCTGCGGAAGAGAGGTAGGCCATGGCCAGGCTCTTGCCCACGCAATGACCGAAACCGCCCGAGGTGGTTCGCCCGACGACCTCGCCTCCCGGCTCTCGCACCGGCTCCTGGCCCATAGCATCGAAGGTCTCGTTGCCCGACACCTCCAGGCGCTCGAGATGCCTCTTGATGCCGGCCTCTCGCTGGCGAAGCAGGGCCTCCCGACCGCGGAACTCGCCCTTGTCGAAATCGATCAGGGGCTCCAGCCCCGACTCCAGCGCCGTAAACGCCCGGGTGAGATCGGCCCCCCACGCAGGCGCTCCTGCCTCTAACCGCAGCGAGTTGAGGGCACGCGCGCCGACCAGGCGGATGGCGGACCCCTTCGACAGGCTCAGGGTAGACTCTGCCTCCACGAGGGCCAGGAAGGCGTGCCGCAGGAACTCGCTCAGGAGCTGTATCTGCCAGCCGTCCTCGCCGCCGACACCGGCCCGCACGATCCGTGCCGGTGCATAAGCCACCGTCGCCCGCGCCACGTCGATCTCGGCCAGGTCTGATGCGGGGATCTCTGTCACCTGTGCCAAGAGCTCAGCGGCGTGGGGACCGAAAACGGCCAGCGCCCCCTCACGGCCGGTGAGGTTCTCGATGCGTACTGTGCCATCGCCGGGCTGTGCTTTCTGCAGCAAGTCTAGATCGTAGCGCTCTGCTCCGGCCGCGGAGATGAGTAGGAAACGATCCTCGGCCTCGCGCACCACGGTAAACTCGGAACGCACCGTGCCTAGATCGGAGAGGGCATATCCCGTGGCTACACCTCCCGGCTCGGGCAGGCGGGTGCAGAGCACCCGATCGAGCATCGCTTCCGCGCCAGAGCCAGAGACCGAAAAACGGGCGGCGTGGCTCGCGTCGGCGACACCCACGCCCTCCCGGGCGCTACGACACTCGCCGCCGACGTGCGGGAAGTAGTTGGGACGGTAGAAGGAGGGGATGTCGACCGGCTCGACGCCCTCGGGCGCGTACCAGTTCGGTCGCTCCCAGCCGTAGACGTCACCGAATATCGCGCCCCGCTCGGCCAGGAGATCGTGAATCGGTGTGGCTTTTAATTGGCGCGCAGCCAAAAGTTCCTCATCCGGCTTGGGCAGGCGATAGGTGCGCTCGTAGGCTTCTTCCGTCTTCCTCGCCGAGTAGCGGCGGGTGGCGTACTCGCCAAAGCGCCGCGAATCGCAGGGCCACATATCAATCGAAGGTTCGCCCTCGACGATCCACTCGGCCAGTTGCCAGCCGATGCCGCCGGCCAGCGTGATGCCAAATGGATTGCCCTCGCCCAGCCAAAAGTTGCGCAGTCCGAACGCAGGACCGGTGGTCGGCATGTCGTCCGGCGTGTAGGGCATAGGGGCGTGGGTGACGGCCATAATGCCGGCCGTTCCGAGAAGCGGCACGCGCTCGACCGCCTTCTCCATAAAAGGCATCAGCTTGTCCAGGTCGGGGGGCAAGCCCTCCGGCCCATAGTCCGATGGGACGCCGTCGAGAAAGACCGTCTCGCCGCGCCCCTCGTAGCATCCAAAGGCGAGGCCCAGGCCCTCCTGGCGCACGTAGTATGACTCCTCGGGGTCGCGCATGACGGGCAGTTCCGGCAGGCCTGCGTCCCTGCGCGCTATCAACTCGGAGATTGGCTCGGTCATGAGGTACTCGTGTTTGACGGGCACAGACTGCGCCTTGAGACCGACCAGGCCGAGGGTCTGCCAGGCATAGTTGCCGGTGCAACTGACCACGTGTTCGCAGACGATGTCGCCCCTGGTGGTCCGCACCAGCCATTCGTCGTTTGGCTGCTGCTCGAATCCCAGCACCTCGGTGTTGCGATAGATCTCGGCCCCGGCCTGCCTGGCGCCTGCTGCCAGAGCCTGGGCGAGATCCGAACCTCCGATGTGTCCGTCATCCGGGTTGTAGACGCCGGCCAGCAGACCGTCTGTCTGAAGCAACGGCCAGAGTGACTTGATCTCATCAGGCGTAAGCAATTGGGCTCTGACGCCAGACGCTTCTGCAATGCTGAGATAGCGTTTGAATTCATCCAACCGGTCGGGATGGGTGGCCAGCCGCAGATTCCCGCAGATGTGAAAGCCGGGGTCCTGACCGGTCTCCTCTCCGAGCCGTGTGTAAAGCTCAACGCCGTGTTGGTTGAGGCGCGAGACACACTCACTCAACGTATAGAGTATGACGTGGCCGATGGCATGAGAGGCCGCGCCCGCAGCCAGATCGGCGCGCTCGCACAGCGCCACGTCTGACCAGCCCTTTTTGGTGAGGTGGTAGAGCACACTGCATCCTGTCACACCACCGCCCACGACGACGACGCGAGTATGGGTCTTCATAGTCACTCCTCCCTTCTATTGCCCTCGATCAAACGTCACGGATTCAGCAGCTTTGTGAGCAGCCCCACAGCCGCGACGGCGTCCCTCCCGTAACCGTCGGCCCCGATCTCGTCGGCCCATTCCTGAGTGACCGGCCCTCCTCCCACGACTACACGGTACTTGTCTCTCAGGTTTAGCTCCACAAGCGCATCAATGACCTCTTTCTGGCCAGGCATCGTCGTGCTCATGAGCGCCGAGAGGCCGATCGCATCCGCATTTGCCTTTTCGGCCGCCTCGATGATCTGCAAGGCTCCCTGGTCTACGCCAACATCTACCACATTGAACCCGTTCGTCTCAAGCACGGTGGCCACAATGTTCTTGCCGATGCTGTGCAGATCGCCCTTGACCGTCGTGATGACGACGGTGCCCACATCTGCCACGTCCTTTTGCTGACGCTTGATCTCGGGATTCAATATCTCCATGGCGGCTTTGAACGCCTCTCCGGCCATGATGAGTTCTGGAAGATATGACTCGCCGCGCTCAAACCGCCCTCCAACGACATCCGTTCCTTTTGTAAGGCCCATCTGCATCGCTTCGAGCGGGTCTATGTTGGCCTCGAGAGCTTGCCTGGCACCCTCCCTGGCTTTGCCGTCGTCACCCTCGACGACGGCGTTCTTCAGGTTCTCAAGAATCTCGTTCTTCTGCATTGGCTTTGGTCCTCCTGTATTCACTGATGGCCCTAATGCTAGTCAAAGGGTATTCCGATGGCGTTCAGATCCGCCTTCACTTCGTCGTAGAGACGTAGGTAGCTTTCCCCTGGCTTGCCGGTTTCCACAGCGTAGCAATCCTGGTAACGGTCGCCTTCAGGAGCATTCGGAATTTGGGATTCGTATTTCTCAAGGAGTTTGATCACCAGGTCGTTTGCCTGCTGCCGGTTGAGGCGGGAAGCGGCCTTTACCATCTCGATTCCGAATCGCGTCTCCATAGGAGTAGATGCGTCAACTTTGACCCCCTTGGCCGGGGTGGGCATTTTGACGGCATCGGCGCCAGAGGTCGTCGCCGCCAAAAGATAGGCGGCCGCTTCATAAAAGTACATCTTGGTGTTCACGCCAGCGGCCATATAGCCGAGCCATATCACCGGGATGGGGACGTTCCTGCTCCCTGCCTGAGAGCTCGTTGAAACGAGCCAGAGAACATCCCGGGTCGAACAGCAGCCGTGCTGGAAGTGAATCGGGAAACATAGATGATAATTGGCCTTCATAGCGACCAGGCCCATGAGAAAGTAGGCCGTGTTCACTATGGCCGTTCCGGGCGCTCCACCGCAGTAGCCGCCCAGAGACGGAGCGCCCTGAGACCCGATATTGGCGCCCCAGTTCAGCAGGTAAGCCACTTTGTTCAGCGCCCCATAGTCAATCTTGTTTTCAGAGATGATCCCAATGATCCAGCCATCCGTGGGACGCGCTCCAAACTGAGCCGCGCTCGCCCCGATCGTCGTCACGGCGGCGGCCGCGGCCGGCACGAGGTTCATCAGTGGCAGCCCAGGTCTCCCGGCCCGCCGGCACGCGTCGCGCGCGACTCTTACCGCGCGAATGCCGGCATACATCTCTAGCGGCGACCCAGCCTTGACCCGCATTCCGCGGACCGTGTTGGTGACGGAGGAGATGCTGATGGCCTGCGCCTCAGGGTGCGCTACGTTGGCCGCCATGATGTCTATCGCCATCTCCTGCGACGAGTGAACCGTCCCCCAATTGACGTGGCATCTGGCCGGGCGCTCATCATCGGGCTGCCGAACACGAAAGACACTGGCGTCTTTTCCCTCTCCGGTCAGGCACTCGCCCGGCGCGCTCCCTACGGCGTCCCGGATCTCGTGCTCGGTGAACTGGATGACCCGGTTGGTATCCTGGCAATAGACGCCAACGCGCGCCAGAAAATCAACAGAGGCCTCGTATACACTGTCGGCGGCGGCATCGTCGGCGGGGACGGGCGTCTCGCTGTCGTACTGAATCCCGTACTCCTTCACCACGTCTCTCAGCTTCGGGATAAAGACCTTCAGCTCGAAATCCCTCTCGGTCATAAGCGGCCCGGTCTCAGCCCGCTCGCAGACGTCCAAAAAGTCTATCATTGTTTACTCCTTGTTG
>CAYMWP010000184.1:0-6942 GCA_964393895.1 uncultured Anaerolineales bacterium | reverse complement strand
AGATCGTCGCGCCTGCCGCGCCTCGATTATGAGAATTTGGATCTACTGAGACTATAAAAGCCCATCTTTTCGTCTACTGGGCATTGGGTAGCGGATGCAGGTCGCAACTGCGGCCGGCCTTGATGACCTGCCCTGGGAGCGTTATGCCCAGCATACGCTCAGCCTTGCGCACGGCATCCAGCAGGCGGGATAGGTCAATGCGGGTGGCGATTCCCATCTCGTGTAACATGTGCACTGCATCTTCTGTACACACATTGCCCGCAGCTCCCGGCGCGAACGGGCAGCCTCCCAGACCACCAAAGGAGGTCTCGAACAAAGTGACGCCGTTCTGCATAGCGGAGAGCAAGTTAGCCATACCCACTCCACGGGTGTTGTGGAAATGCATCGCGATGGCCATATCACCGAATTCTTCCATCGCTCGTCGAGCGACGAGGGCAACCTGGCGGGGATTCGCCATGCCAGTTGTATCGCACAGGTTCAGCTCGACGCAGCCCATCTCTACTAGTTGGCGGCCGACGCGCAACACGTTGTCAATGGGCACTTTTCCTTCGAAAGGACAGCCAAAAACTGTGGCAATGCTGGCCCTCACCGGAACCGCTCTCCGTTCAGCCAACTCCAACACGGCCTCAAAACTATGCAGCGATTCGTCTATGCTCCTGCGGACATTGCTCCGGTTGTGCGATTCGCTGGCGGAAACCACCAGATTCAACATATCGGCGCCGGCCTCGAGGGCGCGTTCAGCGCCGACTAGATTGGGCGCCATTGCAAAACACTGACAGCCGTTACGTCTCAATGCTCGTAGAACCTCGCCCGCATCACGCATCTGCGGCACGGCCCTGGGATGCACAAACGAGGCCACCTCCATGCGCTGAATGCCCGCCTGGATAAGCAGTTCGATCACCTGAACCTTGAGCGCGGTTTCGATGAAATCGGGCAGGATCTGGAACCCGTCCCGCGGCCCAACCTCAATGATCTCTACCTCTTGGGGCAGCCCCCCCCATTCTGAGTGGTCAGTCATCCAGCGTGCTCCACGGAACGAACACGTACCCTTCCATAATGCGCCGCGCCGTCCGGCCCACAGAGGCGCGTACCAGTTGCACGCCCTCATCCAACCGCACGACGGCCTCGGCGTCAATCACACCCGCCGGATGCCCGATCCGCGTCTGGGCCTGCCCCTGCGACTCGGGGCGAGCGGCCTCGTGGACGATCGTGCCCGGGATTTTGGCCGCAGCGCCCGTGCATACCGTTCCCGTCACAGCATAAGCTTTGTGTGTCCTGAGCATGAACAAGAGACGCGCCACAAGGTCAACTTGCTGAGCCTCAACCATCCGTCCGGTTGTAAAATCTATGTAATCGGCAGGAGGGCTGACCAGGACGAAGAAGGGAATGTAGGGACTCTGCCGGGCCGCGTCTCGCCAGTCCCCAACCAGACCGATCGCTGCGGCGACCGTGCCGCGTATCCGTTCTATGCGCTCGTTCAACTCTCGATCACCGTCTATCTGATCCGGCGTTTCTGTCCCTGCCATATTCAAGTCCCTGGCGCGGACAAAAACACACGGGTTCCCCGCATCCACGACCGAGACGTCAATCGGGCCAACACCTTCCACGTCCAGCCGATCCAGGGGGTTGCCGGTCGGCAAGATATGCCCGGTCACGGCTCCAGCAGTACCGGAAAAGTCCAGCTCGATCCTCGCTCCCGTCCCAGGGACTCCGTCAATGTGATAATCGCCCTCGACCGCCGCCTTCCCGTTGGCCACGGGGACCTCGGCCACCAGGATGCGCCTCGTGTTGGTCTGATGAATGCGCACGGTGGTCTTTGGTTCCACAGGATCAACCAATCCCTCGTCAATGGCAAAGGGTCCCACTGCCGACGAGATGTTCCCACAGTTACCCTTGTAGTCAACGAGTGGTTCCTCAAAACTGACTTGAGCAAAGGTATAATCCACGTCAGCGTCCTCGTGAGTAGAAGGGCCGATGATAGCCAGTTTGCTCGTCAGCGGATCGGCGCCCCCCATACCGTCAATCTGGCGCACGTCAGGACTGCCGTACATACGGAGAATGACCTTGTCGCGCAGTTCGGGCTGTGCCGGCAGATCGCCATGCATGACGAACAAGCCTCGGCTCGTACCCCCGCGCATGACGGCGCAGCGGATTCGCTTCTGTTCCTCGTATGGTTTCATCAATCGCTTCCTCCCCCCTCCCCGGCCAGCCGATCTCGCACATAAGCCGTCAATCCGCCCGCTTCGATGATCTCGATCAGGAACGATGACAAAGGCGGAGCCGAGCAGCGGAACGACCGCGTCAAATTCTCAATCTCCCCGGTTTCCACATCAATACGCACCTCGTCTCCGTCCTGTATGGCCGCGATGGCCTCCGGTGAGGTGAGCGCTGGCAGGCCCAGGTTGATGCAATTGCGGAAGAAAATCCGGGCATAGGAGCTTGCCAGGAAGCAGGATATGCCCAGCGCCTTCAAGGCAGCGGGAGCATGCTCGCGCGAGCTGCCGCAGCCAAAGTTCTCTCCGGCAACGACGATGTCGCCCGGCCGAGCGAGTTCATGAAACCGGGGAACCAGGTCTTTGAGGCAATGGGAAGCCAATTCTTGGGGATCCGTCAAGCTCAGGTACCGCCCCGGCACCAACTGATCTGTATCCACGTTGTCACCCAGCTTCCAGGCACGCCCTTGTGTGACCATTTATCACCTCACGACTTTATCGGGATGCGCGATCCGGCCCATCACGGCCGAGGCGGCCGCCACCACCGGAGATGCGAGAAAAACCTTGCTTTCAGGATGCCCCATTCTCCCTACAAAGTTCCGATTCGTCGTCGCTATGACACGCTCACCCGCCGCCAGCAGCCCCATGTGACCACCGAAACACGGGCCACAGGTGGGAGTACTGACCGCAGCGCCCGCCTCGGCAAAGATTTCCAGCAGCCCTTCACGCAGTGCTTGAAGATAGACGTTCTGTGTGGCAGGAATGACGATGAGACGCAGGTCGCCGGAAACGCGCTGGCCTTTGAGAACGCGCGCCGCCCTGCGCAGATCATCAATCCGTCCGTTCGTGCAAGAGCCGATGAAGGCCGCGTCTAGCTTTGTTCCTATCACTTCGCTCAGTGGCTTCACGTTGTCGGGAGAGGAGGGGCAGGCCACTTGAGGCTCGATCTCGCTCACGTCAATCTCTGTGACTGAATGGTAGCGGGCATCTGAATCCGCGTTGCAGACAGACACTTGATCCACACCCACGGCTTCCAGGTAGCGCTCCGTCTCCCGGTCCACTGGCACGATAGTGTTCTTGGCGCCCGCTTCGACGCCCATATTGCACATCGTCAGTCGTTGATCAACCGTCAACGACTCAATGACAGGCCCGGTCAACTCCATCGCCCGGTAGAGTGCGCCCGCCACGCCAATCTGTCCTATGGTGTACAAGACCAGGTCCTTCGCTCCCACCCAGGCCCCTAACTCACCTTCATAGACAAAGAGCATAGTCTCCGGAACGCGGAGCCACACCTCACCCAGCGCCATAGCCGCTGCGACATCCGTACTGCCGAATCCAGACGCAAAGGCCCCCAGCGCGCCATACGATGTGGTATGGGAGTCGGCGCCTACGACGACCGTGCCCGGCCGTATCAGCCCCTCTTCAGGAAGAAGGGCATGCTCTACCCCGTAATTCCCGCCCCGCCCAGCCTCAAAGTAATGCGCAATGGACTGTTCGCGGGCGAATTCTCGCAGGGACTTGGTCCGTTCGGCGGCCAGCACCGTAGCGTTCGGCACGAAATGATCGCAGACAATGGCGACCCTGTCGGGATCGAACACGCGCTCCGCACCCATACGCTCGAATTCAATGACGGCCAACGGCATCGTCGTATCCTGCCCAAAGACGAGGTCTACCGGAGCGCGAACGATCTCCCCCGCCCTCACCCGTGACTCTCCCGATGCCTGGGCGAGGATCTTTTCGGTGACCGTCATACCCATAACGAGAACCCTATTCTCCGATCAAGGCAAACAACTCGCCGACGTCATCCACCTCGTGGATGACCGTCACAAAGGCGACGATACGTCGAATCTTGTCCTCGTCCTCAATCTCGCGCGCTGCCAGGTTGATGAACTTTTTCTCGAGTTCCTGCTGCGTGACCGGGTTGCGCCAATCGCCCTTGGGGTCGGTGATCTCGGAGGTGTATTCTGTGCCATCCGCCATCGTCACCGTCACCGCACACGAGTAATGCTCGGGGTAGCGGCGCTCAAACTCCTCGTCCACCGCCCACTCGACCCTTTCCATAAGCCGTCTCACGTCCGGCCGGTGTACGTTCTCCTCCACGAACGTGTCCACGCCAATCCGGCCGTCAATCAGCGCGATCGCGGCCTGCCACGGCATGCTGAACTGCGTATCCACCACGTTCTGCGGGTCCATCTTGCGCGGTCTCGCCAGCAACCTGATGGTATAGTCCGAGGAGCGGACCAAGACATGCTCGATCCTTTCGGGATCAGGGTGATACTTGTTGACGATATCCAAGCATGCGTCCAGGTGCCCGGCCGAGTAACGACAGCAAGGATAGACCTTGATGCTCGTGTTGGCAAAGGCCCACTTCTCTCCCAACCCAGCGGTGATCCAGCTTGTGTCGTACTCGCGATTGTACGAATAGGCTTGCAAGAAGCCATCCTCTCCCTCAATGATAGCCGGGGGGCCATCGAATCCCTTCTGCGCCATCAAGGCAGAGATAATGCCTACCATGGCCGGGTGTCCGGCCTGCAACCGCTTGGTGTACGAGCCAGACGTGTTCCAGGCCATCAGCCCTCCGACCTGGCTGCCGGCGATTCCCAGACTGTTGACCGTCTGCTCCACGTCCAGCTTTAACAGCTTGGCCGCCGAGACCGTAGCGCCGAAAGTGCCGCAAGTGCTGGTTGGATGAAAGCCCTGGTAGTACGTTTTGCCCAGAAAGGCTGCCCCGAGCCGGGACACGATCTCGTTCCCCAGGGCGACCGCTTCGACCACCTCTTTCCCACTGGTGCCCAGTTTCTCACCCAGCGCCAGGCTGACGGGCACTGTCGCCGCGCTCAGGTGCGAGTTCGACTCGTTGTGATCATCGGTGAAATCGAAGGCATAACCCTGGATCGCATTGGCAAAGGCGGCGTGCGGCGCTGCCACCTTGCGATCGTAGCCAATGACGGTGCTCTCCTGCGGGCCGCCCAGTTCGAGGGCGAGCTCGGCCGCGATACGACTCGACTCGATCTCCTTCGAGCCAATGATCGAACCCAGCAGATCGAGGATCAAGTTCGCCGCTTTTTTCTGCGCCTCCTCCGGCAGGTCATCGTATCGCAAGTTCACGCTCAATTTTGCTATCTGTTCGCTGATATACTCTTTGGGGGGCACTCCAGATCGCTCCTTTCGTCGTTGACGTTGAATACTCTTTACTCACTCTGCTGGCTTTCCAAGAACCTGGTGATTGACTCGCCAGCAGTTAGGATGTGGTCCGACATTAGATCCGCAGCCGCTTGGGCGTCGCCTTCCCTGATCGCATCCAAGATCGCATGGTGCTGCCGGATTGATCGCTCAGCTCGGCCAGGTATCATCCACAGCAAGTCAGTGGCAAAACGCGGCCACAGACTCACAATTATGTCACAAAGGCGCCGCGAGCAAGATTTCTCATATATCAGGGAATGGAAGCGATAGTTGGATCGCCGTAGCCGACCGAGATTCACTTGGCGCCAAGATGTCTCCATCTGTTCGACCAGCGCCTCCAGATCAGCAATGTCCTCGGCTGTAAGGTTCGGCACCGCCATCTTGGTCGCCAGGCCCTCCAGTACCGAACGGATCACACTGATCTCCTCGCTCTCCTCTGGAGACACCTCCGCCACGTGGACACCCGTGTAGGGAACTCGCTTCAGGAAGCCTTGAGCCTCTAGAACACGAAGGGCCTCTCTGATCGGGGTAGGACTCATGTCGAGCTGCTCGGTCAATTCCTTTTGGCGCAACCTCTGGCCTGGTACGTAATCACCTCGCAGGATCGCCTCGCGGAGGAAACGAATGGCACGCTCGACCTCGGTACCCTCCTCAGCCTGAGAATCACTGGCAAGTATTGCGCTAGTCATGTTTGCCGCCTCCGTTCAAGGGCCTCTCGATGTACAAATGGGACCGCTGTGGGCGCGGTTCACGCTGAATACCTCGTGGAGACCTCCATTGTACAAGCATTATATATGTTATTATATTTTTTGTCAAATATGATCCGCTTGACAAATATATGATATAACATATAATGTTGGTGAAGCGCGCTGACGTCACAAAACGGGCGAGAGCGCCCAATGATGCGGCGCGTTCATCCAGCAAAGCCACGGTAGTCGAGTTCAGCTTCTATGCAATTGTAAACGTCATACACAGGAGGAGATATGATTGGCGGTACGTACGGCAAAATTTTGCACGTTGATTTAACGTCCGGCGACATTCGCGTCGAGCAGCCCAGCGACGACTTTTACCGCCTGCTGGTCGGTGGTCGCGCGTTGGTCTCTTATTTGCTGCTCCGAGATTTGCCGCCGGGGACGGATCCGCTCAGTCCAGATAACTTGTTCATCGTTGCTCCCGGCATCATGCAAGGCAGCAACCTACCCGGCTCAGGACGGCACGGAATAGGAGGCAAAGCGCCGCTCACCGGCGCGCTGGGCAACTCGGACGTAGGTGGTTTCTTTGGTCACGAGTTCAAGCGCGCTGGCTTCGACGCGCTGGTGGTCCACGGGCGCGCCGAGTCGCCCGTCTACCTGTGGATCAAGGACGGGGAAGTGGAAATCCGTCCCGCCGAACACCTGTGGGGAAAAAAGACGGCCCCGGTACAGGCAGCGATCAGGGATGAGCTTGGGGATGACCGCATACGCGTCGCGCAGATCGGCCCCGCCGGGGAGAACCTGGTGCTGTACGCCAACGTGATCCACGACGTCAACCGGGCTGCCGGGCGCAA
>CAYMWP010000183.1:0-7345 GCA_964393895.1 uncultured Anaerolineales bacterium | reverse complement strand
TAAGTTCACAGGTCAACTGACACGTTTGGGAGCAATTTTGGATCTACTGAGACTCCGAGGTTTTGACCGTGCATTCGTCTCAAAGACGCGTTTCATACGCACAGAACACACTCAGAGAGACATTATTTCGTAAACCTCGGAGGTCTAGCACTCGAAAATTTATAAAGGCGATTGCCCTACCCTAAACTACAACTGAAATGAAACGCACCCAAAGCAAAAGCGGGCTGCCAGTTCACCACTCGCAACCCGCTTGTCGCCCGAGCGCAGGTATGGTCGCGTTCTATAGAAACTCTTTCAGATTATGCTCCACCGCGTAAGCGGCGGCCTCGGCCCGGTTGGTCAGATCCAGCTTTCTCAGGACGCTGCTGACGTAATTGCGCACCGTCCCCTCTCCCAGGAACATTGCCTCGGCGATTTCCCGGTTCGTCTTTCCCTCGGCCACGTGGGCTAGAACGCGCATTTCCTGGTCGGTGAGATCGGCAAATGATTCCTCCTGTTCTTTGCGAGCCGCTTCGCGCACGCGGGCGAACACGCGCTGGGTGAGAGTCGGATCCAGGAGCGCCTCTCCCCGCCCCACCGCCTGAACCGCCTGGATCAGTTCGTCGCTGCCGATCTGCTTGAGCACGTAACCGCACGCTCCGGCAGAGATGGCGTCGAACAACATCTCGTCCTCGGCGTAAGAGGTGAGCATGATGACCTTGACCTGCGGCGCTTGCTCGACGATCCTCCGGCAAGCATCAATGCCGCTGCCGCCCGGCAAGCGGATGTCCATTACCACGACGTCCGGCCCAAGCAGCAATGTCTTCTGAACCGCATCTTTGGCCGTGGCAGCTTCGCCCACGACCGTGAAGCCAGGATGACGGTCGAGGAGAGTGCTCAAGCCCAACCGCACCACTTCGTGATCGTCCACGATGAGAATGCTGAGTGTCATGTCACGTCTCCAACGATCAACTTTAATACGGCACGGTGAGAGTCAACTTCATGCCCTCGTTTGGCTGCGTATCAATATCCAGCGCGCCGTCTATCAGGCGCGCACGCTCGCGGATGTTGCGCAGGCCGTGCCCTTTGTTGACCGGCAACTTTGAGGCCCCAACGCCATCGTCAGAGATGACGAGTTGTAACTCGCTCGCGTCGTACTGCAAGGAGACCACGACCCGCCGGGCCTGGGCGTGCCGGGCCACGTTGGTCAGCGCCTCACGCGCGATCTGCAGGATGTGCTGGCGGCGTTCGGCCCCCATCCCTCCTTCACTCTCACCTTCCACGAGGAACTCTGTTTCCAGCAGGGTATTGACGCGAAACTCGTCGAGCATCTTGTTCAGCCCTGTCTTCAGGTCGTCGGCCGGCATCTCGCCGCGCAGGTCAAAGATGTAGCGGCGGATGTCCTGGATCGTCTGGTTGAGGCTGTCTATCGCGCGCGTCAGTTGAGAGCGCGCTGCCTCCGGTTCATCGGGAACGCTGTGCTGGACTCCTTCCAGCATGAGGCCGGCGGCGTAGATTGATTGGATGATGCCATCGTGCAGCTCGCGTCCGATGCGCTCCCGCTCTCTGACCAAGACCTGCCTCCGCTCCGCGTTCTCCAGCCACAACTCGATCTCGCTCAGGACCAGGCCCAGCGTGTGTACGATCCCATAGGTGATGGCGATACCACACAGACCACGGAGCAGCGAAATCGGAACGCCGGTCGCCCGCAGAAACAATTCCTGGTTGAGCCAATTGGCGGGGAAGAAAGGAGCGGCCGGGCCGATCAACCCGCCCAACAGAGCGAAAAGCCCCAGACCAATCCCGGTGATGCGCAGGTGAACTTTGACCAGCGGCAATCGCTCACGCCCAATAGTACGGTACGTCTGGAGGCGCAGGCCGAACGCCGCCAGCAGTCCCCCAGGCAGCGCCAGCCCGTAGCGAGCGACGATTTCTCCGCCGAGCCAAATCCTCTCCACAGGCACACCAATCACGAGAGCGACGAACAAGCCGATCAACCACAGGGCAACCAGGCCGCCGACGATGGTCCAACACTCCTGATCCCGTCTTTCCAGCGACGTGAATATCTGCAAGGCAAAAGTCAACAGGAAAGCGTAACCCGTACCTAGCAGAAGCAGCCGCAGCCAGGCAAGCGCGGGAGCTGGAGCGTCCGATGGCTCGATCCACAGAGGACTCCAGGCCACCAAAGCCTCGCAGAATCCAAAAACAGCCAGGAACAGGAGGTTACGCGCTATCTCTATCCGCGCACTGCGGCGGGCCAGAAAGATAACGGAAAAACCCAACACAAAAAAAGTCTGCCCATAAAAGAGCGCCAGCGCCAGTTGATGAGCAGTGAGAGCGTCTCGTGACCAAGCCATTCAGTAATTCAGTCCTTCCTCCGACGATCTTGCTCAAGTATACCAGTAACGAGCTTTCGAGGCAAGGACTCGATGATCATTCACATCTCACCACAGGCGCGTAGGGTGATGGAAAATGACCCTAACTCGGCGCTCTCTATGCCTCCGTGGTGGATGCAAGTGAACACTGAAAAGACACTCCAATCCACAATCTGCCGACTGTTTGCGGTCTCTCACCTTGTGTGTTAGAATAGCCGGGTGCGTTAGAATAGACCGCACCGATACTCAATGTCACTTTTTCTCACTCTCACCGTCATTCTGCCTCTGCTAGGCGCGTTAGGGGTGCTGGGGTTATCTCTCTGGTCCCGTTTACGCCCATACATTCACTACGTCGCTCTTGCAGCGGCTGGCCTTGCCACTATCCTTACCCTGGCGTTAAAATGGCTAGAGCCGGTAAGGATTATCCCTTCCTTGTGGGAGCCGGTATCCCTGTTTGGCGCCACGTTGATCTTGCATAGCGACGCCATCGTGCAGCCGCTCACCTTTATGCTGGCCTTGGCGGCCTGCTGCGCGGTCCTGGCGACGCTGGGCCGCGCGGAGGGTCTCCCGCCCCGTCTTGCGGCCACTATGTTAGCCCTGCTTTCCTCCATCCTCGTGGCCTTGTGGGCAGCCAACCCTCTCACCCTGATCGTAGGCTGGGCCATCTACGACATATTCCAGGCTGCGGGGTGCATCGCGGCCGAAGGCTCGACGCGGACGGCGGTTCGGGGCCTCATCCTGGGCAACCTGGCGACACTGCTCCTGTGGGCCGGGACGGTGCTCTCTTACGATGGGGCGAGCAGTGAACTGTGGTCGCTCATGGAACCCGGCCAAGTTAAACTGGCGTTGTGGGCAGTGGCCGGTATCCTGCGCTCGTGGGCCTATCCATTCCACCTGGCCGCCCCCGACGATCTGGGCACTGCCTCCCCAATCGCCGTTCTGCTTCTGCTTGGACCTATCACGGGCTGGGGACTGTGGCTCCGCCTCGCCTCGGCAAACGGCGGATTTATCTCTAACGGCGCGTGGATACCAACCCTGGCAGCGGCGACCCTGGCCATGGGTGGCTTTTTTGCCTGGTCTTCCAAGACCGCCCGCTCTGCTCTGCCGTGGATCGGGATGGGGGCAACCGGGGCAGTGCTCCTGGCCGCCCAACTGGCCGGGGGAGACGGCATGGCAGTCATATCCGTCGGCGGCGTAGCCTGGGCGCTGGGAATGACGACACTCTTTCTGAGCGACGGCCTCCGACAGGAAGCGGCGTGGTGGAGTTGGCCCTCGTTGATTGGGGCCTTGTCGCTATTGGGAATGCCGCTCACGCTGGGCTTTGCGACCGAAGCAACCTTGATAGGAGAACTAACACGGGCAGGACGCCTCGAGTGGGGGGTTGCCTTTTTCGCTGGGAACCTTTTCCTGGTTCCTGCGCTGATGCGCTGGCTGCTGCTGCCAGCCTCTTCTCCTCTCCCCGGCCAACGCTGGTCGCTCGCGGCGCGCCTGGCCGGGCAAGGACTACCAGCCCTGCTGTTGATCCTAGCTGGCCTCTACCCACCATTGCTTATCGCTGGCTCTCACCTCCCCTCGGCGAGCACGTTGTTCGCGCTGCCGGGTCTGGGGGGATGGCTGCTGTGGATAGTTTCGCTCGCGGGCGGGGGAGTGCTGGCCTGGCAGGATGGAAACCTGCGCCCGCGTATGACCTTGCTGCTCGGCGCGGCCCACGATTTCTTGCGCCTCGATTGGTTATACGACGCGGTAGTCAGGGCGCTGGATCGAGGGTTGAGTATGCTTTGGGCCGCCGACGAGGTGGTTGGTGGAGCCGGCGCTCTCCTGTGGTCCTGGGTGTTGTTTCTTATCATCTTACTGGCGTGGAGTGGTGGGTAATGCCGACTTTGGTAGATTTGCTAGAGCGTGTCTCTTTTCTGGCCGCTATGCCTGCTGTAGCTGGAGTATTTGTCACCGCCGGGACATTGGCCATCAGCCGGGACTGGAGACTAAACTCATTGGCCCTCACCGTCCAGTATTTCTTCCTGGTGCTGCTGCTGACCCGGCTAATCCGGCTGGAGGTGGCGGCCGTCAAAGGATTGATCGGCTGGCTTATCTGTATGGTGTTCTACCTGACCGAGCGCCGGGCGAGCACGCTCGAACAACCTGCGCCCGTCGAAGAGAGCGCGACAGTCTCGCAGCGCTGGCGCCGCTGGATCATTTCCGCCCGGGCGTCGTTTCACCTGCTGGCCGGAATACTGATCTCTGTGGCGGCATACACAGCCGCGCTGCGTATCCCCTTACCTCAAGTCCCCGGCGACATCACACTGGCCTGCTATCTACTGGCCGGACTGGGATTGTTGCTCGTCGGGTTGAGCGACGATCCAATGCAGGTGGGATTGGGACTGCTGACTTTCCTTTCGGGCTTTGAGTTGTTTTACGTCGCCCTGGAGCCCAGCCTGGCCGTGGCCGGCCTGATGGGAGCCGTTAGTTTTCTCATCGCACTGGCCGCCGCTTACCTGAGAACCATCCAGATCGCCGCCGGCAGGGAGGGGGCAGCGTGATCTCTGGCACGCTTTTATTGCTGATCCTCCCGCTGGTGATGGCGGGCGTGGTATACAGCTTGTTGCGCTGGACTGCACTGTCGGCGTTGCTGTCTGCCGGCACGGCTTTGGTGTTGGGAATCGCGGCTGTGGCGCTGCCACTGGATCAACCTATGCAGCTTTGGGGGGATCGTCAGATCGAGATGGGAGAGGCAGTGACCTTTCTCGGCCGCGAGTTGGTGCTGGAACAAGCCGATCGCGCGGCTATGGCGATCCTGTTCTTTACAGCCGCCGGCCTCTTTCTCCTGGCGTGGCGCTTTACACCCCGCTCTCTGCTTTTCCCGATGGGCCTGGGCCTGCTCAGCCTGCTATCGGGGGCATTACTGATCCGGCCCCCCATCTATGCCGCCTTGCTCGTCGAGATTGCCGCTGCCCTCTCCGTCTTTGCGTTGCAGGCCGAGAGTGGGCCTCCTGCTCGAGGCGGGCTGCGCTACCTGACGTTCACCACGCTGGCCCTGCCCGGCCTGTTGGTCACTCACTGGCTGATGGAACGCTACGTACTGACGCCAGACGAGACGGAGCTGCTAGGCACAACGGCCATCCTGCTGGCTGTCTCCTTCGCCTTGCTGCTGGGCGTCGTGCCTTTTCACACCTGGGTATCAACCATCACCAACGATAGCGTCCCCCTGGCGAGCGCCTTTATTCTCACCATCGGCAATGGGGTCATCTGGTTTTTGTTATTCGAATTTTTGGAAGCCTACCCCTGGCTCAGCGACCACCCGCGCTTTAGTCCCATCGTTTCTACCGCCGGCCTGGCGATGGTCGTTGTGGGCGCGCTGCTCGCGCCGGCCCAACGTCGCCCAGGCTCTTTGATGGGATACGGCGCGCTGGTGGACAGTGGGGCGGCGCTCCTGGCCCTGGCGATGAACGACGAATCTGGACTGACACTGGTCATCCTATCCTTGCTGATGCGTCCCTTTGGCCTGGTTCTGATGGCGGCGGGGTTGACCGGGCTGCGGGCTCACAGTGGGAACGACGATAGTTTCGACGCGCTACGCGGGTTGGGCTGGAAAGCTCCCTGGAGTACGGCGGCTTTCGCGCTGGGCGGGCTTTCGGTTGCGGGCTTGCCGATCAGCGCGGGTTTTACCTGGCGCTGGCCCCTCTGCCGCGCACTGGCAGCCTCTAACCAAAACTCGGTGTTGGTTCTCATCCTGGCGGGAATAGGAGTGATGGTCGGCGTGTGGCGAGGACTGGCCGCCCTCCTGGTGCGGGCCCGCTCCCCCAAAGATCGCAGCGTCATTCCCCAATCCTCCTCCGAGGGCTGGCTGACGGCGATGGTCGTGATCGCGGCAATTGGGCTTGGCGCCGCGGCCGGATTATTCCCTCAATACTTGGCGCCGCTGGCGGCCCGCCTGGCGGAGACCTTTACCTTTTACACCCCTTGAGCAAAACGACGATGGACCTGTTCGAGCACAGCCGGCGGGAACAAATCCACAGCCAGGCGCCACTGGCAGCCCGCATGCGCCCGCGCACCCTAGATCAATTCGTCGGCCAGGAACACATCGTCGGCGAGGGCCGCTTACTGCGCCGCGCCATCGCGGCCGACCGCCTCTTTTCCTCCCTCATCTTTTGGGGGCCGCCGGGCAGCGGCAAGACGACGCTGGCGACCATTGTTGCCAACACGACCGCCAGCCACTTTGAGACCATCAGCGCAGTGCTGGCAGGCGTGGCCGACCTGCGGCGCGTCATCAAGGAGTCCAAGGACCGGCGCGGAATGTATGGCCAGCGTACCATCCTGCTGGTGGACGAGATCCACCGCTGGAACCGGGCCCAGCAGGACGCGTTGCTGCCTCACGTCGAGGATGGCACCATCGTGCTCATCGGCGCGACGACCGAGAACCCTTACTTTGAGGTCATCGGGCCCCTGGTCTCACGCTCCCGCGTCTTTCAGTTCAAACCCCTCACCGACGACGTGGCCGCGATCCTGCAAAACGGGTTGGCCGACCCCGAGCGTGGCTACGGCGCCCGCGATGTCCAGCTCGACGAGGAAGCGCTGGCCCACCTGGTGCGCGTCGCCGGCGGCGATGCTCGGGCCGCGCTCAACGCGCTGGAACTGGCCGTGGAGAGCGCCTCACCCGACGACGACATCATTCACGTCACGCTAGAGGTGGCCGAAGATTCGATCCAGCAACGCGCGCTGCGCTACGATAAGAAGGGTGACGAGCATTACGACACCATCTCTGCCTTTATCAAGTCGGTGCGTGGCAGCGACCCCGACGCCGCGCTCTACTGGCTGGCCAAGATGGTGGCCGCCGGCGAAGACCCCCGCTTCATCCTGCGTCGGCTCTACATCCTGGCAGCGGAAGATATCGGGCTGGCCGACCCCAACGGCGTCGTGGTCGTCAACGGGTGCGCCCAGGCGCAATGCCGCATAACTTGCTACGCGACTTGACAAAAGAGGTTCTCATAGCAAAC
>CAYMWP010000182.1:0-7366 GCA_964393895.1 uncultured Anaerolineales bacterium | reverse complement strand
AATTAGCGTGACCGCCCATTTTGCTCGCTCTGAGGGTTAAATTGCTTCGAATGTACCTGGTACGTCGCCGGATTTGGCAATCCGGCAAGAGCAATAGGGACTTTGGAATAATCGCTTGGAGATGTAAAAAGTGGCGTGAAACGTCAGATGTCAAGCGTGGGAGGAGATGGAATTTGATGCCACAAACCGAATCTGATACGTCGCACCAGGCCGGGCTGCGCACGCTGCCGCGCAACGTCTGGGCGGTCAGTCTGACCAGTTTCTTTATGGACATCTCTAGCGAGATGGTCATCAACATTCTCCCCCTGTTCCTCTCCAACGTGCTGGGGGTAAAGACGAACATCATCGGCCTGATCGAGGGAGTGGCCGAGGCGACCGCCAGCCTGCTAAAGCTGTTTTCCGGGTGGCTCTCGGACCGGTTGCGGGCTCGCAAGTGGCTGGCCGTGGGCGGCTACGCCCTCTCATCCCTGTCCAAGCCGTTTTTCTACTTTGCCAATTCCTGGGGACTGGTGGCCGGCGTACGCTGGGCCGACCGGGTGGGCAAGGGCATCCGCACCGCCCCCCGCGACGCGCTGGTGGCCGACTCGATCGACGAGCGTCACCGTGGGCTGGCCTTTGGTCTCCACCGCGCCGCCGATACAGGCGGAGCCATGGTGGGGCTGCTCGTCGCCCTGGGCGTGGTCTGGCTGGCGCAGACGAGGAGCGCAGACCTGACCCGCTCCACCTTCCAGACGGTGGTGCTCATCAGCCTGATCCCGGCGTTCCTGGCGGTGCTCTCGCTGGCTGTCGGCGCGCAGGACGTACCGGTGACAGAGACGCGCGAGCGGCTCCGCATCTCTTTCCGTGGGTTGGGCAAACGGTTCGCGCTCTTTATGCTCATAGTCGGCATCTTTGACCTGGGCAACTCCTCCGACGCTTTCCTGGTGCTGCGGGCGCAGGAGCGGGGGCTGAGTGTCGTCGGCGTGCTGGGGATGCTGGTCACGTTCAACCTGGTCTACACGCTGGTCAGCACGCCAGCGGGCTCCCTATCCGACCGCGTCGGGCGGCGGCGCATCATCGTCGGCGGTTGGCTGGTCTATGCGGCCATCTACCTGGGGTTCGCGCTGGCGGGCGCAGGCTGGCACGTCTGGGTATTGTACGCGCTCTACGGCATCTACTACGGCCTGGCCTACGGCACGACCAAGGCCATGGTGGCCGACGTCGTGCCAGAGGAACTGCGCGGCACGGCCTACGGAGCTTACAACGCTGTGTTGGGCGTGCTGGATTTCCCCGCCTCGCTCATCGCCGGAGTGCTGTGGCAGGGAGCAGGCGGGTGGGAAGGTTTTGGGCCGGCGGCGCCGTTCTTTTTCGGCGGGGCGATGGCGTTGCTCGCGGCGGTGTTGATGGCGTTGGCAATTGACGATGAATAGGAGAGGACTATGGAATACCTGGTTCTAGGGCGAACGGGAGTACCGGTTTCCCGACTCTGTTTTGGTACGATGTCGTTCGGCGGAGACGCCGACGAGGAAACCTCAGCGGCCATGTTCCATCGCTGCCGCGAGGCGGGCATCAACTTTTTCGATTGCGCCAACGCCTACGCTGGCGGTCGCTCCGAGGAGATCCTGGGCAAGCTGATCGCCGGCTGCCGCGACGAGATCGTGCTCACCTCCAAGGTCGGTGTGAAAACCGCAGACGACGTGAACGCAGGGGGGCTCTCTCGCCGTCACATCAAGTTGGCGGTGGAGGATAGTCTGAGGCGGCTGGGAACAGACCGGCTGGACCTTTATTTCGTCCACTTGTTCGACGCCAACACGCCGGTCGAAGAGACGCTGCGCGCGCTGGACGACCTGGTGCGCCAGGGCAAGATCCTCTATCCGGGCGCGAGCAATTGGGCCGCGTGGCAGATCGCCCAAGCATTGGGCGTCTCGGCCCGCGAGGGGCTGGCCCGCTTCGAGTGCATCCAGCCGATGTACAACCTGGTCAAGCGGCAGGCCGAGGTCGAGATTCTGCCATTGGCGCAGGCGGAACAGGTGGGCGTCATCTCGTACAGCCCGCTGGGCGGGGGACTCTTGAGCGGGAAATTCGGCGTGCAGCGCCGGCCGGCGAGCGGGCGGTTGGTGGAGAACCACATGTACGCGACGCGCTACGGCGCCCCGGCTTACTATGAGGTAGCGGAACGGTTCACCGCCCACGCCCAGGAGCGCGGCCTGCATCCGGCGTCGCTGGCGGTGGCCTGGGTAATGACGAACCCGGCCATCAGCGCGCCCATCGTCGGCGCGCGCAACGTGGAGCAACTGGAACCTTCGCTGGCCGCGCTCGACGTGGAGCTGACGCCCGAGTGGCGAGCCGAAATCTCGGCCCTATCCATCGAGCCACCCTCGGCGACCGACCGCAGCGAGGAAAAGGCCGGCGTTTTCTACCAGGGGGGCGGGCCGAGATAATAATCAATGCCTCCAACCTGCGGGAGGGTCTCCAACCCATTTGAACTGTCATCACCCCGGCCAGACGCCGCTCACCGCCGCCTCCACGCACTGCTCGACCGTCCCGTAGCGCGCCAATAGTCCCGCGTGCAAGGGGACGTAGGTAGCCCCCTTGGCCGAGGGGGTCGCCAGCGTGCTGAACGGCAGTTCCTGCATCGGGGCGACGACGGCGCACATGTCGGCCACCACGCGCCCGCCGCTGGCCTCGATCGCGTCCACCAGCCCCTCCGAGCGGGCGTGCTCCCGCACCTCGCGCGCCGTGGTGATCCACAACGCCGCCTTCACCTCCCGCCCGGCCAGCAGCCGCACCAGCTCGGCTATTTCCTCCAGTCCGGCATGGGGGCAGCCGAACCAGACCAGGTCAATTTGGCGGGCGTCCGAGTTGAGCGCGTCGTAGGCCAGCCGCAGGTCGTCCACGACGAGCTTTTCGTGGTCGGAAGCCAAGATGTCCGGCCGGCCGGCCTCCGGGGTGACGCCCTCCACGTGGTACAACGCCACCGCGCCGCTGGTCGCCATCGCCGCGCCCAGCGCCTTTAGCGCGACTTTGGAACACACGCTCTCCAGGCCCACGAAATACGGCACGCGATTTTGAGCCGCCTTCCCCACCAGGTAGCCCAGAGCGCCCCAGTCGGAGAGGGAGCGCACCGGGCAGCGCGCGTCTACCCGCAGCGTGGCGCGACGGTTCTCGTCCAGGTGCAGGCCGTAGGCGGCGGTGCGCCCGGTGATGGCGGCGGCCAGCGCGCTCGGCCCGCCCTCCCGGTTGGTGCGCGCCCCCAGCGCCGAATTGGCATAACTCACCGCCGACGATTCGGCCCAGGCTACGTGCTCGCCGGGGCGGGGCGCGTTGCCCACCAGGTAGGGCGTGCAGGTGCAGGTCGGGCGGATTCCAAATTGTCGGTAGGCCTCGACGACGGCCCGTTGGCGGAGGGCGAACGACTCGGAGAAGCCCAGTTCCCGCCAAGCGCGTAGGTCCACGCCGGCCGGGTTCAGAGTCGTGGGAACGCGCACCCGCGCTCCCTGGCCGGCCCACTCGCTCAGGAACTCGAGCCCGGCCTCTCCCAGGTTGCGGTAGCTGACCCCCGCCACCTGGACGGATTTGACCTCCACCAGCCGCCGGGCGTCATAAATCCGCCCCAGCGCGACGACGATCTCCATCGCCTTGCGCACGCCGGGGCCGAGGTCGCCGGCCAGCATGGCCTGTTCTTCAGCCGAGAGGTTCATCTCTTCACAACATCCCCTGCTGGCACGTCTCGTGCAGAGCCAGGATCTCTTCGACCACGATCTCGCGGTTGCGCAGGTGCAGGCGGCGGCTCTGGTTGCTGACCGAGAAGAGGTAATGGTCGCCCAGCACGACGCGCACCTGGTCACTGGTGAAGCACAGCTCTTCCAGGAGGTCCAACATCGGCCGGACCCCCACCAACCGATCCTTGTGGCCTAACACGACCTGAAAGTGCCTCCAGATGCGGGGCTTGACCTGGTGGGGAATGGCCCCCATGGCGAAAAAGGTCTGCGCCAACACGCCGTTGGGGGTGGCGTGGAACATCCGCGTGTGCTCGTCCTTGACGACCTGGCTGGCGTCGCCGATGAGCAGTTCGACGATGGAGGGAGCCAGCCTGGTCTTGAGCCAGCCCAGCGTGTCAGTGGTCGAGCCGGCCCAGATGCCGACGCCCAGCGCCTTGTAAAAGCCCTTGCGCAAGGTATCCTTGATCAGTAACGCCGGCGCGACCGCCAGCCGGGCCACCTCGTGCGGGCGGTAGCGGGATTCGTCCAGGTAGAACAGCGACGCGCCGCCCATCGAGTGGCCGACGAGGGTGATGGTGCGCCAGCGGCGCGTCGCCCGCCGGCCTGAGCGCAGCTTGAGCAGTTCGATCCAGCCCTCGACGGCGGCCATGTTGGCGGCCGGGTCGCAGGACTCGACGGCGGGCAAGTCGCTGGCGAACGAGGAGCCGCCAAAGCCATTTACGTCGGGGGCCAGGGCGACCAGTTGAGGGTTAGCAGCGCACACCAGCGCCGGAACCTGCTCCCAGATGGCGTGGCCGCCGTCCCAGCCGTGCACGAACAGGACGAAACCCCGCGCCCGGCGCATCGCGTCGTCGTACCGCCTCCACTTGAACGCACCTTTCGACCAAAAGACGCGCCAGGCAAAATCGGCCAGGCCGGTCCGGGCGCGGAAGTGGGCCGCGCGCCGAGGCCCGATCAACCCAGATTCGACGAGTTTGTTGAGGGAGTAGCTGGCGCTGACGACCCCCTCGGTCGTTTCCTGGCGGGTCGTCTCTTGTTCTTTGACCCAATCCCACTTGGCCATATCTCTGTCCTTCTTGCCTCATCAGTTTTACAGCGCGTTACTCCAGTGGGGTTTCGCATCCTGGGCAAGCCAGAGCGCGGCCAGGCAGCAATTCTCATTTGAGTGTGTTTCAAATGAGTTGGACAAGACCTCCGAGGTCTAATGATTCGTGACGTTCCAAATTCGGCTAAAGCCTCCAACCCACTTGCCTATGACATCATAATGAGAATCGCTGATAGGTATATTTTCGAGGCAGAACGTCGAGAGACGATTATTTATCGTCTGGTTTCCACACGCCCACGACCTGGAAGCCGTCGGCCTCTAATGCCTGAACAGCAGTCTCTTGCTCCACTCCCTCCAGGCGGAAGGCGACGACTCGATCCTCGGGCCGTTCACCCCAGAACATGCCCAGTGAGTGAATGTTGCCGCCCAGTCCCGCCACACAGCTCGTGACTCGCGCCAGGCTGCCCACTTTTTCCGGGATGACGACGGTGACGCGCAGCGAGGGATGCCCGCCTCCCAGCCCTTCGACGAGGACGCGAAAGATGTCCGTATCGCTGATGATGCCGACCAGTCTATCACCCTCGACGACGGGCAAGCAGCCGATGCGGTGATCTATCATCACGCGCGCCGCCTCCTCGATGGGCAGGTCTGGCTCCACGGTGATCGGCTCTCCCTGGATGATCTGCTTTACCTTGGTGCGCGAGAGGATGTAATCCACCTCAAAGACACTGAGCGAGGTGGCCGAGACGGGAGAGGCATAGACCAGGCTCTTCTCGGTCGTGATGCCGACCAATTTGCCCTCCTCGTCTACTACCGGCAAGTGGCGAAATGATTTGCTGCGGATCAGTTCCAGGGCCTCTTTGAGGCTGGTATCGGTGTTGATAGTCACGGGTTCAGGGGTCATTCGATCTCGTACTAGCATAACTCTTCTCCTTAAAAATGTCTAGCCGGGCGGCCAACTCAATGCTCGGCCACCCAACAGGTGCACGTGCAAATGAAATACAGTTTGACCGGCCTGAAGGCCGTTGTTGACCACCAGGCGATAGCCATCGACGATCTCTTCTTGTTCCGCCAGTTGACGGGCGACGACGAACAACTTGCCCAACAATACCGTGTCCTCCGGCCCAACTTGGGACACGCCGGCGACGTGGCGGTTGGGCACGATGAGGATATGCACGGGGGCCTGGGGATGGAGATCGCGAAAGGCGGTCACGTCGTCGTCCTGGTAGAGAATGCGGGCCGGGGCCTCGCCGCGCACGATGCGGCAAAAGATGCAATTGCTCATTCGATCACCTCACCTACCAGGCGACCGTTCTGCGAGGCCAGCAGCCGCGTAGCGGTCAACCGGTTATGCAGGTCGCCTTCCGCTCTGCTGACGACCCGCAGATAGTTATCGGTCAGGCCGGGCCATAGGCCATCGCTCCGGCGGCGCTCCCACAACACCGTCATCTCACGTCCCACGAACCGCTGGCGGAAGCGCCGGGCATGCTCGGCGCCCAGCTCGCGCATCACGCCCGCCCGCGCGTGTCGTTGCACTCTGGGCACTGGCTCCGGCAGGCGGACGGCGGCTGTACCTGGCCGTGGAGAGTAGGGAAAGACGTGCAGCCGCGCAAACTCCATCGCCGCCACCAGGTCGTAGCTGGCGCGGAAGGCGGCCTCGTCCTCGCCAGGGAAGCCGACGATGACGTCGCTGGTCACGGCCAGGTCGGGGATGGCAGCGCGGGCGGCCTCCACCAAGCGGACGAACTGGGCCGTGGTGATGTGGCGCCCCATGCGGCGCAGGGTCTCGTCGCAGCCGGATTGCAGCGGCAGGTGAAGCTGGCGGCACAGACGCACGTCCTCCCACAGGCCGAAGAAGCCTTCATCTATGTCCCACGGCTCCAGTGACGAGAGCCGGAGGCGGGGCAAGTCAGTGTAGGTTAGCAGCGCCTCGGCCAGCGCAGACAGGCCGTTCGTCTCCCCCAGATCACGCCCGTAGGCGCCGAGGTTCACGCCGGTCAGCACGGCTTCCTGGCAGCCGGCCTCCTCGACGAGCGTCTGCACCTCGGCGACGATGACGGCCACGGGACGGCTGCGGGACGGGCCGCGTAACGAGCGCACGATGCAGTAGGTGCAGTGGTTGTCGCAGCCATCCTGTACCTTGACGAAGGCGCGGGTGCGAGGCGCATGGCGCACGGCGAGTGGCGTATAGCGAGTTTGAAGAGTCGCGGCTTTTACGGTTTCGACCGTCTCTTCTTTCTCGGCGTTGGGCACGACCCAGGCGACGCCCGGCAATTGGGCGCACGTTTCGGGCGCCAGCGTGGCGTAGCAGCCGACGACGGCGATGCACGCCTCCGGGTTGGCGCGGGCCAACGCCCGGACGCGGCGGCGCGATTTGCGCTCCGCCGCGGCGGTGACGACGCAGGTGTTGACGACGCAGACGTCGGCCCGGGCTGGATCCGAAACGGCGGCGTGACCGGCGGCGGCAAACTGCCGCGCCAGCATCTCTATCTCGCTTCGATTCAGGCGGCAGCCCAGGCTATCCAGGTAGACGTTCACATCAATGACCTCGCTGCAAAACCAGGTTGTATTTGTTTACCGGGTAAAGCGCGCCGGCAGACATCTATGGTGCCCGGGGTTG
>CAYMWP010000181.1:0-7380 GCA_964393895.1 uncultured Anaerolineales bacterium | reverse complement strand
TCGGAGGTTCACTTCGGCTATAATGAGGAGAGGAACCCCGGTAAACAAATACAAAAAGAGCTAAGCTGTGTCCAACAAACTGCTCTACCTCTCTCAGGCCAACGTGGTGTCTGCCGGTCCGACTATGGCAAAAGTCACCGGGATGCAGGAGCAGGCGTCGTCGCCTGGCAAGCGCCAAGACATCGCAGAGGCGCGCCTGTACGACGAGCAGGCCCGTTTGGTCGGGCGCGCGGTGGCGACGTTCATCGTTTTGCCAAACGTATCTACGACACGAGTCTTTGGTGATCGTTCAATCCGCTGCGCTTCCCCCCACCAGTATGAACAGCAAGTCATTCACGTTCGTTCCCGTCGGGCCGGTGCGGAGCAGGTCGCCTAGAGCGTCGAAGAAGGGATAACTGTCGTTGTCTTCCAGCACCGCCTGGGCGTCCAGTCCCAGAGCGCGGGCGCGGGCCACCGTCTCGCCGGTGACGACCGCGCCGGCCCCGTCGGTGGGACCATCGCTGCCGTCGGTCGCCAGCGCCATTAGCAGCACGCCCGGACAGCCCTCCAACGCCAATGCCGCCGCCAGTGCCAGTTCCTGGTTACGGCCTCCTGTGCCCTCCCCGCGAACCGTCACCGTCGTCTCGCCGCCCCAGACCAGGCAGGCCGGCGGTGGCAGCGGGTCGCCGTGGGCGCGTATCCCTTTTGCCAGCGCCGCTGCAACCTTTGCCACCTCCCGTGCTTCCCCCTCGACGTAGGTGCTCAAAAGCAGCGCGTCAAAGCCCATCCGGCGGGCGTGCTCCACTGCCGCCAACGCTGCCAGCCGGTTGGATCCGACGACGACGTGCTGCACTTTCTCAAAGATGGGGTCGCCCGGTTTGGGGGTTTCGCGCAATTCAAACCCCAGGGGTTTCAGAGAACGCCTGGGGCTTTCGTACCGTTCCAGCACCGCCTGCGCGTCCGCTACCGTCGTGGGATCGGGCACGGTGGGACCGGAGGCGATGACATTGAGCGGGTCGCCGATCACGTCGGAGAGGACGAGGGTTATCAGTGTGGCCGGGGCGGCCAGGCGGGCCAGGTTGCCCCCCTTGATGCGCGAGCAATGTTTACGCACAGTATTGAGCTCGTTGATCGTCGCGCCGGAACGGAGGAGTGCGTCGGTGAGGGTTTGCAGATCGGGCAGCGTCAGCCCCGGCACGGGCAGCGTCAGCAGGGCAGAGCCGCCGCCGGAGATGAGGCAGATGACCAGGTCACGCTCCGTCGCTTGCTGCGCCAGGTGGGCGATGGCCTGGGCCCCGCGCACCGAGTTCTCGTCGGGCAGCGGATGACCAGCCTCAATGATTTGGGAATTGGGGATTGGGGGGATGGTGTGGCCGTATTTGGTGACGATGGCAACCTCGGCCAGCCGGTCGTCCAGGATTTCCGTGATGGCGGCCAGCATTGGCGCGGCGGCTTTCCCCCCGCCGATGACGAACACGCGCTCGTAACGGCGCAGGTCGTAGCGACGATTGGCGACGGTGAGCGTGTCTCCCTCTCTGCGAACGTGGCGGTGTATGGCAGCCGCCGGCTCTACGGCGATCAGGGCGGCTCGTTGCAGTTCGTGTGCGGCAGTGCGCAATGGGGGGGTGGTCATTGTCCCAGTATCTCTGTAGCTGCGGCCGCCGCGTCCTCTGGACTCGCCTTTCTCCGCAACAGGGCCTCCAGCGCATCCTGCATGGCCCGCCCGGCGGTTGCCATCACGTCCGGCGGAGGCGCGGCGACCGCGGCCTCCATGGTGTTGCGCAACACAGTTCGGTCACTGTCAGATATATCCCATGCCCGCAGTGCGCCGCGCGTGCCCGGCAGCAGGCCCGCCGCCTGCGTCCACTGGGCGCTGTGTTCGGGCGCGAGGAGCCAGTTTAGCAGCAGCGTCGCCAGCGATTGGCGAGCCGGTTCGTCGGTCACCACTGCTATCACCCAGCCCCGGGCGACGCTAAAGGGGCGTCCATCGTGGGTGGGTATTGACGCGGCAGCGACGGTCTCGTCGGCCTCGAGCCAGTAGCGACTGGCCCGTACTACCGTCATCCCCCCTTCTCCGGCCTGGAACAGCTCCCAGGACTGGTCGGCGTCGGTGATGTTCAAGACAAGCGTCGGCGAGATCGCAGGGGTCTGGTAGGTGGGCGAGATGGGGGTGATGCTGGTGCAGTCGCTATAGAAACCCAGCACGCTCACCATCGCCTCCTCATCCAACCACGGGCGACCTTCGGGATCGGTCAGTTGGCCGCCGGCGGCCAGGTATTGGATCAGCGTCGCGTCGTTGATCTGCCGGTCGCGCCCACCGGCAGGGAAGAGAAAGGGAACGGGCGGGGATATGACGTGCGTCCAGGAGACGGGGGGCGAGTCGAGCAAGACCGGGCGGTAGGCCAGGTGCTGCATATCGGCGACCACGACAAAGCCCAGTGTTTGCTCGTCCACTGTGCCCAATTCAGCGGCGAAAGGGAAGCGGTCGGTCATCTCGGCCAGCGAGAGGAGCGGATCGAGCGGCTGGACGAGACCCAGCCCGGCCGCGGTTTCCAGTTCAGCCGCGTCCAGCACCACCAAGTCGGGCAACACGGAAGGGGCTGCATCCCGCGCCGTCCGCAAAAAGTCTAGCAACCCGCCTCGCCCGTAAGCCGGCTTCACGGTCACTTCGACCTGCAGGTCAGGGTGAGCCTGACTGAATTCGGTCAATTGACGCGCCAGGGTATCGGCCGCCGGCCCACCACCGTAGGGGTCCAATTCCTCGGGCAGCCACAGTCCAAGCGTGATGATCATCGGCCGCGGCTCGGCGGTCAGTGTAGGGGTAGGTAAAGGAGACGCGGGGCTGGGCATTGAGGTCGGGGGCAGGGATGCAGGCGTCGGCGATTGCGTTCCACAGCCAGTCAGCGCCAGAACAACGAGCAACGTGCAATGTCCAATGCGCAGTGTCTGACGTCCGATTTTCGATGTCCAATTTCGGAGAGTTTGGAGCCGCATAATGCCTCCCGGATTCAGGGTTCGCACCTTCATTCATTCGCAGATGCTTTCACTCGCATTATAACACAATTTGCTCCGAACCCCACTTGCCAAGCGCACCGGGTTAGGGTATGATTGGCGCGATCCGCTGCGTCTGCCCGTTCTCGTTCCCCTGAACCTGGCGGAGGCCATGAGAGAATGACCCGATCCCCAAACCAGAATCCCCAATCGGCCCTAGGTCGTTGGTCATTGGTCATCGCCATACTCTTGTTGACCTGGGGACTGCGCTTGTGCTGCCTGAAGGAGGTCCCTCCGGGCTGGCGCGACGATGAATTGATCAACATTCACGCTCTCTCCGGCGAGTTGCTAGAGGGCCGCTTTCCACTCTATTACACCGGGGCCTCCGGTCACGAACCGCTATATCACCACCTGCACGCAGCCGTGCACGCCGTGCTAGGTTTCAACGTGTTGAGCGGACACCTACTCTCTGTCGCTTGCGGCACGCTCACCGTCGCCCTGGCGTACACCCTGAGCCGCCGTCTCTTTGGGAACGCGACAGCCGCGGTCGCGTCACTGGCGCTGGCGACGTCATTCTGGGCGCTGATGTACAGCCGCACGGCGATCCGCCACATCAGCCTGCCGCCTCTCGCCCTGGCGACCTTTTACCTGTTGTGGCGCGCCCTCCGTGAGAGGCCGGGGCCTGGGCGCAGAACCTGGCTGCTGGTTGGCTTTACCACGGGCGTCTCCCTCTACACCTACCCCGCCGCCCGCCTGCTTCCGATATTGGTCGTCTCATTCGCCATTTACCTGGCGCTGTTCCACCGCGATAGCTTTACCCGCCACTGGCGCGGCCTACTCCTGGCGCTCTTGGTGACAGGCGCGCTGTGGATACCTCTGGGAGTCGCCATCGCCCAGGGGAGTAGTGAGGCCGCCGCCCAGGGCATCGGGGCCGACGCCCGCATCGCCGAGCTGGCCGTGCCGCTGCAGGAACTGTGGGCCGGCGACCCGCGTCCACTGCTGGAGGGCGCATGGAAGACATTGGGAATGTTCCACGCCACCGGCGACCCAGAATGGTTGTACAACATTTCACATCGCCCGGTGTTCAATCTCTGTGGCGCTATCCTGCTGTGGGTCGGAGTAGCGCTCTGCCTGTACCACTGGCGAGAGCCACGCCATTTCTTTCTGCTCCTCTGGCTGGGACTGGGACTGCTGCCGGCCTTGGTCAGCATCCCGCCCGCCAGCCTGAGCCACACCATCCTGGCCCAACCCGTCGCCTACATCCTGCCGGCTCTGGTAGTTGAAAAATTGGGAAATGTGAGAATTGGGAAATCCATCAGTTTGCCAACGATTATCGGTTGCTTGATCGCCTGCCTCTTTCTGACCACTGCCGCTGCCCGCGATCTCTATGATTACTTTATCGCCTGGCCGCGGCAAGATATGGTGCGCTTTCTATACCGCGCCGACTACCGCGATGCGGCCCGTTATCTGGACGCTCACCCCGAAATCAACCAGGTCGTCGTCTCTAGCGCGCTCATGGGCCCCTGGGACCGGCTGGCGCTGGACGTGGACATCCAGCGCGACGACATAGCCGCTCGTCTCTTTGACTCTAGCCGCGCACTGGTCTGGGCCGCCGGGGGCGACACCTCGACCGTATTGCTCACCGCTTTCCCCACCCCGTCTGCACCGATTGCCAGCTTTTTGGAGCAAGGCGACAACCCGCCGGAGGCTATCGCGTCTCATCTCGAACTTTATACTTCAATCCCCAACCCGTCCGCTCCTGCGGAGCAGGAGACCCAATCCCCAATCCCCAGTTTCCGGTTCGCCAACGGTCTGGAACTGGTCAATGTAAGTTGGGTGGACGATAAAGTCCTCCTCACTACCTGGCTCGTCGCCGCGCCGCTCGAACTGCCGCCCATCCCCGTCGTCGCCAACCCGCCTCCGCCCGGCGTCTACTCCGGGCCGCGATTGGCTGTCTTTGCCCATCTGCTCACCGCCGACGGAGAATTAGTGGTCGGCGACGATGGTTTGTGGGTGGATCCGCTCACGCTCCAGCCCGGCGACCGCTTCGTCCAGATCCACCGCTTCACCCCGCCGACCGGTGCGTCCGAGGGCCCCTACACCGCCGAGCTGGGCCTCTACGACCCGATGACGGGCGACCGTTGGGCTGTCCTGGACGCCGCGGGGCGACCTGCCGCCGACCGGGTTCTGCTGCTGCTCCGAAAATAGACCCGTAGCCGCAAATTCCATCCGCGCGATTGGAAAATCGCGTCTACATTTTCGTTCTTGGCGGCTACTCGATTCCCAATCGTGCCCGCCGCCGCTCCCGCTCCCAAGCCGGCATATCGGTCTCCTCCTTCTCCACCAGCGCCGCCCGCAATTCAAAGATCTGGTCTCGCAGCAGAGCGGCCTTTTCGAACTCTAAAGCCTGCGCGGCCGCCTTCATCTGCTTTTCCAACTCGCGGATCAGGCGGGCCAACTCACCCTTGGGAAGTTGAACCAGGCTCAGTTCCTCGTCAGGCTGGGCCGTCGTCTCCGCCCGCACGCGGTCGGTCAGGTCGCGCACCGCCTTGACGATGGTGGCCGGCTCTATGCCGTGCTCCTCGTTGTACGCCATCTGAACCTTGCGCCGCCGCTCTGTCTCCTCGATGGCCCGCTTCATCGAATCGGTAACCCGGTCGGCGTACATGATGACGGTGCCGTTGACGTGCCGCGCCGCCCGCCCGGTGGTCTGGATGAGAGCAGTGTCGGAGCGCAGGAACCCCTCCTTATCCGCGTCCAGGATCGCCACCAGGCTCACCTCCGGCAGGTCCAGTCCCTCGCGCAGCAGATTGATGCCCACCACCACGTCGTAATTCCCCAGCCGCAGGTCGCGCAGGATCTCTACCCGCTCCAACGTCTGCACCTCACTGTGGAGATAGTGCACCTTGACCTCTAACTCCTTCAGATAATCGGCCAGGTCCTCGGCCATGCGCTTGGTCAGCGTAGTGACCAGCACCCGCTCGCCCCGCCCCACCCGTTCGTTGATCTGTCCGACCAAATCGTCCACCTGCCCCTGCACCGGCTTGACCACGATCTGGGGGTCCACGATGCCGGTGGGGCGGATGATCTGCTGCACCACCTGCTGGCTCTTTTCCATCTCGTAGGGGCCGGGCGTAGCGGAGGTGTAAATGACCTGGTTGAGATGCGCCTCGAACTCTTCAAAGTTGAGCGGGCGGTTGTCCCGCGCCGAGGGCAGACGGAAGCCGTAATCTATCAGTGTCTCCTTGCGGCTGCGGTCGCCGTGAAACATCCCGCGCACCTGGGGGATCGTCATGTGGGATTCGTCCACGACGAGCAAATAGTCGGCCGGGAAATAGTCCATCAACGTCCACGGGGGCGAGCCGGGCGGGCGTTGCTGCAAGTGACGGGAATAGTTCTCAATGCCAGAGCAGTAGCCGATCTCGCGCATCATCTCCATATCGTAATGGACGCGCTGCTCCAACCGCTGGGCCTCCAGGAGCTTTTCCTGTCCTTTCAGTTCCTTCAGTCGCTCCTCCAACTCGGCCTCAATGTCCGTCAGGGCCTGATCCCGCTTTTCCTCGGCGGTGATAAAGTGCTTGGCGGGAAAGATGCGCAACTCGTCCAACTCGGCTAGCACCTCGCCGGTGAGAGTGTCAATCTCGGTGATGCGCTCGACCTCGTTCCCCCAGAATCCGACGCGATAGGCGGTCTCGCCGTAGGCCGGCGCGATTTCCAGTGTGTCACCCCGCACGCGAAAACACCCGCGCTTCAGGTCAAAGTCGTTCCGCTCATAGTGGATACTGACCAAGTGCCGGAGAATTCCGTCGCGCCGGTGCCGCTCGCCTCGCTTCAGTTCGAGCATCACCTTGCCCCATTCCTCCGGGTCGCCGATGGCATAGATGCAAGAGACGGAAGCGACGATGACGACGTCGCGGCGGGAAAAGAGAGCTGTCGTGGCAGAGAGACGCAGACGGGCGATCTCGGCATTGATGTCGGCCTCCTTTTCGATGTAGAGATCGTGCCTGGGGATATACGCTTCCGGCTGGTAATAGTCGTAATAACTGACAAAGTACTCGACGGCGTTGTGGGGAAAAAAGTCCGTGAACTCGGCGTACAGTTGGGCCGCTAACGTCTTGTTGTGGGCAATGACGAGCGTGGGCTTTTGCACCTCCTCGATGACCTTGGACACGACGTAGGTTTTGCCCGTGCCGGTTGCGCCGAGCAAAGTCTGGTGCTCGTGCCCCACACGGAGGCCCTCGACCAATTGCTCGATGGCCTCCGGCTGGTCGCCGGTGGGCTGAAACGCAGAGACGAGTTGAAACCTGGACATATCGCCCTCCCCTAGAACGTAGGGCAATTGCGTTTAGACCTCCGAGGCTCATGGCCTAACACTTTTAACATTCGCTCATTTTTTGCCCTGAAACTGTT
>CAYMWP010000180.1:0-7411 GCA_964393895.1 uncultured Anaerolineales bacterium | reverse complement strand
AGGATTGGCCGGGGGGTCTCCTCTCAAAAAGTTGGGGGAAAAGTAAGGCGGAATGCCATTCCGCCTTACATTACCCCGGTTTATTGAGATGATACGCCGGGGGCTTGGTCAAATATCGGCGCCATTTCCTGCTCGGCTACCAACGCCTCCATCACCCTCTCCGGCGGCGCTGCTCGGAAGCGGCCGGCCGCCTCCAACACCTTGGGCAGCAATTGGACATCGCCCACCGTGTTCACAAAAACTTCTGGCCGCCCCATTACCCAATGCACCGCTTTGTCAATGGCATTCTGGTTCTCTAGCGGTTCGTACCAGGTGGTGCGAATGCGGGTCTTGCTTCCCCACGGCCCACGAGCGATAGATTTTATGGTCTGCACCGCCACGTTGCGCTCCTGGCACAGGGCCATCAACGCTTCAAAGTCGGCCGCGTACCGGGAGTTTTGCATCATCACATAGTTGTAGGGCAACAACACTGCATCGAAGCCAAAGTGCTCCAGGCTGCGCTGGTGCATCGCGGGAGCCGTTAGGCCGTGCCCAGTCACGCCGATGAAGCGGGTCAGTCCTTGCCGGCGCGCTTCAATGGCCGCTTCCAGCGCGCCACTCATCCCCATCGCCAGCTCCCATTCTTGCGGGTCCACCAGGTTGTGCAACTGCAACAGGTCAACCTGGTCCACGCGCAATCTCTCCAGAGAACGCTGAAATTGCTCCCAGGCCCCTTCGTAAGTGCGTTTGTCCGTCTTGGTAGCCAGAAAGAAGTTGGAGCGGCGTCGTTCCATCCACGGCCCGATGCGCAACTCGGCGTTGCCGTACATGGGGGCTGTATCAATGTGGTTGATCTCATAGTACGTGAGTAGGTTCAGCACACGGTCGGCTTTGTCCTGGGCGACCGCGCCGAGGGCGGCAGCGCCAAAGATGACGCGCGTGCTCGAGTGACCGGTGCGGCCGAACGGCTGTTTTGCGATCATTTCTCGTCTCCCATGCTGGGCCTGAAAGCTACATCCATCCCCCAAACGCACCTTGTTTGATCTGTACGATCTCTTTCTCTTGCTCTGGGGAGTAGTAACGGCGAGTGGGCGTGACCTCGAGCGCCAGGCCCGACCGGGCGGCCCAACGCGCCAGGGCGAGCAGCTCTTCCAGCCCATCTTGCATAGCCCTCCCCTCTCGCGGGCCAAAGCGGTAGGCCAATAGGTATGGGTTTTCCTCTCGCAAATAGTTCAACATTAACTCCACTGCGTCCGCGACCTTTTTTCCATCCCGCTCGCTGTCCAAATTCTGCAACGGATCTATGGGCAGACGTAGATTGGCGCGAAAGATCTTTAGTATGGTGGGGCGGTGCAGCAGCTTTGCCAGAGCGGTCTTGTGGGTGATCTCCAGACCCATAGGGTGACTGACAGTCTCACCACTCGTGTCCCGCGCGGCGATTTCTAACTCGAAGCGTTCGTCAACCACCGGCCTGAGCGTCTCGTCGGCGGCGGGGAGCAGGTCCCTTACCGCGCCCATCACCAGCGCGGAAAACTCTTCAAAATAGACTTTGCGCGCTCGCCCTTCTGGCAGACGGGCGGCCGAGATCAGGTCTCCGACGTTCATCTCTAGCCGCGGTCTTTGCATCTTGAGCGCCTTTCCTATCGCTCCCAGGGTGCCACTGAACCCAACCGGCAATACCGGGGCGGAGGCCCGGTAGCTGAGCCAGGCCACTCCTTTTTGAGGGCGCATAGCGCCGGCGTCCCAGATGCCGCCTTCCGGGAAGATACCTATTACGCCGTTCTGTCTCAACACGTCCAACGCTTTGTTCATAGCCGGGCGGTCCATGTGCCCGCGATTGATGGGGATAAAGCCAAATAGTCGGCCGGCAATTTCTGTGATCTTTTCGACCGGGATATCGGCCGTGCCGAGTAGTTCCACTTGCCAGGGTGTGAACACGATCATCAACACCCCCTCCATCGCGGCGACGTGGTTGCCCACGATGATGAGAGGGCCGCCCTGGGGAAATCTATCTCTTCCACTGATCTCTAGTTCAAAGGCCAACGGGAGCACCATCCGTCCCAGGGCACGAACGACAGCGCGGGCGAATCTCTTACGAGGGTACGTGATGGTGCACTCTTTTTTCGTCATGATCAATCATTGCCGAGGCGCGTCCGCCTGATCTTTTGGATGTCCTCCACGTGCCCCGTCACGTGACCGGCCTGCATCTCGATCACCCAACCGACCGTCACCCGTTCTTTTTCCTGGTGCGGCCACTCGACCATTATCTCCCGCTCCCAGGCCCCGGGTATCGCTTGCACCAATTGCCCTACGTGGCGCCGGTTGGCGGCGAATAATACCAGGGAGGGTCCGATTGCCCGCTCGGCGTACGCCCAACTCTCGGCCCACTCTGTTTGCGGCATGGCCCAATACCATTGCAAATCGAACACAGCCTCACTGTTGCCGAGGGCGGTCTTGATGCAGACCTTCCATATATCGTCTCCGTCAACCACGTGATGCACGATCTGACGGATCGTCCAGCTCTCGTCGTCCAGGGCGGTATCTAGCTCCGCCTCGGCGAGGCCGGCAATCGCCTCCTCCAACGCGGTTGGCCCGTCCGCGTAGCGGGCGAGAATCTCGGCTGGATCATTGGCCTGTTCTGACATTTCTTGGTCTCCTCACGGACTGAAGCGAAACAGACACACATCCCCGTCCTGTACTTTGTAATCGCGGCCCTCGATGCGCAGGATGCCCCACTCCCGCGCCGCCTGCCAGCTTCCCGCCTCCACCAGTTGCTCGAATCCCACCACCTCGGCGCGGATAAAGCCTCTTTCCATCTGGCTGTGGACCTTGCCGGCCGCCTGCGGCGCTTTGGCGCCGCGCAGTATGGGCCAGGCGCGCACCTTTTGCCCTCCTGTGATGGTAAAGAAGGTGATCAAGCCGAGCACTCTATATCCGGCCCGGGCCAGCGACTCTAGCCCGGAATGCGCCAGTCCCACCTCGGCGCGGTAAGCGGCGGCCTCGTCGGGCGGCCACTCGCTCAGGTCAGCCTCCAGTTGGGCGCACAGGACGACGGTGGGCGCGTCCTCGCCTTCCGCCACGCGAACGACCTCTTGAACCAGCGGGCCGCCCTCGGGCAGATCCTCCTCGCCGACGTTGGCGACGTAGACGCGCTTCTTGGCCGTCAGCAGGGATAGCTCTCGCGCCAGTGCTGCCTCCCTGCCCCCGCTGGCAGCCCATACGGCCGCCTTCTCCCCAGCCTGGAGGCGCGCGTGCAGATCTTCCAGCGACTTGAACTCTGCGGCATAGTCACGTGGGTTGGCTTTGGCCGCCGAGCGGACCTTTTCCAATCTCCGTTTCACCACTTCCAGATCGGCCAGGCCCAGCTCCAGATCAAGCACCTCGACGTCGCGCACCGGATCCACCGTCCCGTCCACGTGGGCCACGTTGGGGTCGGCAAAACAGCGGCAGACCAGGGCGATGGCATCCACGGTGCGAATGTGACCCAGGAATTGGTTGCCCAACCCCTCGCCCTGGTGAGCGCCGCGCACCAAGCCGGCGATGTCCACGAACTCGACTGTCGCCGGCGTCACCTGTTCCGGCCCGACCATCTCTGCCAGCACTGCCACGCGCGAGTCAGGGACCGCCGTCACCCCGCGATTGGGTTCGAGCGTCGTGAAAGGGTAGGCAGCCACGGTCGCGCCGGCCTGGGTGAGCGCGTTAAAAAGAGTAGACTTGCCCACGTTGGGCAAGCCCACGATCCCGATTTGCAGCGTCATACCGCACCTCGCCCCTATTGTAGGGCCTCCGTCCCCGGCGACTTTTTGTCGCCCAGGGGCAGGCTGGCATAGAATGTGCTCCCTGTGTTCAATTCGCTTTCCACCCACACCTTTCCGCCGTGACGCTCGACGATGGATTTGACGATTGCCAAACCCAGGCCGGTGCCCGGGATATCGGTCGTGTCGCGCCGCTTGATGCGGTAGAATTTCTCGAACAGGCGCACCTGGTCATCCGGGCCGATGCCGATGCCGGTGTCGGCGACGCGGATCACGCATTGGCCCTGGCGTACTGTCAGTCCCACGGTCACGGTGCCGCCGCTGGGAGTGTACTTGAGGGCATTATCCACCAGGTTGGCGACCGCCTGGCGCAGCAACGCCGCGTCGCCCGAGATCACAGCTCCTCCTGCGGACGGCTCCAGCCGCAGGGTGAGTCCCTTGGCCGCCGCCCTGGCCCGCATACCGTCCACCGCTTCGACCAGGATGGTCCCCATGTGGCAGGGCTGGCGCTCCAGGTCTATGCCGGCCTCGATGCGTCCCAGGTTGAGCAGGTCGTCAATCAACTCGCTCATCTGGCCGATGCCGTGCAGGATCTTGTCTACGTATCCGCTCTGCTTCTCGCTGAGATCGCCCACCATAGGCAGCATGGTCGTGTAGCCGCGCATGAACGTGAGTGGCGCGCGCAGGTCGTGGGAAACCGTCGCCACGAACTCGGATTTCATCTCGTCCAGTTCCTTAAAGTGGGTGACGTCGCGCATCAGGGCCACGCGCCCGATCCGCTCGCCGTCGGCGCTCAGGATAGTCGAGACGCTGGCATACAGCGTCCGGCCATCGGGCAGGGGGACTTCTTCAGCCAGCGCTCCGCTTTCCGGCACCGGCTCCTCAAAGACTTCGCGCAACGTTGGCGCCAGCTCGGCCTCGCTGACTTTTTGGCCGACCACCACCCGAGCCGCGATGCCAAAAGCTCGTTCGGCGGCCGGGTTGACCAGCAGGATGCGGTCGTCGCGGTCGGTGACCAGCACAGCATCACTGGTGCTGGTCAAGATTGCCGCCAGTCGCCGCCGCCCGCCCTCCGCGGCCTGGAACAGGCGGGCGTTATCCACCAGCACCGCCGTCTGGCTGGCCAGGGTGGAGAGCAGGTCAATCTCTGAGGCGTCGAATTGACGGGCCCGGTCGTAGCCGACCCACATAACAGCCGGCACTCGATCCTTGGTGCGCACGGGCAAGGCGATGACGGCTTTGATAGGCCCCTCTATCACTTGCTGTTCGGCCAGGCTCTTGGCCCGGGCCAGGTTTTCCACGACCAAGGGTTTTTCTTGGTCCCGGCCGGCTATGGCGAGCGCCCGGTCGAGTGAGCCCAACCCTTCCCGCGGTGTTCCGCGCGACATCACCATTTGAGGAGCGCCGCTGGCCGAAAGGAGGACGATGCGGGCCACTTGCGCGTTAGTCGCCTTGAGCGCCCCTTCCAGGATAAAGGGCATGCCCTTGGGTAATTCCAGCGTCGCCGAGACCTGCTGGCTGACCTGTAGTAGTAATGAGAGATCATCCAGGCGGCCCTTCAGCCGCACGCGCATACCTTCGAAGGCGTGGCCCACCCGCGCTACCTCGTCGTCGCCCGTCACCTGCACCGGTTGCTCGAGATCGCCCTCGGCGATGTGGTCGGCGGCGGCAGCCAGGTGAGTGAGCGGCCTGGTCAGCCAACCGGTGACCAGGGGGATGATGATCACCATCCCGCCGCCCAGCAAAGTTTGGAGTAGGAGCAAGGGAGTAGCCACCTGGCGGGCCTGTTCCAACACGACGTCGTAGGAAAGGCGGATCACGACGCGCCACGAATATCCTTCCACCTCCAGGTAGTAGACCAACTCGCGCGTGTTATCCTGACGGTTGAGGCTCTCGTAGGCGTGTCCCCGCCGCACGGTGGTGACGGGTTGGTTGGTTTCGTCTATGCGCCACTCGGTAAAGATCATATCGGGGTTTGAGTGAGCTACTATGCGCCACTCCTCGTCTACCACGAACCCCTGGCCACTCTCGCGCGTCCATTGCAGGTTGGCCAGCGCCCGGTTGAGTACCGGATTGACGTCCAACCGGGTACGCCCTAGCAAGGCGCCAAAGCGCTCGCCGCTCTCCTCATTCTCCACTGGTATGAGGAAGGAGATGATGGCCTCGTCCTGTGGCGAGCGGTGTACGGTGCTGATCTGCGTCGCTCCGGTTTCGAGCACGCGTTGCAAGAGTATCGCTTCTTGGTCTGTCAACTCAGAGGAGCCGATGGGCTCCTGAGGGTACATGGCCAGCCGTTGTGCCTCCAAGTCGAACAGCAGCAACTGGTCAAAGAATGCCACCGTCCGTAAATTGCTGCGCAGGCGTTTCTCCAGCAGGGTGGCTTGGTCGCCGTGCCACAGCCTCTCATCCTCGGCGAACTCTTCCAGCAGCCCCTGGCCGGTGTGGATAAAGTAGGGAATATCCTCGGCGGCCCGGTGAGCGTCTCGGGCCATCTCGCTTATCACCTCTTGGGTCGCCACGCGCAGGGTCGTAGCCGTCACTGCGTAGACCAGCACGATGGTCATGGCCAGGATCAAGGGGACGAACAGGAAGAGCAGCCTGCGATTCAGGGTGCGGGTGTATGGCGGGGAGCGGTAGGCCGCGCGGACGGGGCGCAACCGTGACCAGAACAGGTAAATCGCTTGCACCATTACTGCTGTCACGAGACATTCGAGCAGTGCGGTGACCAGGTTGGCCCCCGTCAGGTTCACCGCGTAATCAGCGGCGGCCAATCCCGAGTCGGCCGTGTGAGCAAAGACCGATAGTAGCAGCAGCGGCGACGCCAACAACATTGCCAGTGGGCCGGCAACGATAGGTTGGCGTGCGATGAGGGACAGGCGGCCTCGATAATCCTGCCGCAGAAAGAACCCGACCAGGAACCCAAAGAGGGCCAGGTGGAATGGATCGGCGACGCCGTGAGTCGTCATTCCGGCGCGCCAGACCCCGCCGAACAATCCCACTATCAACGCTGGTCCGGGTCCCAGCCAGGCGCCGGCGATGACGACCGGCAGGGAGAGCAGTGATACGAAAGGCTCGTCCGGTTTGTCGGGAACGTTGGGGGGCGGCAACAGGTTGAACAGGCTGGGAATAGCGAAAGGTTGTGTCCAGAGAACCGCCAATCGAGAGGCGGCGAGCAGGCCCAGAAACAAGAGAATGTAGCGCCAATCTCGCAGTAGCTTTTTGAAATCTCGCCAGGCGTAGATTAGAAGTACGAGCATTGTCGGCGCATAGAGCGCCAGGAGCAGGTATTCCCAGGTTTTAGGCGGTGTATGGAACGCTATCTCGCTCATTGCCCCTCGTTTTTAGTCCTCCTGAGAAATTATAGCACAGGGTGGGGATAAACTCAAACTTGTGCTGGTTACCAATATGTGTTGGGGAGCACTCAAATCGCCCATTGCATCCACCGCAGAGAGCGCCGATTTAGGGCCCTTTTTCGTTACTACTCAGGTCAAGACCTCCGAGGTCTGCGACAGGCATTCTGCCCACTGCGACCGTCGAAAAAGGCCGGGATTTCACGCCTGAACGGGTTTTGCAAGACCTCGGAGGTCTGAGCGCGTGCCAGGCTGAGTAGCTTGACAATGTCACATGGGTGTGTATCTGAAATTGTGCATAGCTTGAGTTGACAAAAGGCAGCAATC
>CAYMWP010000179.1:0-7441 GCA_964393895.1 uncultured Anaerolineales bacterium | reverse complement strand
AACCCCGGGCACCATAGATGTCTGCCGGCGCGCTTTACCCGGTAAACAAATACAGTAAAACCTTTGTTACACAAAGCTACACAGGGGAGTCACGGAGAGCCTCAGAGTGCTTTTCGAGCGAACTTTTGTTCACGCACTATGTGTAACAGTGTGGCTTTTGCTTCAATGCGTCATTCTGAACCTACTCAGGCGTTGTGATCAAGGCGTCCAGTTCGTACCAGGCACTCTCCAGATCCTGCGCGGCCAGGACAGGCTGCCCGCGCAGGCGGGAGGCGGCCTGGGTCAGGCGGGTTTGAATAGCGGTGAGTGTCTCTTGCTCTTCTTCCGGGCCGAGCGCGGCGGCCTGCTCGAGGTGCGTCGTCGCCAGTTCCAACGTCGTCGCAGCGTTACCCACGTTCCCTTCGGTGAGATAGAGGCGGATCTTGAGCACCTCATGCCAGACTTGCATCAGGGCGGTGCGGTATTCCAGCGCGTCAACTTGCGCCGCGACTTGGTCGGAGAGAGTGACGCTCTCCTGCAACGAGGCGAACTCGTCGCGCAGCGTCTCCATTTCTTCCCGGCTGGCATAGTCGTTGGGAAGCCCTTCAGCGGTTGCTGACAGCGCGTCCAGCGTTGCCTGTTGCTCGACCAGGGTCTCTTCCACCCGGCTCAAGCTGGCTTCCAGGTTGGCGATGCGCTCGCCCTGGCCGGCTAGCTGACTTTCCAGATCGGCGATGCGTTGTTGCTGCTCACCGAAACTTTGCGCCCATTGCGTGTTAGCTTCCTCTATCTGGCTTTGAAGCAGCGTGAGTTGGGCCACGCTGGATTGTACGGGCTGGATGAACTGGCGGTAGACCCAGGGAGCGCCAAAGTAGACACCGGCTGCCAGCAAGATGGCAACGACGACGACGAACGACAGGCGCAACAGCATGCCGGATAGGTGGCCGATGGCGCCTCCCAAGCGGCTCCATACGTCGGGTGTGTTCTGTGTTTCGCTCATCTCGTGCTCCTTTCGTTTGTGTCCTGATGTCATACGTTCGATGTCAGGGCGTGGCTGTGGGGTGTGGTGTAGATGTGGGGGGCGGGGTGCGCGTCGGGCGTGGCGTGGCCGTGGGGAGTGGGGTGGGGGTAGGGGTGGGTGGAGCGCCCTGGAACTCGAACAGCAGGTCGCGCAGGCCGTCCAGGAAGGTGTTGAAGCGCTCGGCGGCCGCGTTCACGGCGGCGATGTCCTCGTCCAATTGGTCGGCGCGTGTGTTGAGTGCGTCCACGTCGGCCTGGGCCTGGACGAGCGCCGTGTCCAACTCGTCTACGGCCTGTTCCACCCCATCCATCCGGCCGGTCAGTCCTTCCAGGTTGTCCAAGCGCTTCCGCAGCCCATCAACGTCGGCCTGGAGTGTATTGACCTGGACGTTCAGGGTGTTCAGTGCGGCCTGATTGTTGACGACCGCCTCGGCCTGCCCAAAATCCAGCGTGCCGTTGATGCCGCCGATGACGAGCAGGGCCAGGAGCGCGCCGAACAGCCCGCCCAGCAGGGCGGCGGCGGTTAGCCCGGCGTAGCCGAGCCAGGCGGAGGGAGTGCGCTGTGGGGCCGGACGGGGCGGCGGCGTTGGTTCAGCCTCGGGTTCAGGCTGTGGCTCTGGTACTGTGACCAGCGCCCGCTCGACCGGCGTTGGCTCTGGCTCCTCACTCCGGGATTGGGCCTGAGGGGAGGGCGGGGCCGCTTTCTCGGTTTCTTCGACCGCCTCCGATTCCAGAGCGTCCGTGTCGCTGACCGTCAACCGGTCGGCGATGGCCTGGTACATATTTTCGCTGATGCCGGGCACGGACGTGATCTCGGACGGCTCCTCGAAGGGACGAACTGCGTCCCGGTACGCGACGATACGCCAGCCCAGTTTTGGGCCGATGCCGGGGAGCTGCGCCAGTTCCTCGGCGGTGGCGGTGCTCAGGTCTATTTTCTGTTCAGGCATAGCTTGTCCTCCAAAGAGTAATGCGTAGAACATAATGGGTAATCATTCATCCCCTCCCCCTCTGCCTCTTCCTTTGAGGGAGGAGTGAACGCTTACCGTGATGCGTAATCGTTCACCTACGCTCCACGCTTCACGGTTTTATCTATCAAGGCCGAATTGGGCACCGTGATGTTCGCCTCGCCCTCTGCGGCAGCGATGACAGCCTTCAGCGGGCCGATGGACTCTAGCGTGCCTCTGTGTCCATTAACTTCAATCGTTTGCCCGATCTCGAACAGATCCTTGGCGTAAGAGCCGGCCAGCAGGTTGCGCACCGCCTCCCGGCTGCCCAGCGCGAAGGCCAGCGCCAGCCCCGCCCCGGCCACGGTCAGCAAGTTGCTCAACACATCGTTGAGCAACTTCGTGTTCAGTCCCAGCTGATCCACAGCCAGGATGGCTGCCATAGCCAGGACGATGTACTGCACAACTCGCCCTAGCGCGGCGTGAAACTCGACGCCGCTGCCCGCCGCCAGCGCCTGCGTCCCCTTGCCGAGGAACTGGGCCAGGAGCGCGCCGCCGACGAGCACGATGGCGGCCCCCAGCACGTGGGGCAGGTAGGCCACGAGCGCGTGCAGGGCCGTGGCGGCGGCGGTCAGTCCCAGGCTCTCTATGGCGATCATCAGGAAGGTCAGGAACAGCAACCAGTAGATGGCTCGGCCCACCAGGTGAGAAGCGGATGTCGTGACGCCGGCGCGGGTGAGCGCATCGGTGACGCCCGCCCGCTCGGCCAGATGGTCAAAGCCCAGCCGGGCCAGCGCTCGCCTGGCAATCCGTCGGATCAGCCAGGCCAGCAGCCAGCCGACCAGCAGCACCAACAATGCGCCGATCAGTCTGGGCAGAAAGGCGACCACCAGGTTGAGCATCTCGGTCAGTGCGGAGGTGATAATATCTGTCCAGTTTTGGGTATCCCAGGGCATAGGCGTCTCCTAATGCGCATTACGTAAGAGGATCTGCTGAGTGGGGAAGGGCAGGTCAACGCCGTTTTCGAGCAGCCTGCTCTTGATCGCGGCGACGACCCCGCTCTTCACGGCGAGCACGTCCTCCCGCCGCGCGTCGGTCCACCACCGGGCGCGGACGTTGACGCTGAAGTCGGCCAGCTCCGCCACGAGCACGTCGGGGGCCGGGTCATCACAGACGCCCTCCATCTCTTTGATGGCCTCGAGAATCAGCATCATCGCCTGGCCGACATCGTCGCCATAGCCGGTGCCGACGCTGTACTCCGACCGGCGTTTGTCGAAGGCGGTGTTGACGGTCACCGGCTCGGTGAACAGGCTCGCGTTGGGAATAACAACGCGGCGACCGTCGTAGGTACGGATCGTTGTGGCGCGGGCCTCGATATTTTCGACCGTGCCCTCAAAATCACCGACGATGATCTGATCGCTGATCTGGAACGGTTCGCTCAAAAGGAGCAAGAAGCCGGCCAGAAAGTTCTCGAGGACGTTACGGAATGCGAAACCGACTGCCACGCTGCCGACGCCCAGCATTTGGATCAATTCTCCCGTCGTAAAGCCTGGGCACGGCGATGTTCAATGCTATGAGCAGGCCGATAATGATGACGAGCCAGCGCGAAAAACGTCCGAGCACCAGGGCAGCATTCGGTGACGCTCCTGCCCTCTCAGTAATCCGTCCGATTGCTGATCTCACCCACTTTGCGCCAGGTAGGACAGAGCGAAGACGATGATGGTCAGCCCGATGTTTGGCAGCATCGTGATGAAACTGTTGACCATTTCTTGGATTGTCTCCCACGCTTGGAATAGGCTCATTGTCGTCTGCTCCCAGTATGTGTGTTGTGAAGCAGAGGGGCAGAATTGGTTAGCACTTTTTGCCCCTCTGCTTACTGTGTAATCTTAGCGAGCGATGCGGGTCTGTGCTACGACGGAGTTGGGCAGGATGATCTCCTCTTGTTTCGTTTTGATCACGGTGGACGTCGGTCCAACGCGCACGACGGTGCCCCGGTCCTCTCCGATGGTGACCTCGTCGCCCTCAGTGAGTTGCGCCGAGAGCGTCCATCCGGCTACCAGGTCACCGGCCAGGGCGCGCCCGCCCAGCCCAAAGGCCAGCGCCAGAATGGCGGCGATGGAGCCAAAGATGGCCATGTAAAGCGTCTCTGAGAGAGTTATGGCGATGCCGAGTTGGTTCAGGGCCGTCATTGCGGTGATGACGGCGAACAGCCAGTAGGTGGCGCCGGCGATCAGGTTGACGTTCTGCTCAGCAGCGCCGGCCGAGGCCACAGCGCCGCGCACCATGTCCCGGATAAAGCCGGCCAGCGCCAACCCCACGATGAGAATGATCACGGCCACGGCCACGTTGGGCAAGTAGGCCAGAATCTGATTCAGGAACTGGGAGACCTGGGGCCAGCCCAGCGTGTTGGCTGCGGCCACCAAAAAGATCAGGATGACGAACCACTTGATCAGCGTAGCCAGCGCGCCGGAGGGGTCCAGCTTGATCTGGGCGCGTTCCAGGAACTGGTCAATGCCTGCCCGATCGGCCAGTTGGTTGAAGCGCACCGTGCGCAGCAGCCGGGTGAGTCCCTTGGCCAGCAGCATGGCCATGATCCAGCCCAGGATGATGATGATCAGGGCGGCGAATAGGGCCGGCAGCGTGGTCAGGAAGCGCCCCACCACTTCGCCAAAGGCGACCGCGATCTCTTGTAGAATCTGATTGACGAAATCCATTTGTGTTACCTCCTTGAAAGGTTTGCTTGCCATCATTATTCGAGGGAGCGGAGGCGGCAGGCGTTCCTCTACCCCTAAACTGGACCAGGAGCAGCCGCATGAGCGCGGCTACTGCTACCAGTCCGAGTGTCAGTAACTTGAATCCTTCTCGCTTCAAATCGTCTTGACGGACCCGCGCATCCAGCCGGTGCTCGAACTGCGGCGAGGGTGCGACTGGCTGCGCCTGCTGCAAGAGGCTCCGTGTCTCGCGCAGCGCCTCGACGCGGGCCACGCAGGTGGGGCACTCTCGCAGATGGGCGGCGACGGCGGTTCGGCTTTCGTCATCTAGCAGGCCGTCTACGAAATCATCGAGCGGAAGGTGCGCAAATTCTTGACACATTTCACTTATTTAGACACCGGAAGCGGGGAAAAGTCACATTGGGGGAGTAACGTGAGAAACGCGAGTCACGCTTTTCGCGAATAGAGTTCCCGGAAAGCCAGACGGGCCCGGCGCACGCGCATCTTGGCCGCGCTGAGGCCGATCTCCAGCACCTCGGCGACCTTCTGGTAGCTGAGGCCCTGGACATCGCGCAGGATCAGCGCTTCGCGGTGGGGCCTACTCAGGCGGTTCAGCGTCTCTTGGATGACGTCTCGCTGCTCGCGGACGATGACGGCCTGTTCTGCCGAGGGTGCCGTCGGCAGAAGAATGCCCAGGCTTTCCAGGTCAGGTTCGAGGAGAGAGGGGCGACGGCTGCGGTGGCGCAGTTTGTTCTTACAGGTGTTGACGGTGATGCGATACAGCCAGGTGGAGAAAGAGGAGGTAACTCGGAAATCGAACAGGTTGCGGTAGGCTTTGAGGAAAACTTCCTGGGCCACATCCTCGGCGTCGTGGGGGTTCCCCAGGAAGCGATATGCCGTGTTGATTACCTGATCACGGTAGCGGGCCACCAGGATGCGAAAAGGTCGTGGGTCGCCCGGCAGCCGCTCCTGGCAAAGGCGAACCAGTTCCTCGTCTGATGTGTCCTGGGCGTGGGGCCGTTCCACCTCGATTGATACCTCAGTCCATTTCGTTTCGGTCGTAGGTCAATTCGCCAGGTTGCCCTGTTCTATGGGGAAAGGGGCCAGAAGAGGAGCGTTACCAGCAATACCACCACCGGCAAGGTGAGGGGGGATTTCTACTCTGGCATAGTCGGCGAGGCGGCAGCCGCCCGGCCCTATGATCAGCACGTTGGACGGGTGGCCGACCGGCAACAGAAAACTGAAAGTCGCCAGAGTCACTACCATTGATCTTTCCGGAACAGCTCTTGAGACATTCTGCGGTTATTCTTCCTCACAATGTTCCCGTAACGTGCGGTCGTCCCATCACAATCAGGCCGACCACGCCCAACAGGCCCGCGCCGGTGCAGCCCAGTCCTCCGATGAGCAGGCCGATGCCGGTCAGTGCTAGCAGTAGGGGCTTTTCAGCGCAGATTGGGAGGTCGCGGCTGACGCTTACCCTACTGAAACAGACTGGAATCGGCTGGTTGTTGATCTTGTTGTACGACGAAATAGTTCCTCAAGGCGTACTCGCGCAGAGGGAGGATTAGTCGCTGCGCCTGATCCGCAATACCATACCCGCCTCCCAGGTACCAGATGGCGGCCCCTTTCGCCTGGGGATAGGCGGCGTAGAGCCGAGAAGCCCAGGCAATGTCGGTCATCGCCTGATCGGGGGGAGGCACGGACCCCGATCCCCAGCCCCATTCGGTGATCAAGACAGTGGGGCGGGGGGTATCGTTGCGGTCGCAGATCGAGAACAGCGCCTGGAACCGGCCCACGAGATAGGGGTACATGTTGGCAATGTCCTCCACATCGTAACTGTATTCGTGCAGGGCGACGGCGATCTGCTCGGGGTGCTGTGCTGCAAGGTTGAGAAAGTTCAGCATCTCTGGCGTCTCCCAATGTTTTGGCTCTGGTTCGCCAGAGCTCCAACCAAAGGCAGCGAACTTGTAGCCGTCGCGAAGCGCCAGTTGGGCGGTGTGAAACGCAAAGCGTCCGAGCCAGCCGGCGCGCTCTTTGTCTGGCTCGTTCATCACCTCGAGCCACGTCCTCCGGTCGAACCCTGGCGGAAGGGCGTCGAGGATGCGCGCCCAGTGCTGCTCGGCAGAGACCTCCGCTGGGAGGTTGTAGTCGGGCAGCTCCAGATCGCCGCCCGTCAGGCGGAAGACCGTGATGTTTTCCGGGTTATAGTCCAATGCCTGGGCGCAGGGGGCGTAATCGTCAACGGATTTGATAAAGGCCGGGACGCCGGCGGCAGCCAATGCCTCGAGGTACTCGCCAAGCCCACGCTGGTTGCCGCCTGGCCCAACGTGAAAGCCGATCTTGACGAAGGCGAGTTCCTGTCCCCTGGCCTGTAAATCGGCTCGAACGGCCTCAAAGTCGAGTGGGGCAGGGGTGGGGGAGGGTGGGGGGAGTGCCAGAGGTGGCGACGCTCTCACGATCAGCGGCAGTTGCACGCGCCACGGCATCTCGTGTGTGGGCTCAGGAGTAGCTTTGCCATAGTCGCTGGGAGTGAGGACGATTGCAGGCTGTGGCGAGCTTGGGGTTGTGCAAGCGACGGGAAACAGCGTTAACCCTACGACGGTCAGGAGTACCAGTGCAAGCGGTATGACCAGATGGGTGGATTGTTTGATCTTCATTGGATGGCTACCCTATGGGAGCCAGCGATCTCGCGGGCGATCTTGGATAGAGAGAGCATGCTCTCGGCGCCGCTCGAATGGGTGTGTATCCCAAATTGTGAGTCTACGCCACCAGAGGCAGCGAATGGTA
>CAYMWP010000178.1:0-7502 GCA_964393895.1 uncultured Anaerolineales bacterium | reverse complement strand
CGGCATCTACACCAAAGCCGCCGACATCGGGGCCGACCTGGTGGGCAAGGTCGAGACTGGCATCCCCGAGGACGATCCCCGCAACCCGGCCGTCATCGCTGACCTGGTAGGAGACAACGTCGGTGACTGCGCCGGCCGAGGCGCCGACCTCTTCGAGTCAGGCGCTGACAATGTGATCACCACGATGATCGTCGCGGCGTCCCCCATCTTTTTCGCCAAGTACGGCTGGGCCGGGGTATTGTTCCCCCTCATAGCGCGCGCGATTGGGGTCGTGGCCACTCTGGTCGGTGTGTTTCTGGTGCGCGGACAAGATGATACAAGCCCCACCAGAACAGTCAACTATGGCTTTCTGGCCACTGCCCTGGTATGCCTGGCGCTCTTCTACCCCATGGCGCGCTGGGTCATGCACGATGTAGGTCTCTTTTACGCCCAAGCCCTGGGGATGGCGGGAGCCCTTGCGACTGTGCTCGTCGTCCAGTATTACACCGGCGCTCACGGGAAACCGGTATACGAGACCGCCCGCCACGCTCAGAGCGGGCCGGCGCTGGGTATTCTGACGGGGTTCTCCTACGGCATAGAGAGCACGGTGTGGGCCAAGTACATCCTGGGGTTTATCATACTCATCGCCTACGTCATGGGGGGCGGAGGATTGATGGGCATCTACTACATTGCCGCTGCCACTATGGGTATCAAGGAGATGAAGGGGATCATCATGGCCGGCGATGCCTTTGGCCCGATCGTTGACAACGCGGCCGGCATCAGCGAAATGGCGGGCCTGAGCGAGGAAACGCGTAAAGCTGGCGACGATCTGGACGCTGCGGGCAACGTGACCAAGGCCCTGGCCAAGGGGTACGCTATGAGTTGCGCGACGATGGGCAGCATGGTCATTCTTTTTGCCTATCTCTTCGAGGTTGCACGTCTACAGGGAATCCACATGGCCAACATCAACGACTTTTTCGTCAACCTGACTAACCCCGTGAACGTCACAGCCCTGTTCTTTGGGATCGCTATGCCCTACCTGTTTTCGGCCCTAACTCTGCGATCAGTCAACGACGGTGCATTCCAGATGATCGAAGAAGTGCGGCGCCAGTTCCGCGAGATTCCGGGGTTGATGGAAGGCAAGGCCCTGCCAGACTATGCGCGCTGTGTTGACGTTGCCACGGTCAATGCGCTGCGGAAGATGATGTCGCCCACCCTCATCTCGATGGTGATCCCCATCGTGGTAGGGTTGACCCTGGGGCCCTGGGCCCTGGCGGCCTATCTGATTGGTGTAAAGACTTCGTCTGCAGCGTTTTCAAAGGCATTGTTTAACACTGGTGGCACCCTCGATAATGCCAAGAAGCTGATCGAAGAGGGACACTTTGGCGGCAAGGGTACCGAGACCCACGCAGCAGCTGTGATCGGCGACACCTTTGGCGACCCGTTGAAGGACACGGCTGGACCGTCTTTGCACATCCTGGTCAAACTGCAGAACATCATGTCCATTACCCTGCTGCCACTGTTCGTACAATACGGCATGAACCTGTTTCAATGATAATGGGCCGAGGGCGAGATGCTCAGATCTGACCAAGAACTGCTGGAAATCTATGGCGAGTTGAACCGCGATCGCTTGATGGCGCTGGTCGTGCGCTATGCCCGTGACCGGCTCGGCGCTGGCGGCTCTTCCATCTTCCTGCGCGATGACATCACCGGCCGCTACGTCCTGCGCGGCACCACCGGTCTCCTGGAGAGCGCAAAGATGCCCGCCGGGCGGATAGAGTACGAGCTTGGCGAAGGACTGACCGGCTGGATCGCCAGGCACGGCCAACCGCTGCGCATCGCTGACGTCAGGGATAGCGGGGAATTGCGTCGCATTGCCCAAGAGACGGGACATGACCTGGTCTGGAGCAAAAAATTCTCCGAGATCAGCGCCAAACAGGGCCAGGCTTACCTGGGAGTGCCAGTCCTCTCTAGGGACGGCGACACCGTGCTCGGCGTGTTGCGGGTCTCTGGGAAGAGGGTGGAAGGAGAGCGGTTCGGCGAGCAGGACGAAGCGCTGCTGAGCCACGTGGCCGCGATGGTGAGCATTGCCATCGAGAACTCGCAGCGTTACGAGCGGGAAAAGCGCCGTGCGCGCTACTTTCGGCTACTGTTGGACATCAGTGGTGAGTTGGATCCACGACGTTCCATCGCCGAGATGCTGCGGGCCGTAGCGGATCGGGTCAGGGAGGGCTTTCGTACCGAAGGTTGTCAGATTTACCTGCGAACCGAGGAAGGTGCCCACCAGGTGACGCTGCGGGCCGCCAGCGGCCTCCCTGGAGCACTGGTCAACAAACTGGCGTACAGGGCAGGGGAAGGTCTGACCGGCCACATCGTCCACAATGGAACAGCCGTCCAGATACGCGAGGCGGCCACGTTGGCGAGTTGGGACGACCCTCACATCACAGAGGTCGCCTCACATCTCCCCTCCGGCGTTTATCGCTCCTTCCTTGGCGTCCCCCTGCGGTTGGGCGACCAAGTTCTGGGCACTCTCGAATTGATCAACAAGATTCCCAGTGCCCCCGGCCACCGCGATTGGTTCACCGATGACGACGAGGAGTACCTGCGCTTGCTTTCCACGGCCATCTGCGGCGTGCTGGAGGGGGCTCGTTATCTCAAGGCCCTGAACGACGTGGGAGTCACCGCCATGCGCATGCAGCGGATCGCCTCCTTTGGCACCCTGGCGCAACGGATACGGCACGAGGCGGCAAACCCGCTGGCCGTAGCCCGCCTGGCGCTGACCAACCTGCGCGGCGACCTCCAGGACGTGAAGAGCGCACGACTCGCCAGGCGACTGGACGTCATCGAGACTAGCCTGGACGAGGTCGGCGGCAAACTGCTGGATCTGCTCAAATTCTCGCAACACATCGGCTTTGTCCGCGCGACCACAAACTGGAACGACGTTGTGCGCGAGGTCCTCATCTGGCTGGCAGCGGAGCGGCAACGGCGCGGGGTGGAGATACACGTGACCTACGGAGACCTGCCCCCACTGTTCATCGAGTCCAACGAGTTGTTCGGCGTCCTGGTCACTCTCCTGCGCCTGACGATGGAGACCCTTGAAATACACGGAGGTCTCATACAAGTATGCACTTTTTCACGCGCCGATGGTCAGCGCGTGGGCACAGAGATATACGCGCCGGAGAGCCCCCTGAGCGAAGCGATTTCCGGCATCCTCGAACCGGCGGCTGGCGCGCCCGAGGAACTATCGCCCCTTCATTTCGAGTGGGCGCTGGCACGGGAGACGGTGGAGACCCAATACGGGGGTAATCTCACCTGGGAGGCTCGTGACGGAGGGATTCGTTTCGAGCTCGAGTTACCGCTGAAGGAAAACTGAAACCTCAACCTTCGTAGGGGAGCCTGTCCTGAGCAAAGCCGAAGGGGAACTGTAAGGGGCTATGGAACAGAAAACGATTCTCATAGTAGACGACGAGCCTTTCTTCCGCGAGGAAGTCGAGGCTTTCCTCACCGGTCCAACCTTTGCAGCGCGAGGCTGGAAAGTAGAGACTACGGCGGGTGGGGAGGAGGCGCTGGCCTGGCTGGAGCGTGCATCCTGCGACGTGATGCTGCTCGACATCAATATGCCGGGGCTGGACGGAATGCAAGTGCTGAGCCTGATGCACGACAAGCGCCTGATGGAGCAGACTTATGTTATCATGCTCAGCGCCTATGGTGTGTACGATAACGTGGTCGCGGCCATGCGCGGAGGGGCTAAGGACTTTGTCAACAAGTCCGAGCCGCTGGACCAATGGATCGTGCGTATTGAGCGTGGCTTTGAATGGCAAGAACTGCGCCGCCGTAAACAGCAGGCAGAGGATGAACTGCGCCTCCTGGCGCGTGAGGTAGGCCACGACATAGGCGGCACGACCTATTTTGTGCTCACTCAGCGGGTACAGGCGCTGGACAAACTGGTGGAAGGAGACTCTGAGGGTGAGCGCTCTATCGAGGTCATCCGGCAGATTCTGGGCCGCATCAAGCGGTTGGCCGACGACCTGGGTCACGTGGCCGTGGCCCTGGATAGCAGCGAGGTCTGGCGCTGGGAGGCGCTTGACCTCCATCGCCTGCTGGAGCGGCTGGTGCAGGAGTTCAGTTATGGTCACCCTGACGTGACCACCGTGCGGGAGTGGGGCGCAGACATCCCACCTATACACGGTAGCCGCGCCCAGTTGGAACGGGCTTTCCACAACATGCTCACCAATGCCGGGCGGGCCATGCCTGATGGCGGGACGCTCGTACTGCGCACGCGGCCGGAGGCCCCACCCCCCTCCCAGGCGGGAGATGGAGGGGAATGGGTCGCCGTGGATATCAAAGACACAGGCATCGGCATTACCCCGGAGGCGCAGGAGAGAATCTTTCGCATCGGATTTTCGGATTGGAGAAACGGGAAAAAGGGGAGCGGACTGGGGCTTTACATCGCCCGCAGGAACATTGAGAACCACGCTGGTCGCATCGAGGTGACCAGCGCCGTAGGCGAAGGAACTACAATCACCGTCCGGTTGCCGGTGCAGTCCAAGGCCGCTTCCGGCACTATAGTTCAGGCCACCCGGCCTGCACAAAACTTTAGGAGGTAAGTACAATGTCATCAACGATACTGGTGATGGACGATGATTTGCTCGCGCTCGAAAGCCTGGAGAACTACCTGAAACAGGCTGGCTACACCATCGTGACGGCCAGCGGTGCCCGCGAGGCGCTCGAGCGGGCGCAGGAAACGCCTTGCGACGTCGCCCTGCTGGACATGAAGGTGCCCGAGATGGACGGGTTCCAAGTGGCTGCGATGCTGCGTCAGTGGCAGCCCGATTTGCGAGTAATCATATTCACCGGCTACGCCTCGTTGGAGACCGAGGCGCGCGCTGCGCAGTTGGACTTTTACGAGTACCTGCCCAAGTCGAACTGGTACGACCTGCTGCTGCCGACCGTCGAGCGCGTCTTGGCAGAGCCGGAGCGCCGGCTGCCCAAACAACGCCCGGCTGACCTGGAGAAGGCGGCCTCCCAGTACACCGAGGAGGGCAAAGGGGAATTGGCGGCCATAGCGCTCGAGCAGGCAGCCCGTATCGCCGAGTTCACCCACGAGTGGGAAAACGCAGCCCGGCTATACGGCCAGGCCTTTGAGCACATGCAGCGCGCTCGCGGACTCTCCATCGAAACGCAGCGGCTGCGCGAACTGGCAGAGTGCGCGCAACGCATCGCGGCCGAGGCATCCACCGGCTCCTCGTAACATCGCCGGGCAAAGGGGCCCGCCCTGATCGCAGCCGATGGGTTGGGAAGCGGTAGGCCGGTAGGTGGAGTGACTGGGGACCACATCAGAGATAAGGGGAAGACGGCTATGGATATCCACCTGTACCTGTCCATGATACCTGAAGCACTGATCGCCTCCATGTTGACGCCTGAAGAGTTTGGCGTCTACTACTCAGTTGGAAGCACAAAGAAAGCGCGCGGGCAAGCCGTCTTTTTTGAAATCAGTCCGGACTTTAGACACAGCTTTTTCCGCATCGAAGAAGGCGTCCGGCGTTGCGTGCCTCACGAGGATGGAAGCCCGAAACGCTCGATCTATATCTCTGTCTATCGCGTGCTGGAACACATCCCTTTAGACGTCATTCAAAGACTGTACCTCGTGACGCAGGATGGGCGGACGTTGGGCCTGGAATCGAGCCAAGAGTTCCCCAAAGACGCAGTAGGACTACATCTGTATCAAGAGATCACACCCGTGCATCCTCTGATAGTCAGCACTCTAGGCCCCTGCGAGTTCTACGAGCTCATTGTCAAAAGTCCGACCAGCCTTCTCTCTCTGCCAGCTATCTGTTTCGTAGAACTACGGCTGGACGAATTGGCCGAGGACCCTGAACGCGGTGACGTGCGCGACCTGCCCTACTCCAACGTCGGGCACCTGCGCCAGTGCCTGGTGGATTTAGAGACCAAGACCGTGCACGCCAAGATGGTCAACCGTATCCAGCCGGCCTCGTTTCCATATCGCACGATAAAGAACGGCATCTTTGTGGGAAATGAAAAAGGGCTCTTGTATTTCCCTCTGCCACCGCAGGAAGAACTGCGCGCCAAACATTATCGTTGGTGGCGCTCTGCCAACGTATGACCCTGGAGTGTTATCCTCGACCGCCACACGCAACAGGTGAAATGATCATGCCAACATATCAGACTTGGATCTTTGCTGCCATCATAGCGGGCGCCGGTTCTCTCGGAGTAGCGATCTGGCTATACTTATGGGTCAATCAGCAAGATGCCGGATCCGAGAAGGCTCAGGAAGTCGCGGCCTGGATCCGAGAGGGGGCAGAATCCTACCTGCGCCGTCTCTACCTGGCGCTCACCATCGTCGCGGTGGCGCTGGGTGTCATCATTGCTATCGTGTTCAGTTTCGACATCGAACACCTGGGTACGAGGGCGGCGAGCATCAATCCATCCCGGGGTATCGCGATGGCGCTGGCCTTTGTGTTCGGCGCGATATGTTCTGCCGTAGCCGGATACATGGGTATGACCGTCGCCGTATCCGCCAACGTGCGAAGCGCGACAGCAGCCAACGAGAGCATCCACCGCGCTTTCAAAGTGGCCTTCTATGCCGGCTCCGTGATGGGCCTGGCCATGGTGGGCCTGGCCATCATTGGTATGAGCGTCGTTTACCTGATTACTGGCGATCCCAATATCATTCTCGGCTTTAGCTTTGGAGCGTCGGCGTTGGCCTTGTTGGCCAAAGCGGGAGGCGGGATCTATACCAAGACGGCCGACATCGCAGCCGATCTGGTGGGCAAGATCGAGATCGGCATCCCCGAGGATGACCCCCGCAACCCGGCCGTGGTCGCCGACAACGTCGGCGATAACGTCGGCGATGTGGCCGGCATGGGAGCAGACATATTCGATAGCTACGTGGCCAGTGCTGTGGCTGCCATGCTATTAGGCACGTCTCTCTTTGCCGGTGACGACCTGCTGCAAGCCAGGTACACTGTGTTTCCCCTGATTTTGTGCACGCTGGGCATCGTCGCTTCGCTCATCGGTGTCCAGTTCGTGCGCGTGGGCAAGAGCGGCAAGCCGGGCAAGGCCCTCAACAGCGGGACGTTCATCACCTGCGCTATCTTTGCCGCGCTGGCCACTGCTGTTGTGTTGCGGGGCGGCTACAACCTCGGCGTGTTGTGGGCTACTCTGGCCGGGCTTGTTACCGGCGTCGTCATCGGCCTTACCTCCGATTACTACACTTCATCTGATTTCCGTCCGGTGCTCGAGACGGCCCGCGTCTCAGATTCTGGCGCGGCCATTACCATCATTACCGGCTTTAGTTACGGGCTGGTCAGCGTCGTTCCCTCGATCATTGGAATTGTCGTGGCGACGTTGCTTTCCTACTACTTGGCGGAATCGTCCGGGCTCAGTGGCTTTTACGGGGTCGGCATCAGCGCGGTGGGGATGTTATCCATCAGTGGCATGATCGTTTCCTCCGACGCTTACGGGCCCATCGTAGACAACGCGCGGGGCATCGCCGAGATGGC
>CAYMWP010000177.1:0-8104 GCA_964393895.1 uncultured Anaerolineales bacterium | reverse complement strand
ACCCCGGGCACCATAGATGTCTGCCGGCGCGCTTTACCCGGTAAACAAATACAGCCGCGGTAAACGTTCGGGGATGTCATTGCGAGGAGACCTTCGGCAGGCTGGCTCAGGGTAGACTCCGCGACGAAGCAATCCTCTGTTTCGTGGCAATTGAGGGCGGGAGATTGCTTCGCTTCTCTCGCAATGACAGTTCCAGAGGCGATTCTCGGTTCCGGGTGATCGCCTGAAAGGTTGCTGGCCGAGGACTGGTAAAAACGTCATTACCTTGTGATAGCAAAGCTCGTAGTAAGGCACGGAATGAAGTGGAGTGCCGACGCCACTCCGCTACGCGCGGATACACGGTATCCGTCCGTGGCTGGCTACGAACCCTGGCCACAGTAGGCTCAGTGTCCTTGGTGGTTCAAGAATAACAGACCTGAACGCATTAAACAAAGGAGGCGGAACGTGTTGAAGGAATTCAAAGAGTTTGCCCTGCGTGGCAACGTGATTGATATGGCGGTGGGCATCATCATCGGCGCGGCTTTTGGCACCATCGTCAAGTCATTGGTGGACGACGTCATCATGCCGCCCATCGGCTTGGCGCTGGGCGGTGTGGACTTTGCCAACTTTTTCGCCCTGCTCAAGGCGGGCTCTCCGGCCGGGCCATACGCTTCGCTGGCCGACGCGCAGGCGGCCGGCGCGGTGACGGTCAACTATGGCGCGTTCATCAACAACGTCGTCAGCTTTTTGATCGTCGCTTTCGTAATGTTCCTGCTCATTCGCGGCATCAACCGGCTGCAAAGGGAGGAGGAAGCGCCGGCAGAGCCGACGACGAAGGAGTGCCCATATTGCCTGTCCACTATCCCGATCAAGGCCACCCGCTGTGCGCATTGTACCTCCGAATTGGGGGAGGTCTAATCCGGCGGCCGGGTGAGCGCGATGTAGAGTAGGAGGCAAAGATGACAGCAGACATCAATCCGATGCGCCCGTACCTGGGCCGACTGGCCGGGATCAGGGACATAGCCACCGGCATCAAGCTGTTCCAGATCGAATTGACAGAGCCGGAGGGCCAGGCGACCGTGGCCGAATACAGACCGGGTCAATTTGCCTTCGTCTCCGCTTTTGGCGCGGGGGAGGCTCCTTTTGGCATCGCCTCCATCCGCGGACCGCAACTGGAGTTCGCCGTCAGCGCGCTGGGCCACGTCACTCACACCCTGCACGCGCTGGAAGTGGGCGATCCGCTGGGGGTGCGGGGGCCGTTGGGCAACTGGTTTCCACTGGACGAGGTCCAGGGGCGCGACGTCGTCATCATCGGTGGCGGCATCGGCGGCGCGCCGCTGCGCCCGGTCATTCAGACCATCCTGGACAACCGGGACGATTACGGTCACGTCACCATCCTGTGGGCCGCCCGCAGCCCCGATCTGCTCGTCTTTACCGACGAGTTCGACGAATGGGGCGCTGTCCCCGATACCGACTTCCACGTGACGGTGGACCAGGGGGATGACGATTGGACCGGCAACGTGGGCCTGATCACCAAGTTGCTGGAGGAGGTGGACCCCTCGTCCGACGATGCCGTCGCCATTACCTGCGGCCCACCCATCATGATCCACTTTGTCTTTCTGACGCTGGCGAAACTGGGCTTTGAGCCGGAGCAGATGTTGACCACTCTGGAGGCCCGCATGCACTGTGGCATCGGCAAGTGCGGGCGCTGCAACATGGGGGCCAAGTTCATCTGTGTGGATGGGCCGGTATTCTGGCAGAGTGAGATTGCAGGGTTCCTGGAGGGGTTCTTGTAGGCTTGCTGAGGTAAGGTTGTGAAAATCATCTACCCGTATCACGCTAAGCCTACATTTCGCACTTTGAGATTTCTCGTGTGGACGGGGCTCGTAGTCAGCCACGGACGGATACCGTGTATCCGCGCGTAGCGGAGTGGCACCCGACGGCACTCTACTTCGTTCCGGACGGATGTCTGCATCCGCGCTTACTACGAACATTTGCTATCATAAAGTGCGAAAAACAGGCTAAGAAGAGGATGGCCCAGCGTAAGGTCACGCCTGAGCAGGTAGAGGAGACGCTAACCTGGCCCGATGACATACTGCCGGGGGAACAAGACGAAGAGATTGCGATCAGGCAGTTCGGTACTAGAGAGGTTAGGGTAGTGTATCACAAAGACGTTGATAGAGGTGCTGTTGTGGTGTATACTGTGATCTCCAAGCGGTTGCAAAGGCGTAGAAAAGGAAGGCAGTGATGAAAATAGATTATGACCCGCAAGCGGATGCGATTTACGTTCAGTTAAAAGAGGGAGAAGTGGCCGATACACTGGACGTGAGCAAGTATATCTTTGTGGACGTAGATGAGAAAGACATTCCTCTGGGAATTGAGATTCTTTTCGTGTCTCGCCACCTTGAAATGGAGGACTTGACCACGGTCACGTTGAACATTGGGAAAGCAGCCGAGTTGGTCGGAGCAGGTTTGTAGTGTCTCTTTCAACCCTAGATCAAACCAACAAGCGTGTGCTCATGTTCGGCGGCAAGGGTGGGGTGGGCAAGACCACCTCCTCGGCGGCGACCGCGCTCCACTATGCCCGCGCCGGCCGGCAGACGCTCATCGTATCCAGCGACCTCACCCCCTCTCTCTCGGACATCTTTGAGACCGAGATCGGCCCGACGGAAAAGGCAGTGCCGGGAGTGGAGAGCCTCCATGCCCTGGAGATTGACCCCGACGAGGTGATGCGCCGCTGGAAGGAGAAATTCGGACCGGAAATCTACCAGGCAGCATCCGCGTTGGTGGATTTGCCCTACGACGAGATCGTTGACTACGTGGCGATGGCGCCGGGCATCCAGGAAGAGTTCATGCTCGATTACATCCTGGAGCGCATCCGGGACGGGCAGTACGACTTGATCGTTTGGGACACGGCCCCGGCGGGCGATACGCTGCGCTTGCTCGGTATGCCGGGCCGCTTCATCGAACACCTACGGGTGGCCCCCAGAGTCTATCTGGGGGTGCAGGATACGCTCAAGCTTTCTCAGACGCCATTTTTGGAGATCATCGCCAGTTGGAAGGAGCTATCGGAGCAGACCATGCGCTTCTTTAGCGATCCGGTCAGTGTCGAGTTTATCATGGTCACTATCCCCGAGGCGCTGGGCGTTTACCAGAGCCGGCGCGTGCTCGGGGAATTGGCCGAACACGGCTTGGACGTCCATTATATGATCGTCAACGACGTGATCGTGGACGCGGACTGTGATTTTCTCCGGCAGCGCTTTGAGATGCAGCGTCCGTACATCGAGATGCTGCGCCGCGAGTACAGCGCGCAGTTGACGCTGGTCAAGTTGCCGCTCTTGCCCTACGAGGTCAAGGGCGTGGCGCGGCTGGCGGAAGTGGAAGGATTCCTTTTTGGATAGAGGAAAAAACTCTGGCGTGATGAATTACCAGATTGTCTTTACGTGTTTTGAGGCAGCAATCGTCCCATCACTGCTCAGGATTGGAACGTCGAGATACTTGGCGGTAGCCACTATGATGCGGTCGTGTAGTTCGGGGACATCATCTACGCCTACAGCGGTCTGGACAATGTCGGTATCCACTGGCACAATTGTATAGTTCACGCTGCTTTGTACGTGGTCAACCAGCTTGTTCAGTGGCACGTCAATTCTCTTGGCCTCGGCCAGGTAAAGCACTTCCATCAAGGAGATGGCAGACAGGTAGATGTGATGCTGGCTGGCATCGGCGTCGTCCAGAATACGCGCTGCCTGGCGACCCAGAGCGGGATGTTGCCGCAGGTGACGAATGATGGCGACGGTGTCTGCCAGAAATCTCATCGTTTTCACACTTTGCGCAAAAGCTGAGCGCTGACTTGTTGTCGCAGGCGACGAACGTCTTGGTCGGTGACGTCAAGGGGAATATCGGCCCAGAGACCCTTGAGCGCTATTACCTTTTGTTCTTGCCCAATTTTTTGCTCGTACTTGTATTTTAGATAGTCGAGGAAATGGACGAGTTCATCAAACCCTCCTGGGGGCAGCTTGTTGAGGGCTTGATATGCTTGCTGCTTGATTGCCGCGGATTGATAGGCATTCATCGCCGTTTCTCCTTGTTCTAGCGCTTGAGATGATTATACCACCAAGTAGAAGGATATTCAACCGAACAAATTGTCGAATGTTAGGAGGATGGAAACGATGAAAATCGGCGTCTACGTATGTCACTGTGGGAACAACATCGCCGGGATGGTGGATGTGGCGGGGGTAGCCCAATGGGCGGCCGACTTGCCAGGTGTGGCTGTGGCCCGCGATTACGAGTTCATGTGCTCCAGCCTGGGCCAGGAAATGATCAAGGACGACATCCGCGAGCGGGGGCTGGATCGCGTGGTGGTGGCTTCCTGCACTCCCCGCATGCACGAACCGACGTTCCAGCGCGCGGTGGCCGAGGCGGGGATCAACCCCTATTATTTCGAGATGGCCAACATCCGGGAGCAGTGCTCGTGGGTCCATACCGACCGGAAAGAGGCGACGGAAAAGGCCAAGTCGTTGGTCGCTGCCGCCGTCTCGCGGGTACGGTATCACCAACCGTTGAGCGTCAACACGGTCTCCATCAACCCGGCCACGCTGATCGTCGGCGCGGGGATCACGGGCATCCAGGCCGCGCTGGAACTTGCCGAGGCCAACTACCCGGTCTACCTGGTGGAACGGGAGCCGTCCATCGGCGGGCGCATGGCCCAACTGGACGAGACCTTTCCCACCCTCGACTGTAGCGCGTGAATTCTCGGCCCCAAAATGATGGATGCCGGTCGGCATCCCAACATCACGCTCTTGACCTACAGCGAGGTCGAAGAGGTTTCAGGGTACGTGGGTAATTTTAGCGTTCGCGTTCGTCAGCGGGCGCGCTCGGTGGATGCGGATAAGTGTACCGGCTGCGGCTCGTGTGAGGAAAAATGTCCCCGCCGGGTCGTGGATGAGACGGGTTTCGACGCCGGGCTGGGAAAGCGCAAGGCGATCTATCGCCCCTTTGCCCAGGCGGTGCCGGCCGTGCCCGTGATTGACCGGGAGAGCTGCCTGTTTTTCCTCAAGGGCAAGTGCAAGCTATGCGAACAGGTCTGTCCCACCGGGGCGATTGATTACGAGCAGGAGGACACTTTTCTGGAGATCGAGGTAGGCAACATCATCCTCACCACCGGCTATGATCCTTTCGACGCCGGCCGCATCTCCCAGTACGGCTATGGCGTCTATCCCAACGTCTTTACCAGCCTGGAGGTCGAGCGCATGTTGGCCGGCTCCGGCCCCACCGGCGGTCACGTCGTCCTGCGCGATGGCAAGACGGAGCCGGAGAGCGTGGCCATAATCCACTGCGTGGGCAGCCGGGACGAGAACTATAACCAGTACTGCTCCAAGGTCTGCTGCATGTACTCGCTCAAGCTGGCCCACCTGGTCTATCATCACACCGCTGCCCGCATCTATGAGTTTTACATTGATATGCGCACCGGTGGTAAGATGTACGAAGAGTTCTACAAGCGACTGCAACGCGAGGGCGCCGTTTTTATCAATGGCCGCCCGTCAGAGATTCTGCCGGAGGACGGCAAGCTGTCGGTCTATGTAGAAGACCGGGCGCTGGCGCGGCAGATGCGCGTGCCGGTGGACATGGTCATATTGAGCGTCGGGCTGGAGCCGCGCCACGACGCGCGCGAGGTAGCCAAGCTGTTCAGCATCAGTTGCGACGCCGACGGCTGGTTCAAGGAGAAACACCCCAAGCTGGATCCGGTAGCCACACTGACCGACGGCGTGTTCATCGCCGGTTGCGCCCAGGGCCCGCGCGACATCCCCGAGTCGGTAGCGCAAGGGGCGGCGGCAGCGGCGCGGGTGCTCTCCTTCATCCGCCAGGGCGAGGTGACGGTCGAATCGGCCACGGCCCTGGTGGACGAGATGATGTGCGTGGGCTGCACCCAGTGCATCCAGACCTGTCCCTATTCGGCCATCGAACTCGTTGAGAATCGAGGTCGCCAGGTGGCCCACGTGATGGAGGCGCTATGTAAGGGGTGCGGCACTTGCACCGGGACGTGTCCCTCCAAGGCTATCACCCTGCGTCATTTCACCGATCGGCAGTTGATCTCCGAGATGCTGGGCGCGATGAACGTGATGCGGGAGATGGAAATGGTAACGGCCTGAGGTATGTTTCAATGACAGAAAATGCTTACCAACCCAAAATCATTGGTTTTCTCTGTAACTGGTGCAGCTACGCCGGCGCTGACCTGGCGGGGGCCAGCCGGCTCAAGTACCCGCCCAATCTCAAGATCATCCGCGTCCCTTGCTCCGGGCGCGTCTCGCCGGAGCTGATCATTCGCACCTTCCGGGAGGGGGCGGACGGCGTGATGATGTTGGGTTGTCACATCGGCGATTGTCACTACTCCACCGGCAACCACCGCACCGCCCGCCGCATGCCGGTGCTCAAGGCGCTGCTCGAATTCACCGGCATCGAGCCGGAGCGCTTTCTCGCCAAGTGGGTTTCCGCCTCCGAGGGCGGACTTTTTGTGGAGACGGTGCAAGACTTTACCGCCAAACTGCGCCAGCTTCCCCCGCTTGATCTTGGATTGGGAGATGTTTGATTTGGAGATTACCCGCGCCATTGCGGATAGACCATTTACATCTCCAAGCCTCACATCCCCAAATCACCAAATCTCCGGTCTCGTGCTGGCAGGCGGGGCCAGCCGGAGGATGGGGCGGGACAAGGCTTTCTTGGAACTGGATGGCCAGCCCCTGGTCGGGATCGTCGTCGAGCGGATGGCGAGCGTGTGCGCCGAGGTGCTGGTCGTGGCAGGCGACGCGCGGCCGTACGCCGGATTGGGAGTCCCGGTAGTGGAGGATCGCTTCCGGGGCGTGGGCGTTCTGGGCGGCTTGCACGCCGGGCTGGAGGCCGCGGCCCACGATCTGACCCTGGCCGTGGGCTGCGATATGCCATTCCTGAACCCCAAGCTCCTGCAAGCCTTTGCTCACTGGGCGGAGGGATTCGACGTAGCCGTGCTGCGCCGAGGGGAGTATGTTGATCCTCTGCACGGAGCTTACCGCCGCGCCTGCCTGCCGGCGATAGAGATGGCCATCCGCGCTCACGGGCGGCGCATCATTTCCTTCTTCCCTCATGTCCGAGTGCGCTACGTTACTTTAGAGGATGTGACCCCGTTCGACCCAGCCCTGCGCTCGTTTCGCAACGTCAACACGCCCCAGGAGTGGGAGGCGGTGCGGGCGGAGTGGAGCGATGCTCGAGTTCCTTCCAGATTAACCTAGCCACTCCAAGCGTCGGCAGGCGACCGCTTTCAGGAGATCCGAGGGTAGTTTAGGGCCCTGTGACCGTCTCCTGCGCTCACATGACGCGCACAAGGGGCTAAACTAGACCAAATTTGGATCTATTGAGACTGTCGGTTTCTTCTTGTGCTAGAGTGCAACATAGATTTCAGCCGTTCGTCCGATGACAGACTGGGCGAATCGTGATACAATGTGGGCGCTATGGATCAGGAGTCTCAAATGAGGGGCAGCGCCCGTATCCCCAGGATAACCTTGCAGCACAAGCTGACGTTCACCACGCGGCGGTGACTCTGATCGCGGCACTGGTGGCCGAGGGGGTGGCTTGGGTCCTGTTTGCAGGAGAGCTTGCCTGGGGGTTTTACGTGGTATTGGCGGCCGTCGGCGCTGCGCTGGTGGGGCTGTTTTTGGGCGCGTGGTTCAGCCGGAGCGTCACCCGTCGCCTGGGATGTGCTCTCGAGGTCAGCCGGGCCTGGATGCGCGGCAACCTTTCGCTGCGCATTGCGGGCCCCGTCGCCGATGACGTGGGAATGAGTTAGGTGCGACGCACTTGGTTCAAGATTCGTCCGGTTATACGCGCGAAAATCGTCGTTTTTGATGCAAAAGTGCGTCGCACCTGGACGTTTCTAACTGAAAGGAAACGGGTGTGTTTCATTTCAGTAGAGACCCTAGACCTCGGAGGTCTCTGTCGAGCTTGTGCTCGCCCAAAACCGCCGATTCGGGCAGTTTTTGAGCCTGAAAATACATCTCATTAGACCTCCGAGGTCTTACCCAACTCATTTGAAACACACCCAAATGAAAATTAGGACACTTGTCCGGTATGCCCTCCAGAGTAGAATAGGGGACAA
>CAYMWP010000176.1:0-8122 GCA_964393895.1 uncultured Anaerolineales bacterium | reverse complement strand
ACTAGCCAGCACCGTCTGTTTTACGGCGGTGCGGCTTCAAAACGGGAATTGCTGAAGGTAGCACAAGAGTAACTACCCAGGCAGATAATCATCGAAAGGCCGCCAAGAGGTAAAACACTATATGACGAGAATCACTCACGTGGTCAAACGTACTGGGGCCATAGTGCCCTTCAATCAAGAACGCATCGCCAACGCCATCTACCGGGCGGCGGTCGCCGTGGGCGGGCGCGACCGCTCTATCGCCGAGGAGTTATCCGACCAGGTCGTGGTTATGCTGGAGGAGACCACACCGCCCGACCGCCCTCCCACCATCGAAGAAATCCAGGACATTGTCGAAAAGGTGCTGATCGAGAATGGGCGCGCCAAAACGGCCAAGGCCTACATCCTCTACCGCGACGAGCGAGCGCGTCAGCGCAAGGAACGGGCTATGCGCTCGGTCAACCTCTCGAAGAACGTCCCCTGGCGCAAGCTGTGGGAGGTCCTGAACTGGGCCGTGGATCACGACCTGCACACAGTCGAGCGATTGAACGACCGCATCGCGCGTGGCGAGTTCCCCGAGGTGGTGCGAGAAACTGACCGGGCCTACAACGAAGACATCACGACGGCGGCCGAGATCATCAGGGAACGCGGTAACGTGAGAATCGTCATCGTCGCCGGCCCCTCCTCCTCCGGCAAGACGACCACGACCACCAAGCTCAACCATCTGTTGGGGAAGGTGGGACTCAGCCTGGTCCCCCTCACCGTGGACAATTACTTTTTCGACCTGGAGCTCCATCCCAAGGACGAGTTCGGCGATTACGATTTCGAGACGCCGCAGGCGCTCGACCTCGAACTCATCAACGAGCACCTGGCGCGGCTGATCGCCGGGGAAAGTGTGCTGACCCCCTTTTACGATTTCAAGACCGGCAAGCGACACGACGACCGCACACCGATGCAGATCGAGCCGCACGACATCATCCTCATTGACAGCCTGCACGGCCTGTACGCCGATATGACGCGCTCTGTTGACGACGAGTTAAAGTTCAAACTCTACATCGAACCCCTGTTGCAGATGAAGGACACCGAGGGCAAGTTCGTGCGCTGGACCGACCTGCGGCTGATGCGCCGCATGGAGCGCGACGCCACACACCGGGCCTACGACCCCCAGCAGACGCTGGAACACTGGCACTATGTGCGCAAGAGCGAGATGCGCCACATCGTCCCCTACATCAACACGACCGACTACATCGTCGCCAGCGGCCTGCCCTACGAGCTCCCCGTGATGCGGGTCAGACTGCTGGATCACTTTGAAAAATGGGTGGAGCAATACGAGGGTGATCCGTTGCGCGAGGACGCCTTCACGCGCGCCGAGCGGGTGTACAGGCTCTTGAAGAGCGTAACCCCCGTCGAGGACGATTCGCCCATCCCGCCGGACTCACTGCTGCGCGAGTTCATCGGGGGGAGTTGTTACAGTTATTGATGGAATGAGGAATACAGATCACTACTGGGCGGTCATCATCCTCAACTGGAACAACGCCACCGACACCATCGCCACGGTTCGGGCGATCCAGGCTTGGGAGGCGCTGACCCCTGCCATCTGGATCGTTGACAACGGCTCGGAGGACGACAGCGTCGAGCGGATAAGGCGTGAGTGCCCCGGCGTGCGGCTCTTGCTGAGCGATCACAACCTGGGTTTTGCCGCCGGCAATAACCTGGCGATCCGGCAGGCTCTGGCCGAGGAACAGACTGCCAGCTTTTTGCTGCTCAACAACGACGCGGTGATTGACGAGAGTGACGCCAAGCGCCTGTTGGAGACACTCGAACGCAGCGGGGCGGGCGTCGTCGGGCCGCTCCTGCGCGACCCGCCGCCAGAGATGGGCCTGCAAGCGGCCGGAGGATTGAACCCCGTGTGGCAGGTGGATACCCACATGCACCATATCCCGGACGAGACGGTCCCCTATCCGGTGGATTACGTGCCGGGGACGGCTATCCTGATCGCTTCAGGGGTGTTCGAGCGGGTGGGCTTGCTCGACGAAGATTATTTCATCAGCGGCGAGATCGCCGACTTTTGCCTGCGGGCGCGCCGTCACGGCTACCGGCCGCTCATTGACCCAACGGTGACTGTTTATCACGATACCGGGCGTTCGTCGGAGCTGCGCATAGCCTTCTATACCTACTACTTTCTGCGCAATCGTTTCCTCTTTGTGCGCAAACTCTACCCCCGGTGGCAGCTTTTCCTCTCTCTTCGCTGGGCGCTGTTCGGCCTGCTCTCCATTGCCGGCGCGCGCATCCGCGGGCAGCGACGTCGGGCCTCGGCCCTGGCACTGGCCCTACGTCATGGGCTGACCGGTCGCTTCGGCGACCGCAGCCGGGAGATATTCGCACGGGACAATCAACATGTTCAATAACCTGGTCAACCGGCAGGATTTGGACTTTCTCGTCAACGGCCTGCGCACAGGCTCAATCTGGCGCACGCTCAAGCGGTTGGTGCGCGGCAGTGAGGCGGCGGTCAAGGCCACCTGGGAGCAGGTCGCAGGGCCGCCCAGCTACGTTTGGAGCATCCCGGCCGTCCGTCGCCGGGCCAACCGGCTCATCACGGGCGATCCCGACCTCGAATACCCGGTCTACGTCTCCCAGACCTATCTAGCGCCACTACAGCCACTCCACGGCCTATCGTTGGGCTGCGGCACTGGCGAGAAAGAGTTGCGCTGGGCCAGCCTTTGTCGTTATGCCCGGTTGGACGGCTACGACATCTCGGCCCCGCGCATCGCCCAGGCCCGCTCGCAGGCCCGGGCGGCCGGGCGGCCGGAGGCTCATTTTCACGCCGCCGACGTCTACCGGGTGGACTGGCCCGCAGCACACTACGACGTCGCCTTTGTGGATCAATCGCTCCATCACTTTACGCCGCTGGAGGCACTGTTGCTCAAGATTCGGCGCGCCCTCAAGCCGGCCGGCTACCTGGTCGCCAGCGAGTTCGTCGGTCCCACTCGCTTCCAGTGGGCCGACCGCCAGTTGGAGGCTATCAACGGCGTGCTCGCGATCTTGCCGCCCGCGTACCGGCGGCGCTGGAGCAACGGCAGAATCAAGACGCGAGTCTACAGGCCCAGCCGCTTGAGCATGATAATGGGCGATCCATCGGAGGCGGTCGAGTCGGCCCGCATCGTGCCGCTGCTGGAACGCCACTTTGAGATCGTGGAGCGAAAGGATTACGGCGGCACCATCATCCACCCGCTCTTTAACGACATCGCCCACAACTTTTTGGACGACGACGGGCATGAAAAGGACGAGGAGGCGCGCCGTCTACTCGAATTGTGCTTCCAGGTAGAGGATACACTGCTGGAACTGGGCGACATCCAGAGCGACTTTGCTCTACTCGTGTGCAAGCCGCCGGCGCCGTGACCATGGCCATCCTCTACCACCTGACGATCCCCCGCCCGGCCCAGCCCGCGCTGGATGCCATAGTACAAGAGGTCGAGGCCCTGCGAGCGCGATTTGGCGGCCAGATCGTCTGCCTGAACCCGGCCCGCCGGCCTGGCTCCCTCTACCCGGAGCGATTGTACGGTCTGCATCGTCTGTCATACCTGCGCCGGCGCGAGGCGACCGCGCAATTGCACCACGTCTATAACTCGCACCCGTTCTACTTCCCCTACCTGCGCTGGCTACGACGTCCCATCATCTACTCGGTCACGGCTGGACTGCGGTCACGGCGGCCCGGCAACCTCGAGAGTTTGGGGCGACTGGCAGCCATCGTCGTCAGCAACGGGCGCGACCGGGCGACATTGCAAGGTTGGGGACTGAAGAACGTACACGTCATCCAGCCTGGGATTGATGCCTCGCGCTTCAGCCCAGCCCCGCTGCCCGCCGCACCCGGCTTCACGCTAATGGTCGGGTCGGCGCCGTGGAGCGAGCCCCAGTTCCGCAGCAAGGGAGTCGAGGCGCTGCTGGCGGCAGCCGAGGCTCGCCCGGACTTGAGATTGATCTTTTTGTGGCGCGGTCTGTTGTACGACGAGATGCAAGCGCGGGTTACAGAGCGCGGGTTGCAGGCGCGGGTGGAGGTGATCAACCAGCGGGCGGACGTGAACGAGGTGCTGGCAAAAGTTCACGCAGCCGTGGTGCTGGCGGAAGATGCCACGCTGGTCAAAGCGTTTCCCCACTCGTTACTGGAGGCGCTGGCGGCCGGACGGCCTGTACTGGTCAGCCGCGCCCTGCCGCTGGCGGATTACGTGGAGCGAGCGGGCTGCGGGCAGGTAGTGGAGGCGGTCAGTTCCAAGGGAGTGCTGGCGGCGCTGGCGCGGTTAGAAGCGAACTATGAAATGCGCCAGGCGGCAGCGCTCCGAGTGGGACAGCGGAATTTTTCGCATGACGTGCTGATAGAAGCATATAGGCGGCTGTACGCATCGGTAGACACGGCATAGATTCGCCAAGCGTATTCCGGGAACGGCTCCAGATGCGACGAGGGTTCCCCTCACCAGTTGGGCGAGGCCTCTGACCCAAGCCCGCAGCCAAGCAAAAGGCTACCGGCAAGCGCCGATAGCCCAATGCCGCGCATCAACTTGTGTAGAACCGGCGCGTCATCCCATCATGCGCTCTTCTACGTAGGCCACCGCCTCGCCGACGGTCTTGATCTGTTGAGCTTCGTCGTCAGAGATCTCGCCGTCGAACTCTTCCTCTAACGCCATAATCAGTTCAACGAGGTCGAGCGAGTCTGCCTCCAGGTCCTCGCGAAAGCGGGCGTCCGGCGTGACCCGCTCCGGCTCCACCCCCAACAGGTCAACTATGATTCCTACTAGTCGTTCCATCGTCGTCGCCATTGGCTTTACCTCCTTTGATTTTTATCTGGCAATAACGATATTCTACTCACAGATATGAGTTTGTCAAACTGGTCGGGAGCGATTTGACAACCAACCTCACTGCGGGTATCATACCTTCTAGCGTAAGTAACACCGGAGAGCATCTAAGGTTACGTTAGGAGAACATGCCACAACATCAGCAGCGCAAATCCGATCATATCCGCATCAACTTGGAGGAGGACGTCGGCTTTAAACACGTCTCTACCGGACTGGAACGCTATCGCTTTACCCACTGCGCGATGCCGGACCTTGATCTCGAGGACGTGGACACTTCCGTCACATTGTTGGGCAAACGGTTGGCGGCCCCGCTCATTATCTCTTCGATGACGGGCGGCACGCCCGAAGCCTGGAAGATCAACCGGCGGTTGGCGGAAGCCGCCCAGTCTGCCGGCATTGGGATGGGACTTGGCTCGCAGCGCGCCGCTATCGAAAACCCTGCCCTGGCGGATACCTACCGGGTGCGTCAAGTTGCCCCCGACATCCTGCTTCTGGCCAACCTGGGCGCGGTGCAACTTAACTATGGATATGGTCCCGACGAATGTCGCCGCGCCGTCGAGATGGTAGAAGCGGACGGTCTCATCCTGCATCTCAACCCGCTGCAGGAGGCACTCCAGCCTGAAGGGAACACCCGCTTCGCCGGGTTGCTGGACAATATCGGGGCGGTCTGCCGAACGCTGGAGGTGCCGGTGATCGTCAAAGAGGTGGGATGGGGTATTTCGGAATGGGTGGCGCGCCGACTGGCGAGCGTTGGCGTGGCGGCGATTGACGTCGCCGGAGCCGGTGGCAGTTCGTGGAGCCAGGTGGAGATGTATCGCGCCAAAGACGAGCTTCAGCGCCAGGTGGCAGCAGCCTTTGCTGATTGGGGCATACCGACGGCCGAAAGCTTACTGATGGCTCTGCGAGGTGCGCCAGAGCTGCTGACTATCGCCAGCGGCGGCATCCGGGACGGCATTCAGATAGCCAAATCCATCGCGCTCGGCGCGACCGCGTGTGGAGCGGCCGGGCCCTTTTTGCATACCGCTAGCAAATCTATCGAGGCTGTGACTGATCTCGTAACAGTGCTGGTTACCCAGTTGCGTGTCGCCATGTTCGCTGCCGGGGCAGCCGACATCCAGAACCTGCAACGCACCCCTTTGGTCCCCGCAGCAACGTAACTGGGGCTGCCATTGAGGGTTTTGTTCTACGAGTAGATTGCCTGCCTACCCGGTACTCGAGGATAAGAATATGAAAGATGAGACAGAACAGACTTTTACCAGCAGCGTCGTGGAAAACGTGCCTTATGGCGAGCGAGTGTTGTTGCTCCCACACTGCCTCCGACCCAGCCAAGACTGCCCGGGCAGGATGACCAAACAGGGATTGGATTGTACGGGATGCACCCTCGTGGATTGCGCAGTTTACCAGTTGCGCGTCGCCGCCGCCGAGGCCGGCTACAAGGGAGTGTGTGTTGCTCCTGGCGGACGCTTGGCCGTGCGGTTCCTGGCCGAGCAGCAACCGGCTGGCGTGGTTGCAGTAGCCTGTGATAAAGAGCTCGAAGAGGGACTGGAGGCCGTCGCCGAAATCAAGTGGGAGAACGAGCCGCCGCCTGTGGCCGTGGTGCCGTTGTTGCGGGATGGCTGCGTGGACACGGAGGTAGATGTCGAGATGGCCCGGGCGGTTATCTTTAGTCGCAATGGGGCTGAAGAGCCATAGCCGCTCGTGCATCGCGGCAACTCGTTGGAGACGCATACCCTAAATGTCACTCGAAACATTGCTTGCCCGCTACTTGCCCGAGGTCGAAGAAGAAATGCGTGCCGTCGTCCAGACCGCTGACCCGCGTCACGCTGATCTCTTTGGTATGCTGCGCTATCACATGGGATGGGCCGATGCTGACTTCAATCCCTGTCAGGCCCGAACTGGCAAGCGCATACGCCCCCTGCTCTGCCTGCTGACGTGTGAAGCTTGCGGCGCTGATTGGGAGCAAGCCTTGCCCGCCGCATCCTCTGTCGAACTGATGCACAACTTCACCCTCATCCACGACGACATCGAAGATCAAGATAGAACCCGCCGTGGCCGTACTACTGTCTGGGTATTGTGGGGAGAAGCTCAAGCCATCAATGCCGGGGATACGCTCTTTGCCCTGGCCCAATTGGCTCTGCTACGACTTTCCGAGCGAGGCGTGCCCATCACGACAGTCGTAGAAGCCCTGCATTCCCTGAACCGTACCTGCGTGGCTATTACCGGCGGCCAGTACCTCGACATTGGTTTCGAGGATCGGGACGACGTTTCCATCGCGGACTATTTGGCAATGATCGAAAGGAAAACCGCCGCCCTTTCGGCCTGCGCCTGTGAGATGGGTACTACTATCGCTGCCGCTCCCGATTCCCAGCGCCAGCGCCTGGCGGCGTTCGGTTATCACATGGGAATGACCTTTCAGATGCGCGACGACGTGCTGGGCATTTGGGGAGATCCAACCGTCACCGGCAAGCCCGCCGGCGCCGACATCGCCCGCCGTAAAAAGTCACTGCCCATCATCCACGGTCTGGAGCAAAGCGGTGAACTGCGCGCATTGTTGGCCCAGGACGTCCTTACGGAGAGCGATGTGCACCGCGCGACAGAATTGCTGGCAGAAACTGATAGCCGTGAGTACGCGGAGCAATTGATGCTGAAACATCACTCCCAAGCGTTGACCGCGCTAGAGGAAGCAAGTGTGTCAGGCCCGGCCGCTCAGGGGCTGTACGAATTGGCGCAGGCGCTCCTCGACCGGGAAAGGTGAGAGGAGGGAAGTGGGGTATTATGAAGAGTTATAGACAAGAACTTTGGTTCAACGTTCCCGGACGGCGGGCCTTTATCAACATCACGCCCCAGGTCAAAGTTTGCTTGCGCGAAAGCGGCGTACACGAGGGATTGGTCCTCGTAAATGCGATGCACATCACAGCCAGTGTGTTCATCAACGACGATGAGCGGGGCTTGCACGCGGATTACGAGGACTGGTTGGAGGGGTTGGCCCCTCACGAGCCGGTCAGCCGTTATCGCCACAACCGCACCGGAGAGGACAACGGTGACGCTCACCTAAAGAGGCAAGTGATGGGGCGCGAGGTCGTCGTCGCGGTCACAGATGGACGGCTAGATTTTGGCCCGTGGGAGCAGATCTTTTACGGTGAGTTCGATGGCGGCCGCAGAAAACGCGTCCTGGTGAAAATCATCGGCGAGTAGGTCGGAACGACTTCCGGCTCACGCCCCAGCCCAATATATGTGATTCGGGTGTGTTTCGTTTAGGACACCTGTCCTCATACCCTAGCTTCGTTAATCAGCTT
>CAYMWP010000175.1:0-8176 GCA_964393895.1 uncultured Anaerolineales bacterium | reverse complement strand
ACTACGAACATCACTTTCTCTCAAGATACGAAATCTAACATTGTCGAGGTAGTTATACTGTGTTTCAATCGTAACTGCTCAACTTGTCATTGCGCCTGCCCAGAGCGTAGCGAAGGGAAGCAATCTCGGTCACGTGCGCAGGGGATTGCTTCGTCGCTCCGCTCCTCGCAATGACGGGGGAGAACTGCCCTGGCTGAGCATTTACTTTCAATCTATTATCAACTAACCGATGCCTTCGATGAACCCAGTCAGGTCAGTCCAGTCGCGTTCACGTAGCAGACTGTGTTTCCAGCGGTTGATCGTGGGCACGACGTAAGGCAGAAGGCGCAGGGTGTAGTAGGGCGGCAGGATGGGAAGCCCAACGAGGTCGCCAAAGGTGATCAGTACGAACAATCGTTCCACCTCTCCTCGCTCCCGCTGCAGGTCGCGCACCCAATCGAAGGTGGTCATCCCGTAGAGGAATTCGCGTACTGCGCGTACGGCGCGGCGTGTTCTGTCCTGAATGTCAATCCACGCTAACGTTCTCATATTCCGTTGCCATCTGAAATGCGATCTGCCAACAAGCGCCCCAAGAAATTGGGCTTCCGGTGTGTTTGATGCAGCGCTGGATGATAAAGCCGGTTTCTTTCATTGTTATGGGCAGGCAGGCGGATCGCATCTCTCGAGAGAATGAGATTAGGTTGGAGAGGCAGTGACATTCTATTTTGGGCCTCAATCAATGATGGGAGGGTCGGGGGCTACCCTCCCATCGTGAGCTGTTCGCGTTTACTATAGAGCGATCACGCAGCCTTTACCACTTCTTCCTTGCGCGGCTTCTGGAGCGCTTTCCAGCCATCCACGATGAGGAAGGCCGCGGCCACGACCAACACCACGGCGATGACGCCGACGAGAACGGCGGCGATGCTCTTCTGGGCTGTGTCGGCGGCCGGCAACGCTTTGAAAAAGTTGGTGTACGCTAGGTACAGCAGGGCGGCGATGGTGGTGACGATCATAAAGGCTGAAGGGATGAGCGCCCAAGAGTTCTTTTTGCCCTCCTCCTTCAGCCACAGCGAGATCAACAGCAGGGCCAGGCCGGCCATCAACTGGTTAGCCGCCCCGAAGGCGGACCAGATGGTCAGCCAGGGGATGACCCACACAAAGACCAGCGTCAGGATCAGGGCCACGGTGGTGCCCACGTGGACATTCTTCATCACCGGCACCGCGTCGCCCAGCAGTTCGGCGCTGGCGACGCGCATGAAGCGCACACACAACTGCATGATGGTCAGCGCCATGATGGTCAAAAAGACCGAGCCGTAGGCCGTGCCAAAGTCCTTCGGAATGCCGATGTAGGCCAGGAAGTTGGCCAACCCACCGGAGAAGACAGCCAATGCCTTGCCTGCGCCGCCGGCATCCTGGTACCCCTGGAAGCTGCCGAAGGCGACCGTGGCGGTGAGGAAGGCGATGACGGCGAACACCATCTCCATGAACATGGCGCCGCCGCCCACCGGCAGCGCGTCGGTCTCCCTCTCCAACTGGCGGGCCGTGCCGGAGGTGGAGACCAGGCTGTGCCAGCCGGAGATAGCGCCACAGGCGATGGTGATGAAGAGCATGGGCCATAGAGGCCCGCTGGCGGTGGTGAACTGGGTGAAGACGGGAAAATCTCCCATGCCCGGCCGCCAGATCACCAAGCCAATGATGCCCCCCAGCACACCCAACGAGACGATCCAGAAGGAGATGTAGTTGACCGGCTGGGCGAAGGACCAGATCGGCAGCACCGAGCCGAGGTAGCAGAATATGATCACCAGCAGCGTGCCGAGGACCTGAGCCTGCGTGTTACCCAGGAACCAGGCGGGGGACTCGGGAAGGCCGTAGAGGCCCGAGAAGATGTTGGACATGAAAGGCAGAGTGCTGACCCAGATGCCCACGAAGGTGAGCACGACGGTGACGACGGTGGTGAGGATGATGTCCTGCTTCCACTTGTACGTCATCTGGCCGGCCAGTACCCCCATCAAGACCACGGCGATCATGCCAAAGGGCACCTTGGCGTTGGTCATCAACACCTTGCCCACCGCGTTGCCGAAGGCGCCCATGATCAGCAGCAGGTAGAAGTAGAGAAAGAGCATGAGGATGTTGCGGGCCCGGGGCGAGATGAGCTTGTAGCTCAGTGCGCCCATGGTATCTCCCTCGTGGCGCACGCCCATGATCATGGCGCCATAGTCCTGCACCCAACCGATGAAGAAGGTGCCCAGGACGACCCAGATCAACGCCGGCAACCAACCCCACTGCACGGCAATGATGGGGCCGGTGATAGGACCCAGCGCAGCAATGGACTTGAACTGGTAGCCAAAGAGCACGTTGCGGCTGGCCGGTGCAAAGTCCACCCCGTCCATGTACATCTTGGCCGGGGTGGCCTTGTTGGGGTCAGGCTGGACGATGTTGCGGTTGATGTTTCGCGCGTACCAGCCGTAGCCCACAATGATGCCCAGAGCTCCCAGAATCAGCACAATAATCGAATTCATCGTTTATACCCTCCCTAGTTAAAAGCGACTAATTACTGTTAGACGAGTTGTTCAAGTGCCTGTTTGGGTTTCTTTTGGCTTCTATTTTTTTCTGCGCCTCCTTTTTGCCCCCGAACACATCTGTCAATTGTCAACGATTATCACTCTCTCAAGCGCGGCCCGCAGGTCTGTCAGGAACGCCTGGCTGGATGTGGTAAGCAGGCTGGCTGCTTTCATCTGGAGTTGGATGTGTGGGTCAGTCTTGCGCCATGAGAAGCGGTGTAGGTGAACACCATAAGTGTCCAGCCAGGGGTTCAAAGCTGTCACCTGCTGTTGAGCGCCGGTGCCTCGATACGCCACCATCAACCCGTACATCCTTCCCCGCCACGTCCAGGGTTGTTCTTGTTCTCTACGCAGGCCCTTTGCTATCCGCCCGCCGGCCGGTACAACTTCCACTTCACCCCGGCGCGGTGAGCGCAGCGTAGCTTTTATTATAAGCCAGTCTTGAGTATAGCGCAAGCGGTGTAGCAGCCACAGTGGCAGTATCTCGCGATTTTCCAGCAGTAGTGTGATCTCTAACCGGCGGAAAGGTGGGGCCGCCTGGACGACGTTGACGCGAGCGCCGGAGGCGGGTGATCCGATCCAGCCGGCCTCGCGCTTGCCTCCCAGAACGTCTAGTCCTGCTTCCAACCAGTTAAAGATGCGCTGCCCCCGACGGCGGTTATACAGGTGACCCGCACCGTACCACAGTATCAGGAATACGCATAATCCAATGACTGCAACGATTTCTGGATCCATTACTTTCCCCCTGCTATAACACGCCGCGCGCCTGAAGGATGCGGCTCGTGCATCAAGAACAGTTCGCCCGTGATGGCTGTGCCGCCGCGAAGCGGTTGATCCAATCGTGCCGTTGGCCCTCTCCTGGCGGGTTGATCCAACCATCCACGAGATCGAAACCCGCTGCTTGAATCGTGCGGTCAATCTCTTCCGGCTGGTAGTAGACAAAGAAACGCTCGTAACCCTCCTGCCCGGCCACCCATTGCTCCCCCTGTCCCTCCTTCACCCCGACGTAGAGCGCGCCGCCAGTACGGAGCACGCGCCGAAACTCTAGGAGCGCCTGGGACGCCTGTGCCCGGGGCAGGTGCAGCAGCGAGGCGCAGGCAAAGCAGCCGTCGGTGCACCCGCTGGCAAAGGGAAGACGGCGCATATCGGCGCGCACTAGCCGCGGGGTTCCACTTGCGTGCGCCTGGCGGAGCATACTCGTGGAGAGATCAAGGGCCACGACGCGCAGCCCACCTGACTCCAGCGCGCGGGCGTATTGCCCCGGTCCGCACCCCACGTCCAGCGCCAGCCCATGCTCTGGCGCCATCCGCCGGAAGCGCGCCAGCTCCCGCTCCAGGGGATATACCTCCCGCGCCGCGTAACGGGCGGCAATGTTATCGTAGGCGATGGTGGTCCTGCCCACCGACGTTCGACGCTTCACGTTCGATGGCTCTCCCCTCACGGCAATTGCTCTAAAATCACCCGCTCGTCCGGCCGGTCGCCGCCGTTCTTGCCGACATAGCTCCACACGATGCGCCCGTCTGTGTCAACGACGAACACGGAAGGCGCGGCGAGGGCGTCGTTGAACAGATTGTACACCCCGTACGCCTCGGCTGCGCGGTGCACCGGGTCGGCCAGCAGCGGGAAGGTCGCTCCTGTCACCTTGCGCACTCCGTCCACTTGCGCCAGGGGAACGACCGCCAGCGCGACCACCTCTGCCCCGGCCTGCTGAAACGCTCGATAGCTTTGCTGCAACTTCACGAGTTGCGTTCGGTCAGGCCCTCAACCGCATCTCTGGAAAAAGACCAGCACCACCGGTCCCTCGGACAATTGTTCCGTCAGCGTGAGCGCTCCGCCGCCGGCCCGTTCTAGGGTGAAATCGGGGGCGAATTCGAGATCCGCCAGGGGTGAGGTGGGAATGGGTGGAGCGGTTGCGGGTGCGGAAGTAGGCGTTGCCGCCGCCTTCGCGGCAGCAAGGGTGGGAGGAGGTGATGGAACCGACATAGTAGGGATCGGCGACTGAGCGGTGGAAATGGGCAAAGCCGCCGCGCCTTCAAAGATCTGGATGTCTGCGCCGCCCCGGTGCTCCTCTAGCCAGGCGGCGGTATCGTATCCCTGGTTGGTTAGGGTTGCCAGGCCGGCCTGCACCTTCAACAATCGTCCAACCGCCTGCTCGAACACTGCGCGCTTTAGCCCCACTCTCTCCAGCGCCGCCGTTACAGCGCTTTCGTCCACGCCCCAGGTCTGTTGCAGCGCGGTGATCTGCGCCTCGACTTGTTCCGCCGTCGGCTCTTGCTCTGACGTGGACTGTAACACCAACTCTTGGTCAATCAACCGCCACAATGTCTCTTCGGGCGTGGGAGCCGATTGGCCGGCCAACCCGCTCAACACCTGGTCGAGCAGAACCGCCTCTCCCCAGGAGGATTGGCTGATGACACTGCCATTGATGCTGGCTGCGATTGGCCCGTCGGCTTGGGTAAGGGTTACAGGGGGCGGCGCCGGGGGCAGCTCGCCCGGCCCGCGTCCCAGGAACATCAGCAGCGCTCCCACTCCAACGATGACGGCGACACCGACGCCGATGATAGCCCAAAGGCGGGAGGTGATAGTCCGGTTCATAAGGATGCCTTTCCTTGAGAGTAGGACATGATCTTGGGCATAATCTTACATAATCTTTACCAGCTTGTCAACTGCCCGAACCAGTAATTCCCGTTTTGAAGCCGCACCGCCGTAAAACAGACGGTGCTGGCTAGTTTTTTCCTAGCATCGGCTCTTTTAGGCCGATGCACCCAAGCTAGAATTGCCACAACGGGAATTGCTGCGCCCGAACACAGGCGACCGCAGTTGCGCTATACTTGCAATGGGGTTAGAATGGTAACGTGCGCGATGGAGCCAAGTAGGGGGTGCAAATTGGCGCGGGCCAAGTGGATAATCCCGATTTTGTTGCTCGCAGCATTTGGGGCATTTCTGGGAGCGGTACAGGTCAACGGTGATCTCATGTCCATTTTTGTGATGCCGACGCTGGCTCCGACTATCCCGCTCCCCACGTCACCGCCAGCGACCTTTACACCTGCGCCCTCGCCGTCTCCTACCATCACTCCCACGCCGACGCCCGATCCAACGACCACGCCCACCGCCACCGATGTTCCCACCACTACTCCTACTTTTACGCCCACGCCCACTTTGGCGCCGCTGCCTACACCCGCGCCGCTGCCCACGTCCGCGCTGCTACCTACACCAGTGTTTCTCTTTGCGACGCCCGATATCTCTGACACGACACCCATACCCACGCCTGTGCCATTGGTGGAGATGGCCCCCGGCACTATCAACGTCGCCGTGCTGGGCAGCGACCAGCGCCCCGATTGGGACGTCTGGCACACCGACGTCGTTCAGGTCGTCTCCATCCAACCGCTGGTGCCGGCCGTGACCGTGCTCTCCATCCCCCGCGATCTCTACGTCTATGTCCCCGGTCTTTGGATGAGCCGCATCAACTGCGCCGACATGTACGGCGATCTGTACGGATACGCGGGCGGCGGGCCGGCTCTGTTTCGGAGTACGATGATCTACAACCTGGGCATCCCGATACATCACTACGTGCGCACTGACTTTGACGGTCTCATCGGCATCGTTAACACACTGGGCGGCGTGGAAATCCCCGTCCACTGTCGCCTCCAGGACCATTGGCCCTATCCTGACGAGAATGGCGACTATCCCATCAAGGTGTTGGAGCCGGGGGTGCATAATATGGACGGGGAAACGGCGCTCTGGTACGCCCGCTCGCGCAAGACCTCCAGCGTCTTTGCCCGCGAGCGACGCCAGCAGCAGGTGTTACAGGCCATGTGGCGCAAGGCGCGCAGCCTCGATCTCTTGCCCCGCACTCCACAATTGTGGGAGCAATTCCGAGGTGCGCTCGTCACCGACATAGAGTTCGGCGACGTGGTCACGTTGGCTGAGATAGCCTTTCGGCTCGACGAGCAGAACGTGCGCTTCCGCAACATCGGCTACCAGCAGGTCACACCCTGGACGACCCCCAAGGGAGCGGCGGTATTTTTGCCCAACTGGGAAGAGATCGAGCCGGTGGTGAGCGAGGCGCTGGCTCCGCTGCCGGAGGGGCGCTTGTGGCGCACGCTCCAGACAGTGGAGGTGTGGAACGGGACCGGAACCGCGGACTGGGATCAGTTGGCCGCTGACCGTCTCTTCCGCGAGGGATTCGTCGCCATCGTTGGTCAGCCCGACCGGCAGGATTACCCCCAGACCAGATTGATTGATTTTACGACCACGACTAAGGGGGGCGCGGCCCCCTACTTGCAGTGGATGTTCAACATCTCGGCCGAGAACGTCATCTCTGCGCCCGACCCCAATATGCCGTTCTCGTACCGGCTCATCGTCGGCGCCGACTATCAGACCTGTCGCAGCCCGTGATGTAGAGATTGGAGGTATACCATGCATACAAATCGTCTCAATCGCCTGCCCGAGCGAGCCGCCGCCCACGGCCTCGACGCGCTGGCGCTGGTGCCCGGCCCTAACCTGTACTACCTCACCGGCCTCTCGTTTCACCTCAGCGAGCGGCCCATCGTCGCGTTCATCCCTGTGGATAGGCCGCCCGCCATCGTCGCGCCCGCTTTCGAGGCAGTCAAAGTCGAGGACATTCCCATTGAAATGGAAGTGTTCCCTTACACCGACGAAGAGGGACACGAGCAGGCTTTTCAGCGCGCCTGTGCGTCGCTGGCGTTGGCCGACCCTTCGACAGGCTCAGGACATCGCTGTATCGTCGGAGTGGAGGCGCTGCGGATGCGGTTGGTCGAGGTGCGGTTGCTGGAGCAGTACGCGCCGGGTTGCCGGCTGCTCCCGGCCGAGGAGTTGCTGGTAGAACAGCGGATATGCAAGGACGAGCGTGAGTTGACGCACATGCGGCGCGCCATCGCTATCACCGAATCCGCGCTGGAAGAGACGATGCAGCAGGTGAAACTGGGCATGAGCGAACGGCAGGTCGCCGGGTTGTTGATGACCGAGATGCTGCGCGGCGGCGGGGAGGGACTGTCATTCCCGCCCATCGTCGTGGCCGGCCCGAACAGCGCCTCGCCCCACGCCGTCCCCTCTGACCGGGCCATTGGGCCGGGCGAGGCCATCGTCGTGGACTGTGGCATCACCGTGGGCGGTTACGCCGCCGACATCACGCGCACCTTCTTCTGTAAAGGAAAGCGCAACGGCACCTTTGCCATCGGCGCGCTGGAGCCGGAAATGGCGCGGGTCTACGAGGTGGTGAGGGCGGCCAACGCGGCGGGGCGGGCGGCGGTCAGGCCGGGCGTTCCTGCGGAGACGGTTGACCGGGCGGCGCGAGCCGTGATTGAGGAGGCCGGGTACGGCGAGTACTTTACCCACCGCACGGGCCACGGCCTGGGGCTGGAGGTGCACGAGCCGCCCTACATCGTCGCGGGGAACGAGCGTATCTTGCAGCCGGGGATGACCTTTACCGTCGAACCGGGCATCTACCTGCCGGGGCGGGGCGGAGTGCGCATCGAAGATGACGTGCTCGTCACGCCCGGCGGTGTGGAGAGCCTGACCACGTTCCCGCGCGAGCTTGTCGGGCTGTGATAGTTATTTGGTAATTACCTCGACAATGTTAGATTTTGTATCTTGAGAGAAAGTGATGTTCGTAG
>CAYMWP010000174.1:0-8323 GCA_964393895.1 uncultured Anaerolineales bacterium | reverse complement strand
TGTAATAGATCTTGGCCGGGGTATCCAGCGCCTTTTCCCAGCGGGCGGCGCGGTAGAGGGGGGCCGGACGCCACATCTTGAGCACGTCCCGCACCTCGTCCGGGATCTCGATGAATTGCTCTTTGCTGAATTCCTGTTTGATCAGTTCCATAGGGAAAACGGGCGGCGGCATCGGCGGGTCATCCATCACCTCCAGCGTCGCCGGATGGAGATAGAACGGAGGCGGCTCCTTCATATCCGCCAAGATGTTGTACCAATGCGTCGGCATGTCTTTTTCTTCGATAAAGTACTTGTACTGTCTCATTTTCATTTCCTCCCAAAATAATCGTCCGCTCACAGCTTGTCACTTGCCAACTTGCCTACTTGCTTACTTTCTCACCCCCCCTCAAGAAACTGGCCCTGTCTGCAAAGAACTGCTCGTAAATCCTATAGTGTGCGGTCTCCTCGTAATCCACCTCTTTGATGCGCCGTGAATCAAAGCTCAAGATCTGCGCCCCAGGGAGAGCGAGCAGGATCGGCGAGTGAGTGGCGATGATGAACTGCGCGCGACCCGCTGCCTCCAGCCGTTGCAGCAGCCTGAGGAACTTTATCTGGCTCGACGGCGAAAGCGCGGCCTCCGGCTCGTCGAGAATGTAAAGCCCTTTGACGTTGAAACGGCCACCAAAGTAGCTCAGGATTCCCTCGCCGTGCGACAGCGTGTTGAGAATGTGACCGCCGTGGTATTTCAGCCGGCCGGGATCGCACAGCGCAACGTCGTCGAGAAAGTCGGCCAGGTCGCGGAACGTCTCGGCCCGGAAGAGCGAGCCGGGCACGCGCCCGTTGGCCCACGTCACGGTGATGTAATCCGCCAGGCGGGTCTCGTAGGGATTGTTGTGGGAGAGGTGTCGCTTGGGCCTGTCCCACAGGTGAATGCCGCACTTGCGAGTGATCGCCTCCAGCAAGGTGGACTTGCCCGACCCGTTCTCGCCCACGAAAAAGGCGACGGGCTTTCTGAACGATAACTCGAACGGCTCCCTGAGAACGGGAACATTGAACGGATAGTGGCGGTCGGTGGGATACTCTCTGCTGTTGACTTTGACCTGGGTGATGTACATATCGCGCCTCCATCAGCAGTAGACGAGGCCCGGGGGGCACAAATTGTACTCCACCGGTCGGGGCTGCATCTCGGGCCTCAGCATACCCATCGCCTCGCGCACCAGCCGCATCGTCTCCTCCGATTCCCGGCGCATGCGCCGATTGCCGCTGCGCAGAATCTCTTCGACCAGCCCCGGCCGCGCCGCGTAATAGGCGCGCCGCTCGCGGGCGGGATCGAGGAATCCGTTGATGGCGCGGGCCAACTTTTCCTTGACCTCCGCGTCGCCCACCTTGCCCCGGCGGTAGCGCTTCTTCAGATCCTCCACCTCGTCCCGGTCGGGGTTGAAAGCGTCGTGGTAGATAAAGACCGGGTTGCCCTCGACCCGACCGGGCACGTCGGCGCGCACCCGTCGGGGGTCAGTGTACATTCCCCGCACCTTGCGCTCGACCGTCTGGGCGTCATCCAAGAGATAGATGGCGTTATCCAGCGACTTGCTCGCCTTGGCCCGTCCGTCGGTGCCCACCAGCACCTCACCGATGAGGGCCTGCGGCTCGGGAAAAACGTCGCCGTAAAGACGGTTGAAACGGCGGGCAATCTCCCGCGCCACCTCGACGTGAGCCTCGTTGTCCTTGGCGACGGGCACCAGGTGGGCGCGGGGCAGCAGGATGTCGGCGGCCTGGAGCACCGGATAGCCCAGCAGGCCCAAGGGCATCGTCTCCAACTGGGCGTCGCGCGCCATCTCCTTGAGGCTGGGGATGCGCTCCAACCGGGGCACGCTGGCCAACATCTCCAGGATCAGATTCAGTTCGTAGGTGCCCGGCACAACCGACTGGACAAAGATGACACTCTTGGCCGGATCAATGCCCACCGCCAGATAGTCGAGCACGATCTCGCGGACGTTGCGGCGGATCTCGATGATGTGCTCCCTCTCTGGGCGGGTGGTGAGGGTGTGCAGGTCGGCGACGACGAAAAAGCACTCGTACTCGTCCTGCAGCCGCACGCGATTTGCCAGGCTGCCCACGTAGTGGCCCAGGTGCAATTTGCCCGTGGGCCGGTCTCCCGTTAGAACTCGTTTCTTTTTCATTTCTCCTCCTCCATTCATGAGCGATAAAAAAGAACGCCCGTCCCCCTTCAGGGACGGGCGTCATACTCTGGACACTCGCGGTGCCACCCTGGTTAGGCGGCGCCCCGGAACAAAAAAACGCGCCGATGACGGCGCGTGGTACGTGAAGAGCCAGCCTCACTCTGGTGCAGGTACGGCCTTTCGGCGATACCCTCGGCCCTGGTAACGGTGGCGTCTCCGGCCCGGACTACTCTGAACAATCTGTTGTTCGTTTCGGCGGGCGACTCCTGGGCCCATTCAACACCGGCGCTGGTATCGGGCTTTCAGCTTGTGCCCGACTCTCTGAACCTCGCTTCGATGCCTACTCTTCCCAATCGCAGTCTTTCAATATCGAATTGTGTGCACAGTTTACCACACAGATAGCGTAAAGTCAAGCCATGTGAGGCAGCAGTTCCTCGACCAGCGCATCCTTGGGCCTAAAGCCCACGATGCGGGTTGCCTCTGCTCCATCCTTGAACAGGATCAGCGTGGGGATGCCCCGAATGCCATAGCGGCTCGGCGTCTGCGGGCTGCTGTCCACGTCCAGCTTGGCGACCCGCAGCTTACCGTTGTACTCTCCGGCGATCTCTTCGACTACGGGCGCTACCATGCGGCAAGGCCCGCACCACGCGGCCCAAAAGTCAACCAGAGTCGGCTCCGTGGCCTGGAGCACTTTGCTCTCGAATGTGCTGTCGGTCACTTCAAATGGTTTTGTCATATCATCCTCCTCAAAAAGGTGGCGGGCATTATCCTACAGCAGGGGGCTTTTGTCAAGGAGCGTACTTCTGTTATAATCAACCACCATGAACAAACGCCTACTCACGAGCCTGGGACTGGCATTGGGCCTGATGGGCCTGCTCTTCACGGGATCGGCCCTATCTGCCCCGCCTGCCAAAGTCGCCCCATTGGTGTGGGAAGCCACCGCCACCGCCGGCGAGACCGAGTTCCTGGTGATCCTGGCCGAGCAGGCCGACCTCGGCGCGGCGGCCAACGCCGGATGGTTACCATCCGCGCCCAACCGCGAGGCGCGGCTGCGCTACGTCTACGATACGCTGCGGGAGACGGCGCTGCGTTCCCAATCCTCCCTGCGGGCCGAACTGGACGGAGCCGGCGTGGCCTACCGCTCCTTCTACGTCGCCAATCTGCTGGCGATGAAAGGAGACCGCGCCCTGGTCACCCAATTGGCCGCCCGCCCCGACGTGGCCCGCATCGAGGCCAACCCGCGCGTCCGCCAATCGCTGCCACAGCCTCAACTCGATATCGCACGCCTGCTGGCTCCTCAGGGAATCGAGTGGGGTGTGGCCCGCGTCAATGCCGACGACGTCTGGGCGCTGGGCTACACCGGCCAGAACATCGTCGTCGCCGGGCAGGATACCGGCTACGACTGGGACCACCCGGCGCTGATCAACCAGTATCGGGGCTGGGACAGCGTCACCGCCACCCACGACTACAACTGGCACGACGCCATCCACAGCGGGGGCGGCGTCTGCGGGGCCGATTCTCCCATTCCCTGCGACGATCACGGCCACGGCACCCACACCATGGGCACCATCGTCGGCGATGACGGCGCGGGCAACCAGATCGGCGTCGCGCCCGGCGCGCGCTGGATCGGCTGCCGGAATATGGATCAGGGAGTCGGCACGCCCGCGACCTACATCGAGTGCTTCGAGTTCTTCCTGGCCCCTTACCCCGTCGGCGGCAACCCCGCCACCGATGGCGTCCCCGGCCTGGCCCCCCACGTGATCAACAGCTCGTGGACCTGCCCGCCCAGCGAGGGGTGTGCCTGGGACACACTGCAAACGGTCGTCGAGAGCGTGCGCGCGGCGGGAATAGTCGTCGTCGCTTCGGCCGGTAATGATGGATATGGTGGGTGTGGGACAGTGCAAGACCCGCCCGCTATCTACGAGGCCGCCTTCTCCGTGGGGGCCACCGATAGCGGCGACAACATCGCCGGCTTTAGCAGCCGTGGGCCGGTGACGGTGGATGGCTCCGGCAGGCTCAAGCCGGACGTGAGCGCGCCGGGCGTGAGCGTCCGCTCCAGCGTCCCAGGCGGTGGTTACGGCTGGAAGAGTGGCACCTCGATGGCCGGGCCGCACGTCGTGGGAACGGTCGCGCTGCTGTGGTCGGCCGCGCCGCGCCTCGTCGGCGACGTGGACACCACCGAGTGGATCATTGAGCAGACCGCCCGGCCCCACGCGACGACCCAAACCTGCGGCGACGATGACCCGGGCGACGTGCCGAACAACGTCTACGGCTGGGGCATCGTGGACGCGCTGGCGGCGGTGCGGGCGTCACAGGTCGGCAAGGAAGCCGCTTTTCCGCCAGGGCTGCCGGCCCAGTCGCTCGTTTACACGTTGACTTACGAGAATACTTTCAACTTTGCGCTTACCCAGGTCATCCTCACGGACACTCTTCCCACTTCCACCACCTTTGCCTGGGCCAGCGGGGACTATACACGGGCAGGGGGAGTGGTCACCTGGACAGCCGCCGGTCTGGCGCAGGGGGAGATGTTGACGGCCACGCTAGCGGTCACAGTGGCGCACCTGCCGCCGGGCGCGCGCGCGGTCAACTCGGCTTACGGCCTGAGCGCCAACGAGCTGCTCGCTCCCGTGACGGGCGCGCCAGTGGAGGCGATCATCCCCTGGCGCTATGCTTGCCCCGTCGTTTTCAAGGGCTGGGTGCATGGAGGAAACGGGAGTGACTAATCTGGAACGCTTGCGTCTAAAAGCTCGTCCCCTGCTCCACTTTTCCGACCCGGCCGACGCGCTGTACGTCTATTATGCCTTCTACCACGATCCCCGGCGCACCCAGCTCTACGTCCGCGAGGACGAGGGCGGTCACGCCAGTGGATTCGTCGCCGTCTGCCAGACCGGGCAGCGTTTGTTTCAACCGACCGTCGTCTTGCACGCGGTGAACGTCCGCGCCGCCGCCGCCTTGCTGCGCGAGGCATTGCTCCCCGGACGCCCGTATTACTTGATCACCAGACCGGGGTTGAGGAATCCGGTCAAAAAGATCGTGGACCTTGGGCCATCCGAGATCAATCGTATCTACAGGCTCGAACTGTCCAACGTGAGGTTCAGCATCAACGTGCTGGTTGTGGCGGAACAGGGGGTGAACGGCCGGCCCCGTTTCGTCGTCCGCTCGCAGGGAGAAGTGGCGGCCGAGTCGGGCCTCAATTGGTCTTCGCCTCACTTTGCCGAACTATTCGTCCGCACCACGCCGGCCGGCCAGGGGCGCGGTTGGGGTCGGGCGGTACTGACGGCCTGTACCACGTGGGCCGTTCAATCGGGCCGGCAGCCACTTTACGTCGTCGGCGAGAGCAACCGCTCCAGCCTCAAGTTGGCCGAGGAGGTCGGTTACGTGGATACTGGCGCTCGCGAGTTCACCGGAGAGGGAGTGTGTAAGAATAGGGAGTAGGGAGTGGAGGTTGAGAAATGAAGGTTGAGTTGATCGCTATCACCGGGTACCTGCAGGGTGACGGCAGGCCGGAGGAATTGCTGGAGCGCGCTGGTCGCATCTGCTACCGCAGCGAGAGCCGGGGTGATGCGGGCCGCTTTTTGCAGGCGCGCGTCCGCGAGGGACACGAGAGTTTGATCGAACACGCCTCGGCGACCTTCGAGATCAGCGGGATTAGCCGGGCCTGCTCGCACCAACTTGTCAGGCACCGCCTCGCCAGCTACAGCCAGGAGAGCCAACGGTACGTGGACATGTCCGACCCGGAATGGGCGCTTCCACCCGCCATCGTGGAGAATCCAGAGGCGATGGCGATCTGGGAGAGATTCGCCGCCGAGGTAAAGGGCGCTTACCGCGCGCTGCGCGAGCTGGGGGTGCGCAAGGAAGACGCCCGTTTCGTGCTGCCCAACGCGGCTGCCACCCGCATCATCGTCACGATGAACTTTCGCGAGTTGCTCCATTTTTTTCGCATCCGCACATCGCCAGCGGCCCAGTGGGAAATTCGCAAAGTCGCTACACAGATGCTCACACTTGTTTACCCCATTGCTCCCAGCATCTTTGGCGACTTGCGGGAGGAACTGAGAACCCAATATCCATCTTTCCTTGAAGGTATAGGGTAGCGTCCTCGTACAATAATGACCGGAGGGTAACTGCTCAGCTTGGTGGCTATTTAGACCTCCGAGGTCTCATTGCAGCTTATTCAAGCGCAAAACATTGGCCGTTTTAAACATTTGCAGTGGGCGAAACGGTGCGCGGCGTGCGCGCTGGCAGGCACGCATCGCATCGAGTTTCACTACCGACCGTGGTGGGTTATGTTGGACGTGGGCACGTCAGTTGCGGTGTGGAGGGTGGTTCTGATTTCTCTTGCTTGCAGATTCGGGATGCGAGGCATTGCGCATGTCGCGCGTGTGACGGCGAGGCGTCCGATCGAGAGACACCAGTGAAATCGCGCGAGGTTGGGTACCTGGGCGTGGTTCTAGTCGGGGCGGTGGCGCTCAAAGCGGCGCTGCTGGCCCTCGACGCGCTCCCCTTCAACTCTGACGAAGCGGTGGTGGCGCTGATGGCGCGTCACATCCTGCAAGGAGAGCAACCCTGGTTCTTTTACGGCCAGGCCTACATGGGCAGCCTGGATGCCTACCTGGTGGCCGGGGCTTTTGCGCTGCTGGGGGAGAGTGTGCTGGCGGTGCGAGTGGTGCAAGCGTCGCTCTTTGCCGCCGTGCTGCTGACCAGTTACCCGGTGGCCCGTCGGATCACGGGCAGCCGGCGCGCCGCTCGTCTGACCGTGTTGCTGCTGGCCTTTCCCCCCGTGCTGCTGACCCTCTACACGACCGCGACGCTGGGCGGCTACGGCGAGGCGTTGCTGGTGGGCAACCTGCTGCTCTGGTGGGGACACCGGCTGGGCTGGGAGGACGCGTACCGCCGGGGACTGTGGCTGGCGTGGGGCCTGGCGGCGGGCCTCGGTTTCTGGGCCTTTGGCCTGACTCTGGTTTACCTGATCCCGGTAGCACTGTGGCTCCTATGGCGGGTGGCAAGATGCAAGTTTCACGCCTCCTGCCTCCTACATCCTGCCTCCTGCACCCTGCTGGGCTTTATTGTGGGCAGCTTGCCCTGGTGGTTGGGCAACCTGGGCCAGATGGACGCCGGCGTAGCGGAATTGCTCGGGACGGCGATTAACAGCACGGCCACGGCGGGTAGCTTTCTGGGGAACGTCGGGCTGCGGGGTTTCAGTTTCTTTGTGCTGGGATTGCCCGCGCTCTTTGGCCTGCGCTTTCCCTGGAGCGTGAAAGGGCCGCCCCTGTTGCTGGCCGTGCCTGTGCTGTCGCTCTACCTGGGAGCACTGGGCTACGGGCTGCGTCGCTCTTGCTCCCGTTCCTCCACCAATCCCCCCGGCCATCTCCTGCTGTGGGGTGTCTGCGGAACCTTGTTTCTCGGTTTCATACTGACCCCTTTTGGGGGAGATCCTTCGGGACGGTACTTTTTGCCGCTCTACCTGCCGCTTTTCATCTTTACCGCCGAGGCGCTGACTGTGCTGCGCGAGCGCGCCGGACGCTGGGCCTGGGGGCTGTTGGGCGCCGTCCTGTTCTTCAATCTGGTCGGCACGGCTCAGGCTGCGCTGGACAATCCGCCAGGGCTAACCACCCAGTTCGAGGCCATCACTCAGGTGGATCACCGCTACGATGCAGAGTTGATTGACTTTTTGCAGGTGCGCGGCGCCACTCGCGGCTACGCCAACTACTGGGTGACCTATCCCATCGCCTTTCTCTCCGGGGAAGAGGTCATCCTCGTGCCCCGCCTGCCATACAAGGCCGACCTGCGCTACACTCCCCGCGACGACCGGTACGCGCCTTACGGAGAACTGGTTGAGGCCAGCTCCGTCTCGGTTTATGTCACCACCAACCACCCGCTGCTGGACGATCTGCTGCAGGAGCAGCTCGCCGAGTTGGGTGTGAATTACACAGAGAGACAAATCGGTGACTATCACGTCTTTTACGAGTTATCGCGCCGGGTAACGCCGAGCGAATTAGACCTTTCCGCCAGTCATTGATCCCCTACTCCTGACCCTCTTTTGACACGCTGCCTGACACAGCGCGCCGCCAAGATTACAGCGGTCGGCAGGCCCTAAACCCAATACGGCTTATTGTATTTGTTTACCGGGGTTCCTCTCCTCATTATAGCCGAAGTGAACCTCCGAT
>CAYMWP010000173.1:0-8345 GCA_964393895.1 uncultured Anaerolineales bacterium | reverse complement strand
GCGGCGTAGGCCGCCGGCTCCACCTCCAGCACGTACAACGTCTGCCCCGCCAGCAACATGTGGCCGTGCCGCATACGGTTGATGAGCTGCACCTGATGGGCGTCCACGTGGCGAATGATCTGGCTGGAGACGACCCTGGGCTTGATACGATCCGACTCTTGCAAACCCAATGCCTCCAGGATCGCCGCGCCGGCCGCCCGCACCTCGGCTTGCTCCTGGTGATGCACCTCCAACAGGCCATACAGCCGCTCGACGATCTGCATACCAGGGCGCACGCGGGTGGATTTCAGCGCGATGTCGGTGATGCGGTTGATCTCAATGCCGGGCGAGATCTCCACCCACAGCGAAGTGTCGTTGGGCAGCGGCAGGAAACCTCGCGCCACCGTGCCCAGGAACCCCGCGTGCTGCGGCTGCAAACTGTCCAAGAAGACGTAAGTACGTAAGTCAACTGTCATGCGCGTTCTCCTTTGTGTGGAAGAAACCAGGTTTTTGGAAAAACCTGGTTTCTCACTTTTCCGCTCCCTGTATGATCTTGACGCTGGCGCTGGCCCCGATCCGACTGGCGCCCGCCGCGATCATCTTTTGCGCGTCCTCGTAGGTGCGGATGCCGCCCGCAGCCTTGACCCCCATCGTGGGGCCGACCACGCGCCGCATCAGCGCGACGTCTTCCAGGGTGGCCCCGCCTGGCCCAAAGCCGGTCGAGGTCTTGACAAAGTCGGCCCCCGCCACTTTGGCCAGTTGGCAGGCGGTCACCTTTTCCTCGTCGGTCAGCAGCGCCGCTTCGATGATGACTTTGAGAATAGCATTGCCGGCGTGGCATGCCCGCGCAATCGACCCGATGTCCCGCTCCACCAGCTCATAGTCCCGCGACTTGAGCGCGCCGACGTTGATCACCATATCCACCTCGGTGGCTCCGTCGTGAACGGCCTGCTGGGCCTCAAAGACCTTGACCTCGGTGGGCGTGGCCCCCAGCGGAAAGCCGATCACGGTGCAGACGAGCACCTCGCTGCCCGCTAGCAATTGCGCGCATAACTTTACATAGGTCGGGTTGACGCACACCGAAGCAAAGCCGTATTTGCGGGCCTCGTAGCACAACTGCGCGATCTGGTCCTGGGTCGCGTCGGGCTTGAGCAGCGTGTGGTCGATCATGTGGGCCATACGGCCATCGGTCGGCGCGATGCCCAGCGTGCTGGCGATACGGTCGGCGCCAGCGTTGACCACGTGTTGCACCCGCTCCACATAGTTGTGGGACGAGATAGGGGGATGCCCGCCGTCGTCAGCCTCCGTCTCTTCCTGCACCAGGATCAGCACCTGGCGGGTGATCTGTTCAATGATACGTTCTAAAGTTGCCTCGTCCAGATTCATCACCTATCCCATCACGTTTTACGTTTCACGCTTTACGTTTCACGTTTGAAGCGCTTCTCGATCTCCATAATCTTGTTCACCCGTCGCGCGTGCCGCTCCCCGCCAAAGGGGGTCTCCAGCCAGGTCTTGACGATCTGCTTCGCCAGATTGGGACCGATCATACCGGCGCCCAGCGTCAACACGTTGGCGTCGTTGTGCTCGCGGCTGTTGAGGGCCGTGGCTTGATCGTAGCATAAGCCAGCCCGCACGCCGGGCACCTTGTTGGCCGCCATACAGGAGCCGATGCCCGCGCCGTCCACGACGATCCCGCGCCAGACCCGTCCCTGCGCCACCAACTGCGCCACCGCAAAGGCAAAGTCGGGATAGTCAACCGAACTGGCGCTGTCGGTCCCGCAGTCCACCACCTGGTAGCCCAACTCACCCAGGTAACTCTTGAGTATCTCCTTCAACTCGTACCCGCCGTGGTCCGCTCCGATGGCGACGGTTTGTCGGCCCGCGGGGGCAGGATTGGTTCCCGGTACACCAACCTGAGCTGCGGCGGGTGTGGCTTCTGTCTTTACCGTCTCCACCATGCTCACGCGCCGCTCCAGAGCCACCTGACGGGCCAGGGGGGTGACGAGCGCCCCCTGGGGGATGGAAAGCTGCCCCCCAACCAGCGCAGTATGGACATCCGCCTCTGTCACCAGGGGCCGGGCGCCCGCCGGCTGAGAGACTTGCGGCAGCCCCAGCGTGCGGTAGACCACGCGACGCACCATTTGGCGAATCTGATTCTCGTCTGGCACTCTGACTATCCCTGTCATCCTTCAAGATTAGTAACTGCTCAGCTTGGTAGCTATTTAGACCTCCGAGGTCTTGCAGTGGGCGAAACGGTTGTCCAAGACCTCGGAGGTCTGACCTGAGCAATTACCAGGATTATACCATCGTTGGGTGGGGAAGCCAAATTAAAGGCTAGGGCCGGTGCCGGTGTTGACTTTTCTTCGTCTCGCCAGTAGAATGGGAGAGATTCAAACCCCGTTTACAGATCACCAATTGCGGAGCGACTTATGAGTAACAAACATTCTGTCCTGATCGTAGATAGCGACGTAGCCTTCGCTGCCATCCTCAAAGAGAGCCTGGAGCAAGACGGCAGGTATCGCACCACCATGGCGGCCAGCGCGGGTGAGGCCCTTCAGGCGATGGCATCCGCCGAGTTCGACCTCGTCGTCGTAGACCTGGGCTTGCCTGACCAGGATGGCGGCGCGTTTGCCCGCGGGTTGCGAGAGCAGCAGCCCGAGCTGCGCCTGATGCTGATCCCCATCGAGGGTGACGAACTCCCGCCCGAGCTGGCCGATCTGGACGTGCAAGGGGTTCTGCCCAAGCCATTCTTCTTCCCCGAACTTCCTGGGCGCGTCGTCGCCGCACTGGGGCAGGCCGAGGCCGGGCCACCTGATAAAACCGCAGCGCCGGCGGCAGAGCCGCCCTCTGCCCCGCCTGCTTTGAGCCATGACGACCGGCGGGCCGTATTGCGCGAGCGTTTCCAGGAAATCGTGCAAGAGATGAACGATCTGACCAGAGAGATCACGGCCGAAGCAGTGATTTTGACCTGTGGCGGCAAGCTTCTGGCTCACACTGGCCGCCTCCCGGCCGAGGAAGCGGACCGGCTGGCGCAAGTCGCCGACGAGAGCTGGCGTACCTCGGCCCGCGTCGCCCAAATCCTGGGCCGAGAGCAACTGCGCTTCGAGCAGAGCGTCGAGGGGGACGAGTACTTGTTCTACTCGCTGGCCGTCGCCGAGGACATCATCCTCTCCGTCGCCCTGCGCGTCAGCGTCACGCTGGGCATGGTTCGCCACCGGGCCAAGTCGACGGCGGACAGGCTGCGGACAATGATAGGCGCTGCTGGCTGACCGCTCCAAGGAGTAGTATGCCCCACAAGAACAAACTGATTCTGATTGACGGTCACTCGCTGGCCTATCGCGCCTTCTTTGCCCTGCCTGAAGACATGAAAACCTCACAGGGCGAGTTGACCAACGCCGTCTATGGCTTCACCTCAATGCTGCTCAACGTCCTGCGCGACGAGCAGCCCACCCACATCGCCGTCGCCTTCGACAAGGGCCGCACCTTCCGCCACGACATCTACCCCGAATACAAAGCCCACCGCGCCAAGATGCCCGACGAGATGCGCTCCCAGATGGCGCGCGTCCGCCAGGTGGTAGAGACGCTGGGCATACCCATCTTTGAGCAGGAGGGGTACGAGGCTGACGATCTGCTGGGGACGCTGGCCCGCCAGGCGGGAGGACAGAGGGTGGATACGCTCATCGTCACCGGCGACCGGGACCTCCTGCAACTGGTGGACGAGCGCACCCACGTCCTCACCTCCCGCCGCCGCTTTTCCGATACGGTGATCTATGACAAGGAGAGCGTCGAGCGCCGCTACGGTCTGACCCCGGCCCAACTGGTTGACCTCAAGGCCCTGATGGGCGATCAATCCGACAACATCCCTGGCGTGCGCGGCGTGGGTGAAAAGACCGCCACCAAGCTGCTCCAGCAATACGGCTCGCTGGAGCAGGTCTACGCCCACCTGGACGAGGTGCAGACCCGCTTTCGCAACAAGCTGGCGGAGGGGCGGGACATGGCCCTCCTCAGCCGCCGCCTGGGGGCCATCGTGCGCGACGCGCCAGTGCAACTCGACCTCGACGCTTGTCAGGCGCACTCCTTCGACCGCGAGCTGGCGTTGGCCCTCTTCCGCGAGCTCGAGTTCCGCTCGCTGGCCGAGCGGCTGCCGGGGGCGGAGGAGCAACCCCAACCGACGGGATCGCCTCACCAACTCAGCCTGTTCGGCGCAGCGCCCGCCGCTGCGCCTGCGGCGGCCCCCGCCACAGATTACCAGATCGTCGCCGACGAGGAGGCGCTGCGCCAGTTGGCGGCGCGGCTGGCGAGCGCCCCCGCGCTGACGCTCGACACCGAGACCACCTCCACCGACCCGATGCTGGCCGAGTTGGTCGGCATCGCCCTCACCGACGAGGCCAAACGCGGCTACTACATTCCGGTCCAAGCCCCGCCCGGCGACCCCCAACTTGATTGGGAGACGGTGCTCGATGCGCTGGCTCCCCTGTTGAGCGATCCCACGCGGCCCAAGTACGGCCACAACATCAAGTACGATCTGACGGTGCTGGAGCAGGCCGGCGCGCAGGTGGAAGGCTTGGCCTTTGACACGATGGTCGCCGAGTGGCTCATCAACCCATCTTCCAGGAACCTGGGATTAAAGAACCTGGCCTGGGTGCGGCTCCAACAACAGATGACGCCCATCACTGATCTCATCGGCAAGGGCAAGAACCAACTGACGATGGATCAGGTGGGGGTCGCCCAGGTGGCCCCCTACGCCTGCGCTGACGTGGACATGACTCACCGGCTGGTGGCCGTACTGGAGCCAGAGTTGAGAGAAAAGCGACTCTGGACGCTCTTTACCGAGGTGGAGATGGAGCTGCTCCCGGCGCTGATGGCGATGGAGATGGCCGGAGTGCGGCTCGACGCCTCGTTCCTGGAGCAAATGTCCGGGGAGCTGGCCGCCCGCTTGGGCGAGCTGGAAGCCGCCATCCACAAAGAAGCGGGTTACACCTTTAACATCAACTCTACCCAGCAACTCTCCGACGTCCTCTTCGAGACGTTGGGACTGCCCACACAGGGGATGCGCCGCACCAAGTCGGGCCACTTTTCGACCGCGGCGGACGTGTTGGAGCGGCTGCGGGGGAAACACGCCGTGATTGACCTCATCCTGGAGCAGCGGGAGCTGGCGAAACTAAAATCCACCTACGTGGACGCGCTGCCCCGGCTGGTCAACCCGCGCACGGGACGGCTGCACACCTCCTACAATCAGACCGGCACGACGACCGGGCGACTGAGCAGCAGCAATCCCAACTTGCAGAACATTCCCATCCGCACCGAGCTGGGCCGGCGGGTGCGGCGCGCCTTCGTCGCCGAGCCGGGCTGGAAGCTGATCGGCGCGGATTACTCCCAGGTGGAGCTGCGCGTGATGGCCCACATCTCTGGCGACGAGGGGCTGCTGGGCGCGTTCGCCCGCGGCGAGGACATCCACGCCTCCACCGCCGCCGCTATCACGGGCGTCCCGCTGGCGGAGGTGACCCCCGATATGCGCCGCGTGGCCAAGGCGGTCAACTTTGGCCTCTCCTACGGCCAGACCGCCTACGGGTTGGCGAACGCCACCGGCCTGACGCAGGCCGAGGCCGAGGATTTCATCAAGACCTACTTTGAGCGCTTTCCCCGGGTGCGGGAGTACATTGACACCACCAAAGCGCTCGCCACGCGGCAGGGGTACGTGGAGACGCTCCTGGGGCGGCGGCGCTACTTTCCCGAACTTGAGCCGGGCAGCAAGGCCACCCACAACGTGCGCCAGGCCGCCGAGCGCGTGGCGATCAACGCTCCCATCCAGGGCACAGCCGCCGACATTATCAACATCGCCACCATCCGCTTGCACCGCGCGCTGCGGGAGCGCGCGCTTCAGGCGCGCATGATCCTGCAGGTGCACGACGAGCTGGTCGTCGAAGCGCCGCAGGGGGAGGTGGCGGCCGTCGCGCCGCTGATGCGGCAGGTGATGGAGAGCGCCTTCGAGCTTCGGGCTCCCCTCAAGGCGGACCTCAAAGTGGGGGAGAATTGGGAGGAGATGGAGAGGCTTATGGGCGGCGACCTGCTGACCACGCCCAACCTATCTACCACAGAATGAATGGAACCACAAGGCGCAACGTAACTACCTCGACAATGTTAGATTGACGGAACACTACAGCGAATTTAGAAAAAAACGAATTGGGGCACATCGTTCAACCGCGTTTGTAGCCAGGATTGGCCTCGTGCGGCGGCAAAAAATCCGCTCCTTTCCCAATTCGTTGTAGTGTCGTTTGAAATCCAACATTGTCGAGCTACTCAGCCTGGCACGCGCTCAGACCTCCGAGGTCTTGCAAAACCCGTTCAGGCGTGAAATCCCGGCCTTTTTCGACGGTCGCAGTGGGCAGAATGCCTGTCGCAGACCTCGGAGGTCTTGACCTGAGTAGTAACGGCGCAACGAGACAATGGCAAAGCGAAAACGGATTCCCAAAGAGACCCAGACACAACTACTTGTCCAGAGCCGCAGGAGATGCTGCCTCTGCTTCGGTTTGAACCAAGACCTCGCCGAAAAGCGCGGCCAGATCGCCCACCTCGACGGCGACTCCTCCAACAACCAACTCGACAATCTCGCCTACCTCTGCATCCCCCACCACGACCAATACGATTCTCGCACCAGCCAGAGCAAGGGTCTCACCGTTGACGAAGTCAAGGCGTACAGAGAACAGCTATACAAAGCCCTGGCCCTCTCCGCACCTGATTCTGACAAAGCCCCTGCCTCTACCGAAATCAGCCGCATTGCCCAAATCGGCAACCCCATCATCCGTATACTGCGCGGCGTGCGCGCCTCGCGCATCTTTCAACTGGGCGGCGGTCGCATTGAGGTCACACAGACCCATCCCACCAGGGAGGAGTGAACGCCACAATGAGCTACAACGTCCACATAGATCGCGATAAAGAACTGCTCCTTTTCCAACACATCCTGCGAGGCCAGCGTAAGGAAAACATCCTTCTAATCGAAGCCCCCTCCGGCCTGGGCAAGACTCTCCTGCTGCTTGAGTATCAGCGGCTGGCCAGCGAGGCCAACGTCCCCTTCGCCATGCTCGACCTCAGATACGTCGGCGCGGCCGTCTCTGAAATCCTCTCCACCCTGTGCGAAGAATGGGCCGCCTGTCCCTTTCAGCGCTTCCGCCGCCATATCGAATCCTTCCAGGATCTTGCTCCCCAGATAGACCTTCATGGTGTATTCCAGTTCGGCCGTCCCACCATCCAGATAGCACTGAACGCCCCCGACGAGGCCACCCGCCGCGAGCGCCGTCGCACGCTCACCCACGCTCTCATCACCGACCTGCTCGAATGGCTGAGCGGCGAGCGCCGGGCCGTCATCCTCATAGATACCTACAATCCCGACCTCGCCACCCCCGCTCTGCGCCAGTGGGTCGAAGGCATACTACTGCCCCACGTCCGCCGTTCTCCCAACCTCGTCGCCGTCGTCGCCGGGCAAGAGACACCCCACCCCAGCGCCATGTGGGAAAGCGCCTGCTGCCGTTTGCACCTGTCGCCTCTGGATAACCCCGACGACTGGATGGAATTCGTAGCGGCCAAGAGCATCTCGGTGGATCGTCGAACCGTATCCGCCTTCTGCCACGCTCACGGTGGGCACCCCGTTCAAATGGCTATGCGCCTGGACGCGCTGCGAACCTGGGAGGGAGACCTGTGAGCGGGCCGCAGCGCCAGACAGACCTGACCGGGGCGGTCCGCGAATTCCTGACCGTCCTTCCCCCAGCGTTGGCCGAGACCGTGTGGGCCGCGGCCGTTCCCCACACCTTTGACATCCCCCTGCTGGCCGCTATTCTGAATCTGGATGGGCCAAAGGTGAGCCAACTCTGCCGCAAACTCCAGGAAATGTCTTTTGTCCAGGTCCTTGACCCAGAGACGTACACTCTCCACGAACTGGTCCGTGGCTTTTTACTGGACCAACTCTGGCAAGACCGCCGCCATGATTACCGCGCCTGGAGTCGCCGCGCTGCCGAACACCTCCAGGCTCGCGACGGCGAACCACAGCGACTGGAATCCATCTACCATTGGCTGATCGCCGACCCGGAGCGCGGGGCCGGCCTGGTCTGGAACCGGGGCGCGGAATGGAACAACACATTTCAATACGAGTGGGTCGAGGCCCTCGTGCGCCTGGGCCTCGAGCACGACGGTGCCGGCCGCCTGACCGGTCGGGCCAGGGGATGGGTCTACTTCTGGCAGGGGCAGACCCACCTCCGCTACTCCGAGAACCGCGCCGCGCTGGCCAGCCTGGAAACCGCCCTGACATCTGGAGAGGGCGACCGGCCACTGGAGGCCACCTGCATACAGTCCCTGGGGGACGTGCACCTGAG
>CAYMWP010000172.1:0-8361 GCA_964393895.1 uncultured Anaerolineales bacterium | reverse complement strand
CTGAACGGGTTTTGCAAGACCTCGGAGGTCTGAGCGCGTGCCAGGCTGAGTAGTAGTTACGAACCGGCAAAAGCTATCAGTACCCGTTTACCGCATTTGGAGTGCACCGCAGAGATGCAGAGGACTCGAGTCACCAGGACAATCATCGTGCGGCAGAGGAAGGGTGAACAGACTCTCGGCGTCCTCCGCGCCCCTGCGGTAAACAGATACCGGGAGGGATTACGTCACTTTTCGACCCACGGCGATAAAATACCAGGTGCGATGATCTGGGAGCTCGTCGGCTCTCGCAATCAAAGTAGCGTCGTCGTTTGCGATTCCCAGCGCCATACGCGCCAGTGACATGGCTGCCCGTCTCACTGCTCCGTAGCCAATCTCGGTCAGCCGCGATAACCACGAGTCGCGCGTGGTGATGTAGCGTTGCACACGGAGGTGAAAGAGTGTGGTCGGCAGGGCGACGAATTTTTTGACCGTCTGACCCCACAGCTCCAGTTCCCCAAAGTACGAGCCTAGCAACTCTTCGAACTCGTCCCTGGAGAACTCGCGCGTGTGCCAGGGATTGATCGGTCGCCCCCTGGGTGAAAATATGCGCCCGTTCGGTGTAGAGACAATGACCCGCCCGCTGGGTCTGAGCACTCGCTGCACCTCGGCCAGCAACCGTCGCTGGTTGGCTAGGTGTTCAAAGATTTCCAGGCATACGACTGCGTCGAACGTCTCGTCTGGGAAATCGAGTGCGGTGACGTCCATTCTCTCGTAAGCCAGGTTCGCGGCACAGTAGTGTTGGCGAGCGTACTCGATCGCTTCTGGCGAGATGTCCACGCCAATCGCTCGCTTGGCGCCGGAGGCGGCCAGGTAATTGGTCCCGTAACCACATCCGCATCCCGCGTCCAGTACCACCTTGTTCTGAACCAGCGGCTCGGCAAGCCGATACCGCGCCAGGTGTGTCGTGAGCATTGGGCCACACTCGGCCTGGTCTGGGATGATGCGTTCTGTCGTGAATTTCATCGCCCTTCCATTGCCTCCAGGAGACGCGGCAGAATCACCTGATCTGTTCACAGTACAAGCACGACCCGCGCCACGGGACCACTCCGGCTCGCGTGAGGCCGGTCAGCCAGTCCGGTCGAGTTGGGGTAGTGTTCATAAATTCTGGGTATCCGAAATCGGTGACCAGCCCGCTATCTCTGGCAGGGTATTGGTATTATGACTCCACTGAAAAAACCAGGTTTTTGGGCATTTTATCCCCACCGACGAACAAACCAACACCTTTTTTCAGAAAAGTCTATTATACCTCACAACTTTTATTCCCAAAAGGAATTACCCGGCCGCTGGCACGGATTTGACAGTCCAGGCCAGTGGAGGAGCAGGTACTGAAGAGTTGGCGTTACTACTCAGGTCAAGACCTCCGAGGTCTGCGACAGGCATTCTGCCCACTGCGACCGTCGAAAAAGGCCGGGATTTCACGCCTGAACGGGTTTTGCAAGACCTCGGATGTCTGAGCGCGTGCCAGGCTGAGTAGTTACGAGTTGGCTTTTTTCAATCGCCGGACTGTGTTATAATGCGCCCTAAAGAATTGGAGGTCAGAGATTGCAGGTAAAGAACACGTTGACCCATCGTCTGGAGCCATTCGAGACCATCGAGGACCGGGTCGTCAGGATGTACGTCTGCGGCCCGACGGTATACGACCGGGCCCACATCGGCCACGCCATGTCGGCCCTCGTCTTTGACGTGATGCGGCGCTATCTCGAGTACGCGGGCTACCGCGTGATCCACGTGATGAACTTTACCGACGTGGACGACAAGATCATCGCCCGCGCCAACGAGCTGGGCCTGGACGCGCTCGACCTGGCGCAGCGCTACGTCGCCGAGTGGTTCGAGCACGTCCACGACCTGAACCTCCTGCCCGCCCACCACTACCCGCGCGTCAGCCACGTCATGCCCCAGGTGATCCAGTTCGTCCAGGCGCTGATCGAAAAAGAGTACGCCTACGCGGTCGAAGGGGACGTCTACTACCGGGTGCGCAAGTTCGCCGACTATGGCAAGCTGTCCGGACGCAGCCTGGACGAGGCGCAGGCGGGCGCCCGCGTGGCCGTGGACGAGCGCAAGGAAAGCCCGCTCGATTTCGCCCTGTGGAAGGCGGCCAAACCCGGCGAGCCGTATTGGGAAACCCCCTGGGGCCGGGGGCGGCCCGGCTGGCACATCGAGTGCTCCACCATGGCCGTCCACTACCTGGGGGAGCAGATCGACGTTCACGGCGGCGGCAGCGACCTCATCTTTCCCCACCACGAGAACGAGATCGCCCAGTCGGAACCGTACACGGGCAAGAAGCCCTTCGCCCGCTACTGGCTGCACAACGGCATGCTCCAACTGCGCGGCGAGAAGATGTCCAAGTCAGTGGGCAACCTGGTGACCATCGAAGAGTTCCTGGCCCGGCACGAGGCCGACGTGCTGCGCTTGGTCGTGCTCTCCTCCCACTACGGCAAGCCGCTGGGGTACGACGACGAGGTGGTGGCCGAGGCGGAGCGGGCGCTGCGCCGGCTGAGCGGCGGGCTGCGGCCGCCGACCGACGCGCTCGTCGAGGGGGAGGCGCTGGAGAGGCTAAAGACGCAAGTGACCACCGCCGAGAGGGGCTTTGGCGCTGCGATGGACGACGACTTCAACACCGCCGGGGCGCTGGGGCAGGTGTTCAACCTGGTGCGCGCGCTCAACACGGCGCGGGACGGGGGCGTGGGCGGCGAGCCCTTCGCCCAGGCCCAGGCCGCCCTGCGCACGCTGACCCACGTGCTGGGGCTGGAGCTGCGGGCGGCGGGGGCGCAGGAGGCCGAGGCCGCGCCTTTCATCCAGGCCCTCATTGAGACGCGGGAGGAGCTGCGCCGGGAGAAGCAGTGGGCCCAGGCCGACTCCATCCGCGACCGGCTGGCGGCCCTGGGCGTGGCGCTGGAGGACGGCCCGGGGGGGACGGAGTGGCGGTGGGAGTGATGTCCGACGTCTGATGGCTGAACGGCGCTGGTTGGGAGGTGCACAATGACCACGGAAGCACGCATCACCGTCGACGGCGAGCTTTTCCTGGGCCGCATTGACGAACAGGAGCGTTTCCGCGAGGCGCTGCGGGCCGTGATGGCGCCGCAGGACGACGACGCGCCGCCTTTCATCTTCCTGCTCCACGGCGAGGGGGGCATCGGCAAATCGAAGCTGACCCGCCGCTTTCGCGACATCGCCGCGTGGGAGGCCCCCTTCGAGAGCGCATTCCACGTCCTGCTGGTAGATTGGGAGCTGAAACGGAACAACAACCCGGCGCTCCAGGTGGGGCGCGAGGCCATCCGGGCGGAGACGGTCTTTGACGTCATCCACCGCGCCGGCGTGGACGAGGGCTGGAGGCGTCACTTGGGCGATTATCAACAGGCGGTCGAGCGCCGCCAACAGGCCGAGCAGCAAGTGAATCGGGAATTGGACCGGGAGACCGGAGAAGGCCGCTACGCGGAGATGCGCGACCTGGGCGCAACGGCGCTCGCCAAAGTGGTACGCCTGAGCCAGCCGGAGATCGGTGACACCGGCGAGGCGCTGACGAGGACGTTCCTGAGCGCGGGTATCCAGGTGGGGGCCGAGCAGGCGGCCTACCTGCGCCAGCGGGCCGAGGAGTTCCTCCGCGCCCGGCTCGACTCCGATCACTACGACGCCTTCCGCCGGCCCAACGAGACCCTGGCCCGCGCCCTGGCCGCCGGGTTGAAGCGGGTGAGCGACGCCAGGCCGCTGCTGCTCCTGCTGGATACCTACGAGATCGTGGAGCGCGCCGATCCCTGGCTGCGCGTGGTGATCGAGCGCGCCGGCCCGCGCGTGGTGTGGGTGGTCGCCGGGCGGCCCAACCTGGCCCCCAGCCGCCCCGCCGACCGCTTTGTGGGCTACAGCGCCCAGTTCCCGCGCCGCCTGACCGATTGGGACGTGCGGGAGCTGGCCATTGACTACGTACTGGCCTATCTGCACGACCGCGCCCCGGAGCGGGAGACCACGCGCCAGGAGGCGGAGGCCATCCACCGCGCCACGCTGGGCGTGCCGCTGGCGGTGCAGGCGGCGGCCGACCTGTGGGCGCAGGGGCAACCGCTCCCGGCCATCACCGCGGGCGTCCCCGACCGCGCCCCGCGCGAGGAGATCGTGCGGCTGATGACGGAGCGGGTGCTGATCCACTGCGACGACCCGGCCGACCGGCGCGCGCTCTACTTCCTGGCCATGCAGCGCCGCCCGGACGCGGAGGCGCTGCGGGCCGCGCTGCGCCCATCCGGACTGGGGCCGGAGGAGCGCTTCGACCTGGAGGCGCGGCTGGACGAGCTGGCCCGCCGTTACTCCGCGGTGCAATTGACCGGCGGGGCGCGGCTGCACGAGGCCAGCGGAGCCTTTATCCGCGAGCACCTGCTGACCACCGCGGCCCGCGCCGCCGCCGTGGGCGACCTGGCCCAAAGGGCGGCCGGGGCGGTCCGGGAGCGGAGCGAGCGGATCAAGCGCTACCACCCGCTGCTGGAGGAGCGCTGCGCGAGCGAGGACTGGGCCGAGGCCACGCTCGATCTGGCCCACTGGCTGCTGTGGCGGGACGAGTACGCGGCCTGGGACGAGATCATCCCCCGCTTCGTGGAGGGGCTGGGCTACGAGCGGGACCTGTGCCGGGGCTTGATCGAGGTGCTGGAGACGTTCGAGCCGGCGCTGGGCCGGGATGGCAAGCGGCGGCTCAAGATGCTGCGGGCCGGCCTGGGCGGGCGGGGGTTGTTAGCGCTTTCGAGCCCGGACGCCGGGGATGAGCAGGAGATGCTGACTGCACTGATGCGTTGGGTTGAGCGCCTCGCGCCCGCTGACGACGCGCACAACCAGGAGCGGCGCGCCATCCTCCACCTGCGGCAGGGTAAACTGTTGCACCGCCGCGAGCGGTACGACGAGGCGTTGGCGGCCCTGCAGGAGGCCAAGCGCTACTTGCCGCAGGAAGGCCAGGCCCTCCGGCGGCAGTTGGGGGAGGCGTTCTACGAGTTGAGCGGCAAGTTCATCTGGCCGAAAGGAGCTTCAACCTCGGTACAATCTCGAGAAGGATTGGAGGCAGCACAGGCCGCGGTTGAACTATTTGATGAGAGTGGAAGCGCACATTACAATCTGGGTGTGGCGTTAGATGATTTTAGGCGTTACGATGAAGCCCTTGTCGCCCACCAGGAAGCGATTCAACGAGAACCCCGTGCTACGCGCTTCAACGGCCTGGGCAACGTCTACTATCAGCAGGGCCGCCACGAGGAGGCGATCGCGGCCTACCGGCGGGCCATCGAGCTCGACCCCGAGTTCGCCTACCCCCACAACGGCCTGGGCAACGTCTACTATCAGCAGGGCCGCCACGAGGAGGCCATCGCGGCCTTCGAGCGGGCCATCGAGCTCGACCCCAAGGATGCTGGCTATCACAACAACTTGGGCAACGTCTACGGCGACCTGGGCCGCCACGACGAGGCGATCGCGGCCTACCGGCGCGCCATCGCGCTCGACCCCGACTATGCCCATCCCCACAACAACCTGGGCAATTGCTACCTGCAACTGGGACGGCTGGAGAAAGCCCAGAGCGAGTTCCAGGATCGCGTGCGCCTCTCGCCCGACGACGCACTCAGCGCCGAGGTCTGCCTGGGGACCATCACCCGCCATCAGGGAGAGGACGAGAGAGCAGCGCGCCACTTCCGGCGGGCGCTCGCCATCTGGGACACCGCCTGGCAGCGCAAGCTTCAGACCCCGGCCGGCCTGCTGGAGAACAAAGCCCGCGCCCTGCTGGGGCTGGGCCGCTCCGACGAGGCCCTCGCTACCCTGCAGGACGCTCTGGCCCAACGGCTCCCCGGCGACACGATTAACTTCTACATTTACGACCTGTTGGCCGAGGTGCCAGATCCGCCCGCCGGCCTGGACAAGATGATAGCCCTCCTGCGAGAGGCCGCCGAGGATGAATTGTGACGCCCCACGCTTCCGGGCGCTGGTGAATGAGAAACCAGGTTTTTGACAAAAACCTGGTTTCTGGGCTAGACCGAAACTATGAAACCCGAGACTACCCTCCACATCCACAATCTGCTCCTGACCGAGTACGGCGACCATCCCTGGCAGCCCAGCGACCCGGTCGGAACGCTGGTCAACACCATCCTCTCGCAGAACACCAACGACGTCAACCGCGACCTGGCCTTCGAGCGACTGCGGGAGCGTTTTCCCACCTGGGAGGAGGTGCGGGACGCGGAGGAAGAAGCGCTGGTGGAGGCGATCCGGCCGGCCGGGCTGGGTCCGACCAAAGCGCCTCGCATCCAAGGGGCGCTGCGCCGCATCACGGAGGAGCGAGGGAAGATCGAGTTGGATTTTCTCGGCGAGATGGAGCTGGATGAGGCGCGGGCCTGGCTGCTGGATATTCCCGGCGTCGGCCCCAAGACGGCCGCCATCCTGCTGCTGTTCGCGCTGGGGCGGCCGGCCTTCCCGGTGGACACCCACGTCCACCGCGTCACGCTCCGGCTGGGCCTGATCCCGGAAAAGAGCAGCCGCGAGAAAGCTCACACGCTATTGGAGGCCCTCGTCCCTTCTGAAATTTACTATTCCTTCCATCTCAACCTCATCGAACACGGGCGCGCCGTCTGCCACGCTCGTAACCCCGCGTGTGCTCGCTGCGCTCTACAAAGCCACTGCGATTATTGCACATCTAGCGCCCGATTGGGCGAGGAGGCGCGCGCACAATGCGCATAGGCCAATTGACTGAGGTATACAGGCCGATCTTTAATGGAGTGACCAACTTTATCCATCTCCACAAGCACACGCTGGAATCCTGGGGGCACAAGGTTTTCGTCTTTACTCTTGGAGAAGAGGATTACGAGGACGACGAGTTGTACGTGATTCGCTCCCCGGCCATTCCTCTCTCCGGCACGGGCTACCACCTCAGCTTTCGCTTCTCCCGTCGCGCCCGGAAAAAGATCAAGACGATGGACATACTGCACGTGCACCACCCGTTCATCAGCGGGCGGCAGGCGGTGAGTATTGGCAAACGGTACGACATCCCCGTCGTCTACACCAACCACACGCGCTATCACCTGCAAGCCAGTTACTATATCCCATTCCTTCCAGAGGAACTCTCGTGGGTCTTTCTGGAGGCCTACTTGCCCGATTTTACCGAGAGCTGCGACCTGGTCGTCGTTCCTTCACGGGGAATAAAGGAGGTGTTGCGGAAATTGGGCGTGACCTGCCGCATCGAGGTCATCCCCAACGGGGTGGACGTGGCGCGCTTTCAGCGCCCGCCCGCGCCGCTCTCAAAGCGCGACGCCGGGCTTCCCGACGATGCTGTAGCGGCGGTCATGGTGGGACGAGTGGGGCCGGAGAAAAACCTATCTTTCCTGTTGCACGCTTTTGCCCGCATCTCCGACGCAGCGCCCGCCCTGCACCTGGTCATCATCGGCGAAGGGCCGGATGAAGAACACCTTCGGGAAACGGCGCAACTGCTGGGGCTGGCTTCGCGCTTTCACCTGGTCGGCGAGGTGCCCTACGCAGAGATGCCCAACTGGCTGGCGCTGGGTGATTTTCTAGCTTTTCCCTCGGTGAGCGAATCGCACCCACTGGCCGTGCTGGAGGCGATGGCCGCCGGGCTGCCGGTGCTGGGCATTCCCTCTCCCGGGATCGAAGATACGATCGTGGATGGCGTCAACGGGTTGCTCAGCCCCGAGGACCGGGACACATTTGCGGCCCTGATGCGCCGCCTGGCGACGGAGCCAGACCTGCGAGCCCGCCTGACGGCCGGCGCGCGCGAGTTGTGCAGTCAATACGACATCCGCCGCACCTCGGCCACGCTGCTCGCCCACTACGAGCGGCTGGTGGAAGAGCGGGCGCGCCAGCGGGCAGGGAATTTCGATGAGCCATAGCACGTGGTATGGGAAACGCGACTACCTCCAACCGAAACGGAATGCACCCGGTAACTGCTGCTCAGGCTGGTTTGGGCCGCGCCGCCGTAAAACAGGCGGTGCTGGCACTCAAAACGGGCGCTACCGGATTAGGAAGCAATCCAGCGCCGGCTCTTTCGGGCCGGTGCGGCTTTAAACAAGCGGCCCGCACGGGCAAAGTGCCCGTGCTACAGAGCAGGGCCCGATAAAATCGGGCTTATCCTGCAATGCAGCAAGAAAAGGGCTGTTTTTCGCGGAAAGGGGGATTTATCCCCCGCTGCTTTGTAGGCGACGTTACTACTCAGGTCAAGACCTCCGAGGTCTGCGACAGGCATTCTGCTCACTGCGACCGTCGAAAAAGGCCGGGATTTCACGCCTGAACGGGTTTTGCAAGACCTCGGAGGTCTGAGCGCGTGCCAGGCTGAGTAGCTCGACAATGTTAGATTTCGTATCTTGA
>CAYMWP010000171.1:0-8405 GCA_964393895.1 uncultured Anaerolineales bacterium | reverse complement strand
CCAGAGCTTACCAGGAAATTCAGCTTTTGACCAGCCGATTACGCGAATGGTGAGAAATATGGCAAGGATTTGAACTGGTTGTTCGAGTTGCGTGGAGTAGGGGATTATGGGGCCACGATCCACGTATCACGGCATGACTCAGAGAAGGCTATCAGGGTGGCGGAGGAATTTCTGAAAGCCATAGAGAGGTTGATTGGGGAGGAAGGCCGGTAGCGCACTGCTTCGTCGTCCGGCAACAAGGCAATTTGCCAAATTGCCCCGCAATATCGAGTAGAGCCTGATATGGACATTCTGGCACACGTATAATTGGAAGGAGGAATTAGATGAACGCTGTGAACCGCATATTGATCGTGATATTGCTGCTGGTCGTGATCGTGCTGTGCAACGTCTTGCTGATAGTGCCGGGAGCCATTGACGCGGTCGCGCTGCAATCGGCCGCGCTGGCGGATTTCTTTGACACTTTCAGGCCCTGGGTGCGGGTGGCCCTGGGCGTCCTGTTCTCCCTGGCACTGGATATTGTCCTGATCCTGCTCATCATCCTCGAGGTGCGCCGCCCCAAACGCAAGGCCATCCGCGTCGAAAAGGCCACCGGCGGGGAGGTACAGGTCAGCATCAACTCCATCGCCGACCGGGTGAGGCACGAGGTTGACCGCCTTCCCGATGTCTTGAGCGTCAAGTCGAGGGTCGGGGCCAGGCGCGGCGGTGTCCTGATCGAACTGGACGTGGAGACGGTGGCCGGAGTTGACGTGCCGGAGAAGGCGGGCCTGATCGTAGAAAAAACTCAGCAGGTGATAGAGGAGCGCATGGGGCTTAAACTGACCCGCCCCCCCAAAGTCAACCTGCGCGCCGCCCCCTACTCCAAAGTGGGCGAGATCTCCTCCAGGCCGGACGAAGGCTCGTCCTCCTGGGCGGAGGAGTAGGGCAATCACTTTTATCCAGACCTCCGAGGTTTATGTCTCGAGAACCAGAGAATCTTTGAAAAGGCGCTATTTTGTAAACCTCGGAGGTCTAATGAGGAGTGAAGCGCCTAACTGAACGGTATCCGAGTTTAGAAGAGTCGAGAACCCGAACCCTGGGAGTTCCCGTGGATTATAGCACAAACGGCGACGCGGAGGGAAAAAACATCTCTGAAAGAGCTATCCTCGGCACGGCGGCGCAGGTGGAGAGCCTGCTCTTTGTGGCCGACGCTCCGGTATCCACCGGTCGCCTGGCACAGGCGTTGGAAGCCACAGAGGGGCAGATCGAGAGCGCGTTATCGGAGCTAGAGGCTGCCTACGCGGGGCGTGGCCTGCGCTTGCAGCGGGTCGGCAACCATCTGCAACTCACCACCGCGCCCGAATCCGCCCCCTACATCGAACGTTTTCTGGGCCTGGAAGCGCGGGCGACCCTTTCGCGAGCCGCCCTGGAGACACTGGGTATCATCGCCTACCGCCAGCCGATCACCCGCCCCGAGATCGAAGCTGTGCGGGGCGTCAATTCCGATAGCGTCCTGCGCACCCTGCTGCGCGTCGGCGTGATCGAGGAGGTGGGGCGGGAGACGACGGCCGGCCGCCCTATTCTCTACGGCACCACCTTTGAGTTTCTGCAACACTTTGGACTGCGCGGTCTGAACGAATTGCCCCCTTTGGAGACGCTGTCGGTCGAGGACGAGGAGGGATGAGAAGAAGCACTCAAAGCCCACCGGCTCGCGCCGCTGCCTCTCTACTGGCCTTGATCGGCGTGTCTTTGTGCCTGTTGGGACCGGTGCTCCCTGCCGGCGCTCAACAAGACCGGGTGTTGCAGGTCTGGCCTGACCTCAGCGTGGGGGTCACTTCTGAATTGCTGGAGGGCTCGACGGAGCACGCCGTCGAGCGAGTGTTCCCCTGGGGCACCTTTCGCACCTCGGAAGGCGCTGCTGTGCAGGGGCGCACCTATATGCACTTCCCGCTCGACCTGTTCCCTCCCGGCGCCGAGATCATACGGGCCACGCTTTACGCCTACGTGGACACCGGATCGCGCGCGGGCGAGGCGACATTTGGCGTGTACCGCGTCCTTGATCCCTGGGAACAGAAAGAATGGGAGGGCGATCCGGCTACCTGGCCCGCGCTTATCACTTCGCCCATCGCCATTGCAGAAGCCCGCCTCGGCTCGGTGACGGCGGCGGCCTCCTTGCCCATCCCCACCCCCATTGCCTTTCCCCTGTCCACCCCGTTGCCGACCTATGCGCCCGCGCCAACTGCTACTCCTACATCCGAGCCAACTGCTACTTCGACCTCCACGCGTGCGCCGACCTCTACACCCACGCCAATCACTGCCTCGACCCTCACGCCTACCCCGACCGTCACACTCACCCCGACCGTCACACTCACCCCGACCGGGACGACCACGCCGACGGCGACTCCCACATTGACCGTGACGGTCACCCCTTCGGATACTGGCTCTTACCGGCCTGGAGGGTTGGCGTTGGCCGAACCTGCCCAGTCTCCACGCCGCCGCGCCCTGCTGCGCTATCTGTGGTCGTGGAATGAGGACGACCGCACGCCCGCGCCGCCTGATTCGCCGCTGGGCACGCCGCCCACTTCCCCGTTAGCCACACCGACAGATGACGGCCCGACCGCGACTCCCACGCCTGCGTCTGCGCCCACGCCCACGCCCACGCCGCCGCGCCCCTCCTCCATACCGGGCGTGGCGCTCGGTGAGGTGGAAGGCTTCTGGCTCTCGTGGGACGTCACCGCGCTGGCGCGAGCCTGGATGGCGGGAGAGGCGCCGAATCAGGGACTGGCCCTGGCTGCGGTGCCCGACCCCGATGCCGGCCCGGACGAGGCGGGCGACCTGCTCGTAGCACGCTGGCTCACCATTGCTGACCCGGAGACAATGCCCTACCTCATCACCGAGGTCAAAGTGCATCAGGTCACACCTACGCCTATTCCCGCGCCGATACTCCCGCCCGCCGGGGGCGCTGTGCCGTGGCAGGTCGTGGGATTGCTGCTCGTCGGCGCGGCGCTGCTGGCCCTGGGGTTGACCGCGCGGCGCGGCGATTGATCGAACCAAATTCAGCAGAAAGGAGAGACAATGACACGCACGATCAACAGAGCGGACGATTACCTGTCGCGAGTGCTCAAGCACATTCCATCCGAGATCGTGATGGCCTACGTTGCCATTGACGGCGTGCTGCGCACCAGCTACAACCCCGATCTACCGAGTGAACGGCATACGTTGCAAAAGTTGCTGTGGATCATTCTTACGACCCTGACGGTCATTACTCCATTCTGGCTGTACCGCGTGATGCGCGTCAGACGCCCGACGCAACTCTTTATCTCCACGCTCTCTGTACCCATCTGGCTCTTTGCCCTGGGCGGGCCGTTCGCTCTGGAGAGTTGGTACCAGCCGGCGTTCGGCGCTATTGTCCTGCCGCTCTACACTCTGATCATTCCCATCATCACCCGCTCTCGATGAGTTCGGCGAGAGCCGTTGCCGCGGCAAAAGAAGCGACCGCCCTGAAAGGCGGCCGGTAACTACTCAGCCTGGCACGCGCTCAGACCTCCGAGGTCTTGCAAAACCCGTTCAGGCGTGAAATCCCGGCCTTTTTCGACGGTCGCAGTGGGCAGAATGCCTGTCGCAGACCTCGGAGGTCTTGACCTGAGTAGTAACGGCGGCCGCTTCTCTGCGTGATGCCCCTGGTGCGATTCGAACGCACGACCTTGAACTTAGGAGGTTCCTGCTCTATCCATGCTGAGCTACAGGGGCTCGATTCGATTATAACACGCTCCTGGCGATGAGGCAATATCCACGCGACCCTAAAGGTCTTCCGAGACCTTTAGGGTCTTTTGCTTTTCGAGCTCCACCGCGTGGGCCTGAACCTTGCCGATGGCAGCCACGGCGTCGTCCACCCCCTGCCGTCCGGCCCGGAAGACGCATTCGTCGAGCCAGACCGCCTCGCGCTCGCAGGCGCGCTCCGCTTCGGGCAGGCGCATCTTGCCGAACTCGAACCTTTCGGGGAATGCGCTGGGGACGGGCAGCCTGGAGAGAGTGGGTTGGAACAGTTCGTAGTGGTGCATCGCTTCGTAGCCCACCCAGCAAGGGACACCCTCGGCCGCCAGAGCCCGGCACACCACGTCGTGCTCGGCGCCAAAGAGTTCCGGTTCCACAGCAAAAATGTAGCGATAGAACGAGCGGGTGGTGTGGCGTGGGTCACGTCTCAGCAAGCGGACGCCCGGAATCTCGCTGAGGCTCTCTTCCAGATAATCGGCCATCTCCTCGCGCTGCCTGGCCTGCTCGGGGAAGCGTTCGAGCGCCACGTTGCCCAGCGCGGCCTGCAACTCGGGCAGGCGGTAGTTGCCGCCCAGGGTGAACGTTTGCCCTCCCTCGCCGTGCGGCGCGGCATCGGTGTGGGCGCGCCCACAGTCAATGATGCTGGCTGCCCGCGCCGCCAACTCTGCCGACCGACACAGCAACACGCCCCCTTCCCCCGTGGTGAGGATCTTGGACGATTGCAGGCTGAATGACCCGAAATGCCCGATCGTCCCCGCGCCCCGGCCGCGCCACCTGGCCCCGTGCGCGTGCGCGCAATCCTCGATCACGATCAGATCGTGCTTTTGGGCGATCTCTACGATGGCGTCCATATCGGCCATCTGCGCGCCCAGGTGGACGGGGATGATCGCCCTGGTCTCGTCCGTAAGCGCCGCTTCGATAGCTCGTGGGTCAATGCAGTAGGTCTCTGGGTCCACGTCCACGATCACGGGGATGGCTCCGGCGGTCATCGGGGCGGCCGCGGTGGCCTGGAAGGTGTAGGCCGGCACGATCACCTCGTCGCCCCAGCCGACGCCGGCGGCGCGCAGCGCGACCTCCATCGTGACGGTGCCATTCGCCATCGCTACGCCGTAGCCACCGCCCTGCATCTCGGCGAAACGGCGGGTAAACTCGGCAGTCTGCGGCCCCGGATACGGGTAGCCGCCCCACCGGCCAGACTCGATGACGGCAGCGACGGCGGCAATATCCCGCTCGTCGTGGACGGGCCAGGCGGGATAGGGTTCGGTGCGGACGGGCGCGCCGTCCAGGATCGCCAGTTTGGACATAAAAACCTCCAGGTGTGGGGGAGAAATCAGGTTTTTGTCGCTTTGCTTACGGCAACCGTGGGTTGCACAAAAATCTAGTTTCTCTAACGCCGCCCCCTCAGCATCTCTTGCGTGGACTCGATCAAAGTCTCCCGCAGGGGAAGGGGGTTCATCCCGGCCTGTTCTGCGCCCAACAGCACCCCACCCACCACCGGGGGAGCATTCAGTCGCACCAGGCGCGCGCCCGGTGCTACGGGATGGATCGTCTCGCGCATGGCCTCGCCCAGCGAGGGGCTGCCATCGAAAAAGCTGCCGGCCATGACGACGTCAAATTCCTGATTCTCGAAGCCGAGTTGGCGGATGACGCCGTTCGCCATGCTGCCCAGCTCCTGCCCGGCCCACAGGATCAGTTCACGGGCGACCGCGTCCCCTGCGGCGGCGACCTGGAAAACGATGGGCGCCGCTGCCGGGTGCAAGTGGTAGTGGCCCAGGGTCAATCCTTCCAACAAATCCACGGTGTCCCGCGCCTGGAGCAACTCGATGAACGCCTGGGTCAGGCGGGTGGCTGGCCCGCGCTGGGTCCATTCGAGAGCGATGGCCTTTACCGCCTCGGCGACCAGTTCGGAGCCGCCGGCCGCCTCGCCCATCCAGGCTCCAAAGCCCGTCATACGCCCCTCGCGCCGGGATCGGTCCCGGCCCCAGCAGTTGCAACTCGTGCCGGCCACCACCGCGACACCCCATCCTTCGGCCGCTCCTGCCAGTAGGGCGATGATGGCATCGTTGACCAGCTCGAGCGGCGCGTTCAGGCCGATGGTTTGGATGGCTTGCAGCACAGGCTCCCGCTGGGAAGGCCAATCGTACCCGCCGACGCCAAAGCCGGCGCCGGCGATCTCTTCCGTGGTGAGCTTGGCGTCGGTCAGCGCCTGCTGCGTAATGATGTGGAGCACTTGGGCCAGGCCGTCGTAGCCGACGCCCTCGGGGTTGCCGGGGCCGCCCTCTCCAAAGCCGAGCGCCCGCCCGGATTGGTCGGCGATGAGCGCGTGGCTCTTGCTGCCGCCGACGTCAACGCCGAGAAAGTACTGGGGCATAGTCCATTGACGTTTCACGTTCCACGAACCAGATCGCGCAGATCTCGGTAGCCGATCACGTGGATGCCAATCTCCTCAATATAGTCGCGCAGCTCGTGGCTCATAAAGGCTCGGTAGTCGGCGACTCGCCCGCGCCAATCGGGGGCGATGGCGCGCAGTTCGGGCGTGTCGTAAGCGGGATGGAGGATGAAGTGAGTCAGGCCGGTCGGCAGGGAATCGAACACCCGCTTGGCTACCGCGACGCGATCCTCGTGCTCATCCAGTGGCAGCTCCTGGCTGAGGCGATCGAGCATTGGAACCCCTTGCTCCTCCAACTGGGTCACGAACTGGGCCGCAAAGGCAGCGGTCTCGTCGTCCAGACCGGCAGCGCGCCACCCGGCCTCATCCAGCCGCAGCATCAGGAAGGGCAGGCGGTGTTGCAGGGCCAGTTGCACGTAACCGGGGATGAACTTGGAGTGGGCAACGGTGCCCATGTGTGTATCCACGTGAGTGACGTCAATCCCACCTGCCAGCGCGCGCGCGACCTGGGCTTGGATCTCGGCCTGGACGGCGGCGGGGTTCGCCCGCTCTTGTACGGCCTCCGAGGTCTGGTGGAAATAGCCCGCCTCGTCCATCAGACCCGACGCCGGGTCGCGGGTAGAGATCGGCCCCCAGCGATAGCTATCCCACTCGCTGGTGAGCGTCAGGTGCACGCCCATATCCACTCGGGGGTGCTGGTTGCAATACGCGGCCAGTTCGGGGAACCAGGGGCAGGGAACCATCGCCGCTCCCGACGAGACCAGCCCAAAGTCCACCAGATCGGCAAAGGCCGGCAGGGTGGCCTGGCACATGCCGATGTCGTCGGCGTGGATGATGACCACGCGGTCGTCGGCGGCAAAGCCGAGTTTTTTAAGAATAGGGTTGGGTTTCATATCTATTGCTCCTCGTGGTAGTGAAACGTCAGTGTCAAACGTCAAACGTCAAGCGTCATGTTTCGCGTTTGACGTTTGGCGCAAATTGTGGCAGGTACACTTGGTTAGTCTCCAGCATATCGTCCAGCATGGCCTGAACCTGGTCCGCCTGGGGGCCGAGGGGATGGGCGAGCAGGGCCCGGTAGGCGGCGTCCCGGTCGCCGTGGACGGCGGCCTCCACGGTGAGTAGCTCGTACATCTTGACGTGGGCCAGCAGGCCAAAGCAGACGGGCGGCAGCGGCGCGGCCGGCAGCGGGTGGACGCCGGCCCTGTCCACGCGGCAGGGCAGCTCCAACACCCAATCCTCCGGCCAGCCCTCGACCGCCCCGCCGTGGGGCGCGTTGACCACGTGGATCTCGCCCCTGTCGTTGTAGTGGGCGTCGAGAATGTGGGTGGCGACGGTGGAATAGTACGCGCCGCCCCGCTTCATCAGATCCTCCGGCGGCTCTGTCCGCTCCGGATCGGCGTACTGCCGCAGCAGATCAGCCTCGATCTCGATCACCTCCTCGGCGCGGGAGGGGGGCCACTGCTGCTGGGCGGCCAGTTTGCGCCCGGTGTGATAGTAGTATTGGAGGTAAGAGTTGGGGATCATGCCCAGTGCCGCGATGGTGCGCGGGTCCCACTCCGGATCGGGAGCGGCTCGCAGTTCCTCCAGGTAGCCCGCCATGATCTGGGGCCACAGGTCCTCGTCGCCAACGGTAAAGCCGCGATGCCACGAGAGGTGATTGAGGCCCAATGTGTCCAGCCTGGCTTGCTGCGGCGCGATCTCGAGTCCCCGGCGCTCCTTCAGTGCTTGCAGAATGCTCATCTTGGCCGTGAGCGGCGAGTTGCAGACGCCCACCGCCGGCACGTCGGGGGCGTACCTGTTGAGGGCTTCTGTGACCAGGCCAGACGGGTTGGTAAAGTTGAGCAGCAGCGCGCCGGAGGCCAACTCCCGCACATCGCGGGCCAGCTCCAGGATGACGGGGATGGTGCGCAGTGCCTTGGCCATCCCGCCGGCGCCGGTCGTCTCCTGGCCGATCAGTCCGTGCCGCCGGCCCAGGTACTCGTCCTCGCGGCGGGCCTTCATTCCTCCTACCCGCAGTTGGGTGATGACGTAACGAGCGCCCTCCACCGCCTCGCGCCGGTCGGTGGTCAGATGGACAGAGAAGGGAGCGCCCTGGGCCTGTACCATGCGTCGAGCGAACCCACCCACCACGGCCAGCCGCTCCTGGGAGATGTCCATCAGCCAAAGCTCGGTGAGTGGGAGAGAAGCGGCGCGCTCCAAAAAGCCATTGATCAGTTCGGGCGTGTACGAAGATGCGCCGCCGATGACGGCTACTTTCATAGTCTCA
>CAYMWP010000170.1:0-8477 GCA_964393895.1 uncultured Anaerolineales bacterium | reverse complement strand
CTGCTCCCCGACGCGGCCCAGGCCGCCGCTGCTCTGGAATCACTGGTCGTGGAGATAGAGCTGCCGCCGGTGAACGCCGCGCTCCTCATCCAACCCACAGGCGTCACCCCGCTGCCGGCCCAGGCGGGGCGAGAACTGGATGTCGAGGCGACCGTCGCCGCGCTCCCGCACGCGGTGGGCGTGGCCTCCGAGGGATTGGTGATGGAGCTGCTGACCCGCCAGGTGGAGCCGGCCATAGGCAACCCCGGGCCGGCCCAAGCCCAGGCAGAAGCGTTGCTGGCACGCTCGTTCACCCTCGTCGCCGACGACCCACTGACCGGCTTTGAAGCAACGTGGGCGGTGGGCCCGGAAGTCGTGGCGACGTGGCTGGTCGCCCAACCGGTCGAGGACGAGGACGGTGCTCGGCTGGCGCTGACGGCGCAGGAAGAAGCCATCCGCGCTTACCTGGCCGGTGCGGGTGGCCAACTGAGCGACGAGGTCACATTCGATGTCGAGAAAACACTGCCCGCGATACGGGCGGCGGTCGAGGCCGGGGAGAGCCGGGCCGCCGTCGCACTGGCGCATCCGGCGCGCGCCTACACCGTCCAGCCGGGCGATACGCTGATGTCGGTGGCGCGGGCGCACGGCTTTCCCGTCTGGCAGTTGACCGAGGCTAACCCGGACGTCGAACCCGGAGAACTGCACCCCGGCCAGCAGATCACCATCCCCTCGATAGACACCCTCCTCCCGCTGCCGCTCATCACCGAACGACGCATCGTGATAGACATCTCCGACCAGCGTCTCCGCGCTTACGCGGGAGATGCGCTGGCCCACGACTTTTTGTGCTCGACCGGCATCAGTTCCTCCCCCACCATCACGGGCACGTTCCAAATACTGAGCAAGGAGGAGGAAGCTTACGCCTCCAGTTGGGACCTGTGGATGCCTCACTTTATGGGCATCTACCGCTCCGGCCCCGACTTTACCAACGGCATCCACGGACTGCCGACACTCTCCAACGGCGCCCGGCTGTGGGAGGGCTACCTGGGCCGCCCGGTCTCCTACGGCTGCATCGTCGTTGGATTGGACGAAGCGGCCGCCCTCTACGAATGGACCGAATTGGGCACGTTGGTGGTGATACAGGAATAGCAACTATCCCCCCTGAAAACGAGGCCTTGTGTCAGGTACCAGGGTACCATTGACTCTGTCTTCGAATCGTGGTATCATTCCCGACTGAATGAACGTTCATTTAGTCGAGTGGGAGGATACCTATGAACACTCCACCTGTCGCTGAGGGCCCTTCCGAGATCCGCCGCAAAGAGATTCTAGAGGCGGCCGCAATGGTCTTTGCTGAGAAAGGCTACCAGCAGGCCACGGTCAAAGAGATCGCCGCCCGCGCCGGGATCTCTCCGGGCACGATCTACCTGTACTTTGACGGCAAGCGTGACATACTCTCGAACATCGCCGCCGAGACGGAAACACCGATGGTCGCCGCTCTGTTAGAGGCCGGCGAACTGGGAGACCGAGGGACAATAATCGAGATGGTGGAAAAGGGATTGGACATCACCGAAGCCCAACTCCCCTTCAACCGTACCCTGTTCAGCGAGGTCTGGGTGGACGACGGCATTTTGGAAGAGGCCGTCGCCGAGCGGGTCAAACAGATTCACCGCTTGCTGCAAGACTATGTCGCCGAACGCATCGCCGCCGGGGTCTTTAGGCCCGTTGATCCGGCCCTGACCGCGCAGTTGGTGATGGGCATGTTTGCCGGCCTGATCATACCGGCCATTCGTGGAATCGCACCGCTACCCTCGCCAGAAAAGCGCCACGCTCTGGCCGAGGCGATGGTGGATCTACTCCTCGACGGTGTCCGCGCCCGGTAGGCGCGAAAGAACCCAGGTTCCTTGTGTAAGCGAAACGGCAAAACCTGGCTGCTGAGGTAAATTATGCGGCAACGAATTTGGGCCGTGATGCAAAAAGAGTTCATCCAAACCCTGCGGGATAGGCGCACGCTGATGATGTTGCTCAGCATGCCCATCATCCAATTGCTCCTCTTTGGCTACGCGGTCCACTTGAGCGTCGAGCACATCCCCACCGCCGTGGCCGACCAGAGTCGCGACTCTGCCAGCCAGGCCTACGTGGACGCGATGGAAGCCTCTGGCTATTTCGACGTCGTCGCCTACGTTCCCGGCCAGGCCGAGGTGACGCGCGCCATTGACGAGGGGCGCGTGCAGGCCGGCATCGTGATCCCGCCTGACTTTGCTGCCCGCGTCGAGCGTAACGACGCCCAGGCGCTGTTCCTGGTGGATGGGTCTGACCTCTTTACTTCCCAGTCAGCCTACAACGCCGCCACCGCCATCGCCGACGCCCACGCGACGAGCGTGCTGGTGAAAAGGTTCGAGCGGTCGGGGCAGGTATCTGAGGATCAGAGCCTGTTGCCCCTGGACGCTCTGGTTCGCATCCTCTACAATCCCAACCTGACCGACCTCTGGTTCGTGATTCCCGGTATGTGCGCCATGATCCTGCAAACCCAAACCATCGCCCTGACCACCGCCGCCATAGTGCGTGAGCGCGAGATGGGCACCATCGAGCAGCTGTTGGTAACGCCCATCGTGCCCAGCGAACTGATGATAGGCAAGATTGTTCCCAACATTGTCATCGCCCTCATCAACATGCTGACCATCCTCGCCCTGGGCGTCTTTGCCTTCCACGTGCCATTCCAGGGTAGTTTCTGGCTCTTTTTCTGGCTGGCCTTTATGTACGTCTTTTCCGGGCTGGGGCTGGGGCTTCTGATCTCGACCATCTCTCAGAATCAGCAGCAGGCTCAACAATTGAACATGGCGCTGGCATTGGTAGGATTACTGTTGGGGGGCTTTATGTTCCCCCGCAACGCAATGCCGGCCGCCCTGCGCCTCGTCGGAAACCTATTCCCGCTGACTTATTTTATCCCCATCTCGCGCGGCATCATCACCAAAGGCATCGGCATCGAGTTCCTGTGGGAACAGGTCGTGGCGCTCTTTATCTACGTGGTTGTGGTCATGACCTTTGCCTCTCGCGCCTTCAAGCAGGGACTGGATTGATTCGTAGAAAAAACGTAACTACTCAGCCTGGCACGCGCTCAGACCTCCGAGGTCTTGCAAAACCCGTTCAGGCGTGAAATCCCGGCCTTTTTCGACGGTCGCAGTGGGCAGAATGCCTGTCGCAGACCTCGGAGGTCTTGACCTGAGTAGTAAAGAAAAAACGTATGCAAAAGCGACTCAAGCGTATCAGCGCCATCACTCAAAAAGAGACCATCCAGATCCTGCGCGACTGGCGCACGTTGGCGATGGTCCTGCTCCTGCCCGTCCTCGAGATGTTCCTCTTTGCCTACGCCGTCTCTTTGACGGTGGATCACATCCCCACCGCCGTAGCCGACCTGAGCAAGGACGTCCAGAGCCGCGCCCTCGTTGACGCGCTGACCGCGTCGGGATACTTTGACGTGGAACTGTACGTGGAGGACGAAGCCGGAGTAATCCGGGTCATTGACGAAGGCAAAGCCAGGGCCGGCGTCGTCATCCCGCCCGATTTCGCGGCGCAGGTCGAGCGCGGCACTGCGCAGGCGCTCGTCATCCTCGATGGCTCCGATTCCACCACCGTCAGCGCGGGCTACAGCGCAGCAAGCGCGGTCGCTCAGTCTATGGCGATGGAGTTGACGGTGGAAAAGATGAGCCGGGCAGGAATGGCTGCGGGGACGTTGAGCAGCCCAAGCTCACTGAACGGCGTCAGCTCGCTCCCCATCTACACGTCAACTCGCGTACTCTACAACCCCGATATGGACGACATGGTCTTTGTTATGCCGGGCTTGATGGCGGTGTTGTTGCAGGTCATGGCTATGGGGCAGGCAGCCGCAGCCGTGGTGCGCGAGCGCGAGCTGGGCGTCGTCGAGCAAATCTTGGTCACGCCCACCCGCCCGATAGAGCTGCTGATCGGCAAGATGGCGCCCAACCTGATCCTCATCGTCATAGATCTGCTGATCATTGTCCTGTTCGGCATATTTTGGTTCGGTGTCCCTTTCGTGGGCAGTCCGTGGCTGTTCGCCTGGCTCTCGCTTCTGTTCATCGTCTCCGGGCTGGGGCTGGGGTTGCTGATCTCGACCGTGGCCAAGACGCAAAAGCAAGCGCAACAACTCACCATGCTGTTCATGATGCTGTGCATGTTGCTGACCGGTCTCATCTATCCCAGGGAGCCAATGCCGGCCGTGGTACAGGCTGCCGGCTGCCTCATCCCGGCGACCTATTTTATCCGCATCGCCCGGGGCATCATCACCAAGGGCGTGGGGATCTCTTTTATGTGGCAGGATGTGTTGGTTCTGGTGATTTATAGCACGGTGGCGATCGGTCTGTCGGTGAGAGCGTTCAGGAAGAGGTTGGATTGAGCAGAGAGTAGATTCATGAGCGACGAGGTAACCGTTTTAACTCGGGATTTGGTCAAGCGGTTCGAGACCAGGAGCGGCGTCGTCACCGCCGTGGACAGGGTGACGCTCCAGGTGCGGCGCGGCGAGACCTACGGCCTAATCGGGCCGGATGGGGCGGGCAAGACTACGACCACCCGCGTCATCCTGGGGCTACTCAAGCGCAGCGGGGGCGAGAGCCGCATCCTGGGCTACGACTCTATGCGCGACACCTACGAGATTCGCGAGCGCGTGGGCTACATCGCTCAACAGTTCGCCCTCCCCGCCGACCTGACGGTGCTGGAGAATATGCGCTTCTTTGCCAACGTCCACGGTGTCAGCCGCGAGAAGCAGCGACAACGCATCCCCGAACTGCTCGAGTTCGCCGGCTCGAGCGACTTTACCAAGCGCTTGGCGGGCCGGCTTTCGGGAGGAATGAAAAAGAAACTGGCCCTGGCGTGCAGCCTGGTGCACGAGCCTCGAGTGGTACTGCTGGACGAACCAACCCTGGGCGTGGACCCGGTCAGTCGGCGCGAGTTCTGGGACATGCTGGGCGATCTGCGGGCGGAAAAGGGACTGACTATCTTTTTCTGCACCCCTTACATGGACGAAGCGGAGCGCTGCAACTGGGTGGGACTGATGTACCGGGGACAACTCATCGCCCAGGATTCGCCCGAGGCGATCAAGCAGATGGTGCCCGGTCGCCTGCTAGAGTTTACCCCTTCGAACTTTGTGCCCGCCTGGCGGCTGGTTCCCGGCCTGGATGGCGTACTGGAAGTGCAGACCTACGGCGTGATGCTCCACGTCTTTGTGGACGATGTGGAAAAGCGCAAACGCGAGATCGAAACCGCGCTGGCCGCCCAGGGAATCACCTGCTCAGGAATGCGCGAGATCGAGCCGCGGATGGAGGAAGCGTTCATCTCGCTCATCCGTGGCGCAAAGCGTCAAACGTCAGAACGTCAAACGTGAGTAACCCGCTCACTTGCTACTTGCACACTTGAACTATGAACGACTACACCATCGAGGTCGAGAACCTGACCAAGCGCTTTGGCGATTTCACTGCCGTGGATCGCGTCAGTTTCCGTGTGAAACAGGGCGAGGTCTACGGCTGGCTGGGCCCCAACGGCGCGGGCAAGACGACGACGATCCGCATGTTGCTGGGCCTGCTCAAGATCAGCGAGGGCAGCGCGCGGGTGCTGGGCTACGACCCCAGCAGCGAGGCCAAGACTATGCAAGCCCACGTCGGCTACATGTCGCAGCTTTTCACGCTCTACAACGACCTGACCGCCTGCGAGAACATCCGCTTCTACGGCCTGGCCTACGGGCTGCCCCGGGACGAACTGGAACAACGCCAGGCCGAGATCTTGGAGATGGCCGGGCTGGTTGGACGGGAGAACACGCTCACCTCCAACCTCTCCGGCGGCTGGAAACAACGGCTCGCGCTGGGCTGCGCCATCGTTCACAGGCCCAAAGTAGTTTTCCTGGACGAACCCACCGCCGGCGTGGATCCCATCAGCCGGCGCGAGTTTTGGGGCCTCATCTACGCTATGGCGAAGAAGGGCGTGACCGTCATGGTCACCACCCATTACATGGACGAGGCCGAACTGTGCCAACGGGTCGGGTTCCTCAGCCAGGGCCGCCTGGTGGCGCTGGATACGCCCGACCAACTCAAAGAGACCCAGATGCGCGGGCAGGTCTTGGAGATCAGCACGCCCGACTCAGACCGGGCGATGCGCGTGTTGAAAAAAGCCCAGGCGAGCGGCCGCTTGCTCTTTGACGAAGTAGCCCTCTACGGCGCGCAGATCCACGCCGTCGTGCCCGACGCCGAAGCGTTCAAGCAACCCATCGAAGAATTGCTGGCGAGCGAGGGGATTAACGTGAACGCTATCGAGTGGATCGCGCCGACGCTGGAGGATGTCTTTATCTCGGCGGTCAAGTAGCTTAACCCCTGGTGGGTGTCCGAACTGAACCTTAAAAACTTGGTACCCTTGACTTTTGGGTGACGGAGGGCTATACTAGAACCATCATACACTTGGAGGAGACAGCAATGTCAGCTTTTCCTGTGAAAAGAAGCCAGCCGGAACTGACTCAACTGATCCCAGTGGCGCGGCAACGGCTGGTCGAGCTAGGCGCCCCCCTGCTGTTGACCGAAGCGGAAGGACGCCTGGCCCTGGCCGAACAAAAGATCCAGGCTTTAGAGCAAAAGTACGGGATGACTATCGTGCAACTGCGCCAAGAAGGGTTGCCGGACGATGCCACTATCGAAGCGCACGAAGATTTCATCGAATGGTGCGGCTGGCAGCGCACCTACGAAGAGGCCAGTCAGATTCTCGCGTCGTTGAGGCCCTTCTTGGAGAATTCCCTTGCATTCGCTGCTGCAAGCTAGAATTGCCAGCATTTGGTCTATCCTGGCAGAATACGTGGCGGGTATATTACCACTTTGAGAGTTGACTACCACTCTTTCAAGCTCACAGTAACCCTAACCAACGGCAGCACGATCCGGGTCAACGAACAATATCAGCGGGACGCTCTGGAACGATACGCCTACTACTGGCTCGACGCGGATGGTCGCCTCATCGTCGGCTGGGACGATGCTCCACATCACTCCCATCTGCCGGGCTTTCCCCATCATAAGCACATAGCCACGCAAGAGAAGTTGCAACCTTCCGAGGAAACTACTCCCGAAGAAATCCTCTCCGCCATACGGAACCACCTGCCCTGAACGAGAACCGAAAATACCTCAAGCGGCCACGAGACCCCTCTACGGCGCGCAGATCCACGCCGTCGTGCCGGATGCGGAGTCGTTCAAACAGCCCATCGCGGCGCTGCCGGGAAGTGAAGGGGGTAAAGGCATTAAGGTAAAAGTGTAACGATTTCAAATCTGTGGTAACATGGGCCAGTGACAACAGTAGAAAGGAGATCAGCGGCCCATGGCCAAGACAGCAAAGCACTTAGAAGTAGAAGCACGGTACATTTACAATCCAGAGGTCAAAATCTGTCCTCATTGTGACGAGCCACTGCGGGCACGTCGAAATTATCAGTGGCGCAAGACAGTCCAACACCTGGACAGGGTGGTGTATGTAGTCAGTCAGGCCAGAGAATGTGTCAATCCAGAGTGCGAACACCAGGGACAACCCTATACCTCGGCCGCTGCCCAAATGGTCACGGTGCCTGAATGCACATATGGCTTGGACGTGATCGCGCAGATTGGCTGGTGGCGCGACAAGGAACACTTGAACCGGGAGCAAATCCACACACGCTTGCGGGAACGCGGTGTCCAGATCTCTGAGCGCCAAGTGGACCATCTGTATGCACGGTATCAGGTGCTGATGGGATGCACCGAACGGCTGGAGGGCGAGCGATTGCAAAAAGTTGCTAAGGAACGAGGTGGATTGATCATCAGCACGGATGGGCTGGAGCCGGAGGGGGCGTCGGAAGCATTGTGGGTGGTGCGAGAGGTACAGGAAGGTCTGAACCTGGTAGTTGGCTGGCTACCCCGGGTGAATCACAAGACGTTGGGGGCCTTGCTGAAGCCGGTGGTAGACCTGGGATTGCCCATCCTGGCCACGGTGAGTGACAAACAAGGGTGTGTCAGGAAAGCGCTTGAGGAAGTGTGGCCAGATGTTCCACATCAGTGGTGCCAACCCCACTACTTGGGTAACGCGACCAGGCCCATTTACGACCGCGATTCGGAGCTCAAGACTTCGTTACGCAAAACGATCCGGCGAGAGATTCGCGAGAGCATGGGAGAGGTGCTGTCCGACCCGGAGGAGTCGGATTTTTCCCCCTCAGATAGTGACGGGCCTGGCGGTCGTTGAACCGGTCCCACAGGAGCAGGCTGAACAGCCAGTTACACGTTCCCAGGTTGTCAGGGACCTGGCGCTGGACCTTCAATATACGCTGTCTAGAAAGGGCCGAGCTCCCTTTATCATGTCAGGTCTCCCTATGTTTGATGACCTGTGCGCCTTGCACCAGACTCTGGCGCAGTGTCTGGCTCTTGGGCATGATTCCCACTTGCATCATTGGTACACAGTATTGGACAGAATCTTGCCCTCCCACGAGCCCGCCTTCGCTG
>CAYMWP010000169.1:0-8499 GCA_964393895.1 uncultured Anaerolineales bacterium | reverse complement strand
CGGGTTTTGCAAGACCTCGGAGGTCTGAGCGCGTGCCAGGCTGAGTAGTTACGTTGAATGTTAGATTTGTCAGTCAACCAGTGGTAGTCTTAAGAAAGAGGGAGTTGAATTCACCTGATGTTGCGAGGATTGTTCAAAAAAGTCGTCGGCGATTCCGACCAGCGCGAGGTTGCCCGGCTGCAAAAGCTGGTCGAGCGCATCAACGCGCTGGAGCCAGAGTTCGAGGCGCTGGACGACGCTCAACTGCGGGCCAAGAGCGGCGAATTTCGCCAGCGTTTGGAGAGTGGCGAGACGCTCGACGACATCATGGTCGAGGCGTTCGCAGCCGTGCGCGAGGCGGCCAAGCGCAGCATCGGAATGCGTCACTACGACGTGCAACTGATCGGCGGCATCATGCTCCACCAAGGCAGGATCGCCGAGATGAAGACCGGCGAGGGCAAGACGCTCGTCGCCACGCTGCCGCTCTACCTTAACGGGCTGGAGGGGAGAGGCGCTCACTTGATCACGCCTAACGACTATCTCTCCAAGGTGGGCGTGCAGTGGATGGGAGGGCTGTATCACGCCCTGGGCCTTTCGGTTGGCATTATCCAATCGGCCGCCGCCGATCCCAACCGAGGTTCGTTCCTCTTTGACCCCGATTATCCCTCGTCCGACGATCGTTTTCTGAACCTGCGCCCCGTCTCCCGGCGCGAGGCCTATCAGGCCGATATCACCTATGGCACCAACAACGAATTTGGTTTCGATTATCTGCGCGACAACATGGCGCGTGATCTGAGCGATCGGGTGCAGCGGGAACTATGTTACGCCATCGTTGACGAGGTGGACAACATCCTGATTGACGAAGCGCGCACGCCGCTCATCATCTCCGGCCCGGCCGAGGAATCGTCGGAACTGTACCAGCGTTTTGCCGGCATGGTGCCCCGGTTGCGGGCCAGCAGCCCCGAAAGCGTCGAGTTGGACGCGCCGGATGGGGATTACGTGCTGGATGAGCGGACGCGGGTCGTCACACTGACGGAGCAGGGGGTGGAACGGGTGGAGCAGGCGCTCCCGGAGCTGGGGCCGGGAGAGAGTATCTATGATCCCAAGCACGCTCACATGTTGCCCTATCTGGACAATGCACTGCGGGCGGCCGTCGTCTACAAACGAGACCGGGAATACATCGTCGAGGATGGCGAGGTGATCATCGTGGACGAGTTCACCGGTCGCCTCATGCACGGACGCCGCTTCTCCGAGGGGTTGCACCAGGCCATCGAGGCCAAGGAAGGCGTGCAAGTGCGCCGCGAGAGCTTGACTTATGCGACGATCACCTTCCAAAACTATTTCCGTATGTACGAAAAGCTGGCAGGAATGACGGGCACGGCCAAGACGGAGGAGGAGGAATTTCGCAGGATTTATGATCTGGACGTGGTGGTGCTTCCCACCAACGTCGAATACCGCGCTACCTACGGCGATCTGAAGGCACACGAGCGGCAATCGAGCGAAATCGAGCAGGTGACCTTTGCCGGGGTGCTGGACGGACGCGCCGACGTGACTGTCGTCACGTATGAACCTGCCGACGGGGTGAGGGGGCGGTCTTACCTCAAGCGGCTGGATCTGACAGACGTGATCTATGCCACCGAGAAGGCCAAATTCCGGGCTGTGGTGGACGAGATCGAGGCCTTGTACGAGGCCGGACGTCCGGTGTTGGTGGGCACCGTTGCCATTGAGACCTCGGAGCGGCTTTCGCACATGCTCAAGCGGCGGGGCGTCGCACACCAGGTGCTCAACGCCAAGTATCACGAAAAAGAGGCGGTCATCATCGCCCAGGCCGGGCGTCCCGGCGCGGTGACTATTGCCACCAACATGGCCGGTCGAGGGGTGGACATCAAGCTGGGCGGCGACCCAGAGGGGGTGGCCCGCGAGCGGATGCGCAAGGCGGATATTGACCTGGCCGAGATTCCCCAGCTTTATTGGAACCGCGCGTTAGAGTTGCTGCGCCAGGGACAGGACGTGACCGGCGTCTACGAAGAGCGGTGGGCCGAGATCCTCGCCGAAGCGGTGACCGACTGCGCCTCCGATCACGACCACGTGGTGAGCTTGGGCGGGCTGCACATCCTGGGCACCGAGCGACACGAGGCGCGGCGCATTGACAACCAGTTGCGAGGCCGCGCCGGACGTCAGGGCGACCCCGGTTCCTCTCGCTTTTACATCTCGCTGGAAGATGATTTGATGCGCCGCTTTGGCGGCGACCGTGTGCAGGGGCTGATGGACCGGGCGGGGATGGACGATATGCCGCTAGAGTTTGGCATCCTCAGCAAGACCATCGAATCGGCGCAGATGAGGGTGGAGGGGTACAACTTTGACATCCGCAAGCACGTGCTAGAGTACGACGACGTGGTCAACAAACAGCGCGAGGTGATCTATGCCCAGCGCCGGGAGGTGCTCGATGCGCCCGACCTGCGCGAACAAGTGCTGCGTATGGTGCAGGATGAGATCGGCCGCGTCGTGGCTACCCACATGCCCGGCCCCGATCAGGACGACTGGGACTTGCGTGCTCTTTACGGTGAGTTGCGGACCTTTTTCCCGCTGCCTCCCGACCTTAACTACCGCAAGTGGGGGGGGCTTTTGCCTTCCGAGATCGAAGCGCAGTTGGCCGAGATGGCCGAGCGCGCCTACGATGAGATCAACCACTCCATTGGTCGCCAATTATACCGGCAAGCAACGCAGCAAGACGCAACGCTGAAATCGCTGGCGCAGAGCAGCGACCCGGCGCAGAGGTTGATCTATCAGCGGTTGGTCGAACAATGGGGCGGGGAGGTTGACGAGGATATAGCGGCTCAGCCCTTGCGGCGGCTCGCGGACGAGATCAAGACCCAGGTTGAAGAGATATTTGTAAAAGTTTATGCTCTTTTCCGAGACCGGCGCTTAATGTTGCAGGCGGTGGACAGTTTATGGGTGCGACATCTCACCGATCTCTCGGCTTTGCGTGAGGGTATTGGACTGCGAGCTTATGGTCAGCAAAATCCCCTCGTGGCCTATCGCAAGGAGGCGCACGATATGTACGGGGCCTTGCTGGCCCGCATCCAGGAGACGGTGGCGCGCTCCGTCTACCTGGTGCCACAAACCTTGTCCGCCAGACCCGGCCAGAGAGGCCATCAGCGGTTGCAGATGGTGCGCCCTAGCGTGTCGAGCAGGGGAGGCGCGAGGCCTGTTCAGCAGCGAGCCCAGGCGTCTCCCGAGAAGCAGTCGTTAGGGCGCAACGACCCTTGCTGGTGCGGCAGCGGCAAAAAGTACAAGCACTGCCATATGCGGCAGGATATGGAAGCACAACGAGGCTAAGTCGCCGCTGCCTGTTCTCCAGGATGCTGGACGGGAGCAACGACGGCAGCGGTGGTTAGATACAAGGGGAGAGTGACTATGAATGAACTCGATTTGACAGGTCGCCTCATGGCGGATATGGATCCCCAATTGCTCCGTTTTCTGCAGACAAAGGTAAACTCCTTCGTCAAGTGGGATCTGGTGCGTTTTTTCCACGACAACCCACACACTACAGACACGGCCGACAATGTCGCCCGTTACGCCGGCCGGACCGCTGAAGCCATCCGCGCCGAGTTGGCCGAGTTGGCGCAGGATGGGGTACTGGAGGAGAGTCAGTTGGGTGATATGGCCGTCTACTCGTTGTCCTCAGACCACCAGGTGCGTGACCTGCTGAGGCAATTTGTGAAGGCGTCTGACGATCGTCAGTTCCGGGTCAAGGTGATCTATCACATCATCAGGGGAACGCGGTGATAGAGTATGGATGTTGTCAGCAGGAGCGTGTAACCACACGAGTCCCCTCGCTTTTTGCTCCTCCGTTTTCGTTGAGGCGCATACCGAAGGAGGAAACTGATGGAACGGATAAAAACAGGTATCCCGGGACTGGACGAGATGTTATACGGTGGTTTTTTGCCCCAAACGGCCAACCTGGTCGAGGGCGCGCCTGGCACGGGTAAGACGACGCTGGGGATGCAGTTCATTTACCACGGCATCGTGGCCTGTGGAGAGCCTGGTCTGATATTGACCTTTGAAGAGTTCCCGCAGCAATACTATAATGATGCTGCCAGTTTCGGGTGGGACTTTCGGCAGATGGAGCAAGAGGGAAAGCTGCGGGTGGTGATGACCAGCCCGGAGGTCAGTAAGGCTGACCTGGAGCAGGTCGGTGGGCGGATAGAGAGGTTGGTGCAAGAGATAGGCGCCAAGCGGGTACTGGTGGATAGCCTTTCACACTTTGAGCGGCTCGGTAGAGACCCGACTCATCTCCGATCAATAGTTTACGGATTCGTCAATTCGCTCAAGCGCGAAGGACTGACGATCGTGCTGACGCGGGAGAGCACGGCGTTGCTGGGGGAGGCAGAGGGGGGTGATGATGCTTCTGCTTTCCTCGTTGATTCTTACGTGCTGCTCCGCTACGTCGAGATTGAGAGCGCGGTCCGCAAAGCGATCCTGGTTCTCAAGATGCGGGGCAGCAACCACGATAAAGGCATCCGCCAGTTTGCGATAACCCCTCGTGGCATCGAGGTTCAGTCGCCGTTTGAAGGGCAAGAGGGCATCATGAGCGGCAGCCCGCGCCGGATGGCCGATTCGTTCGTGCAGGCTTTTGCGCGGCGCTGAGAGACAGCCAGTCCCCCCTCTTGAGTGTTGTCGCTCTCGAGGGATCGCCGATCCCCCAAGCGCCGACAGGCAAGCAAGGCAAGAAACAGCTTTTTGAAAGACCCAAAAATCCCAAATTGGAGGCTCTAGCCAGATTTGGAACGTCAAAGAGCACCGGCTGAAGCCTCGAATCCGGTGAAATGAGAATTGCTATCAAACCAGTGCGTTCCGATTCGCTTTTCTCTAAATTCGCTGTTTCGCTGTAGTGTGCACGCCAAATCTAACATTGTCAAGTTACCAGGTTCTTCTATGAGGGACTCGGCAGGGTTTTTTGGCGTTGATGGGAGGTAATCGCCGTGGATATGGTCAAATATGCGTTGACCATCTATTCGTGGGCCGTCGTTGGTGTGCTGATATTTTTTCTGTGGCACATTGCCCGTTTCTACGCCAAGACCTCGGGCCAGCGTGTGGCCTATTACGCCCTCGTCTTGCCATCGGTGTTGCTGGCGACTGGCGTGATCTGGTACCTCGTGAATGACGTGGATTTCGTCGGCCAACCGGTTGGTGATCTGTTGTTGTTGAGCAGCGGCGTCTCACTCTTCCTGTTCGGCAACCATTTGCGCGAGTTGATGACCGGAGAACGACGATGAAAGTCATCACCATTCCTCTTGGCCCCGTGGGGTTGTTCGCCGTCTTGTATCTGGGCGTTCTGTTCGCCAACTTTAGCCGGCGCTTGGGCGCCGTCACCAAGATGGCAGAGCGCTATCGCTGGTTTGTGGTATCGAATACCTTTATTGCTCTGGCGGCAACGAGCCAGATGGTACGGGGCATTGTGGCCGTTGCGCCTGACTCTGGATTCTCCTTCCTGCTCTCGTCCTGGTTCGCTCTGATCACCTTTCACATTCCTCTGGCAATAGGAATGACGCTCGATCTCGTACTCGTGTGGCACTATTGGAGCTGGATCTTGAAGGAAAAAGTCGAGTGAGACCCTCGCCGTCCCCGGGGTTGCAAGCTGCCTCCTCTGGCCTGGAGACCATATATTTTGATCCCAGGAGCGAGCCTCGTGATAGCGCGTTGGCGGCCCTCAACGAGGTGGCCGCTATGGCCAGCACACGGGACGTGGGTGAGGTCTTGCAGCGCGCCCTGGCTTTGGCTCTGAAGGTCATTGGAATTGAGGCCGGCGCCATATCGGTGCTGGATGAGAACACGAACGAGTTAGTCTTTCGCGTGCAGCAGGGCTGGCGCGTTCACGATTTCGTCGGCCGGGGAGTTCGGGTGCCGGCCGACCGTGGCCTTTCTGGAAAAGTGGTGATGACCGGCCGACCGGTCGTGACGGGAGACGTCAGCCGCGACCCGCGCGTGGTGGTTCTCGAATTCCGCGAGGAGGGGATACAGGCGCTGGCCCTGGCTCCTATGCGGGCGCGTGGCTGCGTGCTGGGCGTCTTGGGCGTGATGAGCTACACGCCGCGCGCGTTCAGCCACGATGAGATCACAGTCATCTCTGCCATCGCCGATCAGATCGGCATCGCCCTCGACAATGCCAGCCTGTTGGACGAGGCTCGCCGCCGGGTAGAAGAGTTGTCAGTTCTTCAGGCGACCAGCATGGAGGTATCCTCTACCCTCGACTCGTGGACGGCGCTGAACATCATCTCTCACGCTGCGCTGGAACTGACCGGCGCCGCCGTGGTGGAACTGTATCTGTACGAGGACAAGAGCGACAAACTTGCTTTCGCGACCGCGTTGCGCGAGGATGGAGAACGGGAGCCTGTGAGCGGTCATCCTCCGGGCGACGGCCCGGTTGCCCAGGCTGCGCGCAGTGGGCAGGCGCTGGTTTTGGCTGATCTCGCGGCCTCCGAGTCGAACGTGAGCGACTGGCTGGATCGGGGGATGGCTGTTTTGGCGGCCCTGCCCCTGGAGCGAGCGCCGCGCGTTCTGGGCGTGCTCGCGGTCGCCTTTGACGCTTCTCGTTCGCTCTCTGACCACGAACTGCGCGTTCTCAGCCTCCTGGCGAACCAGGCCGCCATTGCCGTCGAGCGCACTCGCCTATTTGCTAACGAGGCACGACGCTCCACCCAGTTGGCCCTGATCAACCAAGTGGCTCGACAGGCTACAGCTACGCTCAACTTGAGCGATATCCTGGACACAGCCGCAGCCGCTATTCGGCGTAGCTTTGCCTATTTTAACGTCGCACTTTTTTTAACTGACCAGACAACCCAGGAGGTGGTGTTACACTCCATCTCCGGAGGGCACGCGGCGAACATAGAGAAGGGATACCGCCGCACTATCGGAGAGGGTGTCGTCGGGTGGGTAGCGGAAACGGGGCAGACTTTGCTGGTGAACGACGTGTCTCAGGAGTCGCGCTATCTGCCCCTGGCGCTGACCTCTGATGCGGTGAGCTCTGAACTCGCGGTTCCGATTGCGCGCAGTGACAACGTGATCGGCGTCCTGGATATCCAGCACCTGATGCTGGACACCTTTGACCAGGAGGATGTCCAGGCTATGGAGACGTTGGCCGACCAGTTAGCCATCGCCGTGGATAATGCCCGCCTGTACGAGGAGACCCGGCGACGGCTCGCTCAGGTGTCGGCCCTCTACCAGTTGGCCCGGCAGATGAACACGAGCCTCGACACACAAGAGGTGCTCAATACCATCGTGGGATCGTTGAGGCAGGCAATAGGATGCCGGGGGTGCTCTATTGCACTCTTGGATCCCGTCAGTAACGTGCTAGAGATTCGCGCAGCGGCGGGTGTCAAGGACAGATGGAAGCGCGACTTTAAACTGCGCTTGGGTGAGGGAGTGGCCGGACGAGTGGCATTGGAGGGCCTGCCGATCTATGTGCCGAACACATTGGAGGCTCAAGAATTCGTTTTCTTCGACTCGTCAGTCCGGTCGCTCCTGGTAGTCCCATTGAGCGTGCAGAATGTGGTGATCGGCACGTTGAGCGTCAACAGCGATCAGTTCGATGCTTTCACCGTGGCCGACGAGCGATTGCTGACCATCGCTGCTTCCCAGGCAGCCATTGCCATTGATAATGCTCGCTTGTACACCAGGCTCGAGCAAAGAGCCAATAACCTGGCAGAGGCCTACGCCGAGTTGCAAGCGGCCGATAGGCTCAAAGACGAGATGGTTCAGAACATATCCCACGAGTTGCGCACTCCCCTGACGTTCGTGAAGGGATACGTGGACCTTTTGCTGAGTGACGAGGCCGAGCCGCTTTCCGATAAACAGACAGAGTATCTCAACATCGTGGCTGATAAAACCGACAGCATCACGCGCTTGGTGAGTGATATTATGTTTTTGCAAAAGGCGGATCGGACGCCTGGCAAGCTGGCGGCCATTTCGCTGACTGATCTGGCGCGGCGGGCACTGCGAGGATGCGCAGCCGTGGCGCAAGCTGCCGAGTTGACGCTAGTGGCGGATTTTGCCGACGATCTGCCGCCGGTGGCCGGGGATGAGGAGATGTTGCTGCAAGTGTTCAATAATTTATTGAACAATGCGATAAAATTCAGCCAGGCAGGCGGGCGCATCTCATTGACCATCAAAGACATAGAGTCAACCTTGCTGGTCTCTATATCTGACCAGGGTATCGGTATCCCCAAAGATCAGCAGGATCGCATCTTTGAGAGATTCTACCAAGTGGATGGCTCTACCCAACGCCGTTTTGGCGGCGCTGGATTGGGCCTGGCGATTGTCAAACGCATTGTTGAATCTCACAGTGGGCAAATCTGGGTAGAAAGTGATCGTGGAAAGGGCAGCACGTTCTTTTTCACGCTCCCCAAGTACAAGGATTGGGGGTTGTGATCGGGCATTATAGAGACTGCGGATAAACTGCTCAATCTTAGTGCAGCGATGCATAAATTCGTTCCGCTTTGCGCCGGCCCGCACCGCGGG
>CAYMWP010000168.1:0-8724 GCA_964393895.1 uncultured Anaerolineales bacterium | reverse complement strand
AAACTTTTTGAGAAGATGCGGCCAAAGGCTCTCGACCCTCGTCTCCGAGGACGTGTTCTCCGAGCCAATCTAGCCCGAGACGCCCGAAACTTGGATCTGGCGAGCCATTTGGTTGACAGAAGCGGCGGATACGTCTAAAATGGGTGTGCAGCGTACAGTGAGGAGAACAGACTACTGAATTCCAATCTACTCGACGGCCTGGTAATCAAGGCCCAAAGCGGCTTTTTCACCGTCCACACCGACGCAGGTGACTTTGTCTGCCAGGTGCGGGGACGGCTCAAGCAGAAACGGAGGGATACCGACCTGCTGGCTACCGGCGACCAGGTGCGTATCAGCCTGGTAAAAGACGGCAGCGGCATGATCGAAGAGATCGCCGAGCGCAAGCGGGCGCTGGCGCGGTTGGCCCCGATAGCACACGGGCGCGGTTCCCGTCGCTGGAGCCGGAACGGGTACCTGTCTGAGCGGGAGCAGGTTATCGTCGCCAACCCCGACCAGGCCATCTTTGTCTTCTCCTGCGCAGAGCCATCCCCCAGTTTGCGTTTGCTCGACCGGTTGCTGGTAGGAGCCGAGATACAAAACATCCCCGCCGTCGTATGCGCCAACAAGGTCGATCTGGTCAAGCGACGAGAGGCTCGCGCGCTCTTTGGCATTTACGAGGAAATTGGATACCCTACCCTATACACGAGCGCCCAGGAAAAAAAGGGGCTCAAGAAACTACACCGCCAACTCAAAGACAAGCTCTCCGTACTGGTGGGGCCATCCGGCACAGGCAAGACTAGCCTGCTCAACGCGATGCAGCCCGGCCTGGGGCTACGAGTGCGGGACGTGAGCCAGGCTACTACCAAGGGGCGTCACACCACCGTCGTGCCCCAGCTCCTGCCGCTGGACGGGGGCGGCTGGGTAGCCGATACCCCCGGCATCCGCACCCTGGCCCTCTTCGACGTGGATCCTGAGGAGTTGGACGCCTACTTTCCCGACATCGCTCCACTGGTAGCCCACTGCCGCTTTTCAGATTGCACCCATACCGTCGAGCCAGATTGCGCAGTCGTGCAGGGGGTGGAGGAGGGAAAGGTGAGCGTGCACCGCTACGAGAGCTATGTACGACTGCGGGATGAGCACCAGAGGCTGGCGGATATGTACTGGTGGGGAATACAGTGAGGATTGAGGGATTTCAGATTTGGAGATTTGAGAACGCGCGGCAAGCTCTCAAATCTCCCACTAATGAGTACTTCCAGTGGGCGGTACAAGACTTGAACTTGTGACCTCCACGATGTCAACGTGGCGCTCTAGCCATCTGAGCTAACCGCCCGCACGATCAGATTATACCACCATGTCCGCCGCCGTGTCAAGTCAGCATGTTTTGGTGATTGTCCTGTTAGTGTACAAGACAGCGCCGATGAGGCAAAACAGATAAGTGATGTCCCAATTGTCTGTCTGTCACCCCACAAGTATGCAGATGTCTGTTCGAGGTGATCGTTTTTTCACCACAGAGGCGCAAAGGTCGCAAAGAAATGCCCTTCTGATGTATCTTTTAATAGACCGGGGTTTGGCAGATGAGAAACCAGGTTTTTCTGTAGACCTGGTTTCTTACCCCGAATTTTTGAAAGTATACCTTCCGAGTAACTACCTTGACAATGTTAGATTGGACGGAACACTACAGCGAATTTAGAAAAAAACGAATTGGGGCACATCGTTCAACCGCGTTTGTAGCCAGGATTGGCCTCGTGCGGCGGCAAAAAATCCGCTCCTTTCCCAATTCGTTGTAGTGTCGTTTGGAATTACCCAGCACCGCCTGTTCACGGCGGTGCGGCTCAAACCTCGAACCAGACTGAACCTTTGGCCCAAAATTCTTTACGGATGAGACAATATTTTGGACGTAGTAGATTAACGCTGATTGGACGCTGATCTTGATTTTTTCCGTAAATCATCTGCGAAAACCTGCTGCAACCTACGGTGATCAGAAACCAGGTTTTTGCCGCTCCGCTTACAGAAAAACCTGGTCGCTCATATCCAGGCAGCCGTAGGGGCTGTCCCCGTCCGGGAAGATGCCCACGGCGGAGGTGGTGGTGCCGATACCCGTCTGGTTGTAGTTGGCCCGGTCGGGGTTGAGGCCACCTTCCCACGGGTAGACGCGGGCGGGAGGGGGTTGGGAACCAGGGATTGGGTATTGGAGGTTGAGGATTGGGGAACGTCAACGACGATGGCGGGACAACTGAAGTACGCTCAGCACGTCGCTGCAGCAAGCCGATGAAAGTCCACAATCACCAGCAAGACGCCCACACCCAGCAGGACGTATGGCAGGGGGCTTTCGAGCGCTGCAGGGACCAGAGCTACCAGAACCACAGCCACGAGCATAAACAGTAGGCCAAACACGAGAACAGGGTGACCTTCGAGGTACTGTAGTCCTCTGGCAAAGACGCTCTCGTAAGGAGCCCTCGGTGATTCATCAGGAGATTGGCTGTTCATACGGCTTCCTCCTTACGTTTCACGTCTCAAAACTCGTACTCGCCAAAATCCTGCGCCAGCTCGACCGGGCCGCCAAAGGCGGCGGTCGCTTCCTCGAGCCAGCCGGCGTACTTGTGGGGAGCTGGGCGGTAGTGGATCAGCACCAAACGGCCCGCGCCGGCCCGGCGAGCGATCTCTCCCGCCTGGGCGGCGCTAGAGTGCCCCAACGTGTTCTTTGCCGCCTCGTGGATCAGGATGTCGGCCTCTCGCGCCAGTTCTACCGTCGCGTCGCACGGCTCGGTGTCGCTGGAATAGGCCAGCGCCTTGCCACTGCGCTTGTTCTCCACCCGCACGCCCATGGTAGGCACCATGTGATTCACCGGCGCAGCGGTGATCCGAAATTCGTCGTCTTCCAACACCAACGCGCCCACCTCTTCGGGCACAATGTGACAGGGCATAGAATATAGCCCCGGCCATTCGTACCGCCGGAACAGGTCCATCATGGTCTCGAACCGCTCCACCGCGTCTTGCAGGCCGTATATGGGCAGCGGGTCGGTGCGTCCCAGCAGCCAGACGTTGTTCAACATTATGGGAACGCCGGAAACGTGGTCGGGGTGAAAATGGGTGATGATCAAGCCGCGCAAGCGCTTGAAATCGAGCCCCGCCTGGCGCATACGCACCAGCGGTCTATCGGCGCAATCAATCAGGAAAAAGCCCCGTGCGCCCTCGACCGCCATGTAGGTATTAGCGTGCGCCGCATCTGATACCACCGCCGCAGTCCCCAGAATCACTACTCTAGCCATAGCGCTACCCTCCAAAGGCCCACACCACGATATGCGGCGTCACGTGTACCTCGATCACGGCGGCCAATGCCAAAAGCGGCAGGACGAGGGCGACAAAGACTTTGACAAAATCGGCCAGCGCCCACAGCCACCCCTCGCCCACCGTCGTCCCCTGGGGAGGCGATACGAAGGTGGCCCCCAAGCGCACGGCCAGCGCCGTCGCGATAATGGCGGCCGGCAACTCTAGCGCCCCATGGGGCAGCACAAAGGCAGCCAAGAACAGCATGGGGTCGTATCCCGCCCGCGCCGCCTGGGCGACGAAAAAGAACACGATCACCAGGGGAGCCATCAGCAGCGTCACCGCCAGCGCGCCGAAGGAAAAGACCGCCAGCAATCCCGCCAACAACAACGAGCGCACGTTGTTACTCAGCACCCACCCCACCGTGAACTCGGGGATCCACTCCACGGACGGCATGGCGGTGAACGTTTCGGTAGACACTTGCTCCAGATGCAATAACTCTGACGGAAGTGGGTAAAGTTCAGCATAGCCATACCCGATAAAAGCCGCAGCCGCCAACCCAACCACGACCACCAGGAGCGCCAACCACGAGCGGCGTAGAATAGCCGGGATATCGCGCCGGTAAAGGCCGCCCAACGTGCCCAGCCAGCGTAGCCCGCGCGGAATCTTTACGTCCATCCCAAAGAACCAGCGTTCCCAGCAAAAGTGGCTCCGAAACGTGCGCCACAGGTAGGCCACGTTCAATTCGTCAATCTCGCGCCCCAGCAGTTCCTCGCGGTTAAAGATATGGATGCCCATCCGCACCAGGATGACGTCCACGACCACCAGGAAAAGCACGATCCACCACAGGACGCCATAGTTGGCCCAGAACATTATGATGGCTTCACCCTGCACCAGGAGCGCCATCGGGATGATGACAAAGCTGGCCAACAGGTTAGCCGCCCGCACGCTCGTCGTCTGGCTGGAGAGCACCACCGCGCCAGAGACCATGACCAAGGCCTCCGCCATCGTCAGTACAATCACCAACACCAACAAAGCCAGCGGCGGCGTCCAGCCTTTGAAAAAATAGAGCCCCGCCAGATACACCGTGATACCGAGGCATGACGCCAGCAGGGGAGGGATCAGGGTGGCCAGGGTCTTGCTCAGATAGAGTTGCGCATCGGTCAGGGGCGTCGCCAGGAGCGGTTCGAGGCTCCTGCGCTCCTTCTCCCCCACAAAGGTCTCTAGCGCGATCACCAGCGAAAACGAGATGGGGAAAAAGCCAACCACCATCAGCAAGAAAGGGATCAAGCGCTCACCGATGATGGGCGGGCCGTACTTGTTCACCCAATCCACGGACAGGTCGGCCACAAAAGTCATCAGCACGGGGAAAAAGAGGGTGAGGATCACGACAGGGGCCACTATACGCCAGTCGCGCAAGGAATCACGGACTTCGCGTCTCACCAGCGTGAACACCAGCCGAAGCGAGTCATCCTGCGCCGCACGCACACGTTCGGATATCGCTGCCATTCCCTGCTACTCCTCCACCACCCGCAGGTAAACATCCTCCAAGCTGCGCGACACTTCGCTCAGAGTAACGACCCCTATCCCGTGCGCGGCAAGCTTTTGGAGCAAAAGCGGGTTGGTCTCCTGGGGGTTGGGAGTCGAGTAGCGCACCCGGTCTTTTTCCTGCTTCTCAACTTGTACCAGATCGGAGATGAGCCTGCCAACACCGTCCACAGAGTGTGCCAGGTGCAGTTCCATCAGCGGAGCGCCCAACATGCGCGCTTTCAACTCCTCCGGGGCCCCCAGCGCGATGACCCGCCCGCGCCGGATGATGGCGATGCGGTCGGCCAGGGCCTCGGCCTCCGCCAGATTGTGGGTGCAGATCACGATCGCGCGGCGGTGATGGCGCAGGCCCAGCACGGCGTCCCGGACCAGCTTGGCGCTGTGGGGGTCCATCGCCGAGGTCGGCTCGTCCAACAACAGAACGGGCGGGTCGTGCAGCATCGCGCGCACCAGGGCCATCTTTTGCCGCATGCCCTTGGAGTAGGTGCCCATACGGCGATCCCAGGCCTCGGACATGCCGAAATAAGTCAATAGTTCTCTGCCCCGGCTCTCACGCTCGTCGGCATCCAGCCCCATCAGCCGGCCAAAGAAATCCAGGTATTCGCGGCCCCGCATACGCAGGTACAGCCCCGGATGCTCGGTCAATAGCCCAACCCGCTGCCGGATCTCTCGTGGGCATTCGGTCACGTCGTAACCGGCCACGGTCGCCTGCCCCGCCGTCGGGCGCAGGATGGCGGCCAACATACGCACCGTCGTGGTCTTGCCGGCCCCGTTAGGGCCCAGGAACGCCAAGATCTCGCCTGGGGGCACCGCGAGCGTCACCCCATTCACGGCGGTAAAGTCGTCGAACCGTTTGGTCAGGCCAAGCAACTCGATCATTGTCGCTGCTCCCAGAACGGCAGTCACCCGTCTCGCTACCAGATTATACCAACTTTGGGCAATCCTGACAATGGGCAGACGGTACTACAAACAACCCCAGGCGCAACAAAGACAAACTGCCGAGCGACACCCCCGCCCGGCAGCTTTTTCATGGTCATTCTAAAATAGTCTATTGGGGCGAGGCACTGCCTCGCCCCAACTGTCCTGGTTATTCTGGGTGACTAACTGCCCACACCCTCCTGCTGAGACACTGCGTAGACGTATAGAATGCGCTGAAACATCGTGAACACAGAGAGCGTCGCCAGCGCCCATACCATCACAGTGGGCAATCCAATCGCCGCCAGCACACCGATGAGCAGGATGCGCTCCAAGCGAGTGAGCAACCCCACCTTGCAAGGGAACCCAGCCGCCTCGGCCCGGGCGCGCACGTAACTGACCATCATCGCCGCTACCAGCGCGAGAAGAAGCAGGGCGACCTCCAGGCGCGCTCCCTGGCTCATATAGTGCGCCACGAGGCCCAGGATCAGCGCGGCGTCGGAAATCCGGTCCAGGGTAGAATCGAGGAACGCTCCAAAGCGACTCTCCTCTCCCAGAGCGCGCGCCAACGCACCATCCAGCGCATCTACCGGCGCTACGGCCAACAGCAGCCAGCCCCCCAGGGTGATGTGGCCCAGACCAAATAGAAACGCTACCCCGATCTGCAACAGCATACCCAGGACAGTAACCGTATTGGGATGAATACCCAGTCGGCCCACTGCGTGGGCGATGGGGGTCAGGATACCTCTCGCCTGAACGCGCGCCCAATCGGTGAGCGATTCCCAGCGCCTGCGCCGCCGCTTTGTCCGCGCGCGCTCTAACCGTTGTGCGCTATTCATCGCTCTGCCCGGCCTCCTCGATAAACGCTTCTAGTTTCCTCCGTGCCTCGTCGTCGGTGAATTGGACGGGTGGCGATTTCATAAAGTAAGCCGATGGCTCGATAATCGCCCCGCTCAACTTGCGGTCGAGCGCCAGCTTGCAGCAACGCACCGCGTCAATAACCACTCCAGCCGAGTTAGGACTGTCCCACACCTCCAGCTTTAGTTCCAGGTTCAGAGGCACATCGCCAAAGGTCGTCCCTTCCATCCGAATGTGACACCACTTCCGGTCGGTCAACCACGGCACATAGTCCGAAGGCCCCACGTGGACGTCCTCCGCCGGCAACCGATACTCCAACTGGCTGGTCACGGCGCTGGTCTTGGAAATCTTTTTGGATTCCAACCTCTCCCGCTCCAGCATATTGTAAAAGTCCATATTGCCGCCAAAGTTGAGCTGATAGGTACGGTCAACCCTCACACCCCGCTCACTAAAGAGCCGGGTCAGCACACGGTGGACGATGGTGGCGCCGACCTGACTCTTGATGTCATCGCCGATGACGGGCAGACCACGTTCCACGAAGCGGCCCTGCCAGTACTCCTCGCGGCTGATAAAGACAGGTACGCAGTTGACAAAGCCACAGCCGGCATCGAGCACCTGCTCCACGTACCACTTGGTCGCCATCTCGCTCCCCACCGGCAGAAAATTCACCACCACGTCGGTGCCCGTATCCTTGAGGATGCGCACAATGTCGGCGGTGGGGCCTGGCGCTTTGGTGATTACCTGAGAGAGATATTTGCCCAACCCATCGTGCGTCATACCCCGGCGGACCGACACGCCGAGCTTGGGAACATCCGCGAACTCGATGGTGTTGTTGGGCGATTGCCAGATCGCCTCTCCCAGATCGAGGCCAACTTTGTTTTGGTCAACCTCAAAGGCAGCGGTAAATTCGATGTCGCGCACGTGATAGCCGCCCAGGTTAACGTGCATCAAACCCGGGACAAAAGCGTCATCCGGCGCGTCTCTGTAGAAATGAACTCCTTGCACCAGCGACGAGGCACAGTTACCCACGCCAATGATCGCCACTCGTACCTTTTTCCGTTTCGCCATCTTTTTCGTCCACCCCTCCTTTAGGATCTAATCGCCCGAGTTCGTAGCCTCGGTCAACATCTCCACAAGTTCAGACTGACGACGCTGGATCTCGGGCAAGTTGACAGAGCAGTAGACCTCCCGGCCGGCCCGCCGCACCTGGACCAGATTGAGTAAGCGCAGCGGGCGCAAGTGAAAGGAGACGAGCGGCTGGCTGACGCGCAACGTCCGCGCCAGCCGGGTCACCGTCATCTCTCCATCCTCGGTCAACGCCACGAGAATACGCAGGCGGAGAACGTCTTTGAGGGCGTAGTAATAACGCGCCATCTCCCGCAGTTCTTCGTCAACCGGCATACAGTCCCCTGTGATCGTAAAACACATAAACGAACATTTTATAAAAATGTGCTTATATATTACCGCGAAAGCCCAAACGTGTCAAGTTTACCTTGTCAAACGACGCGAATGGGGTATAATAACGCCAGTTTCGGGGCGTAGCGCAGCTCGGCAGCGCGCACGGATCGGGACCGTGAGGTCGGGGGTTCAAATCCCCCCGCCCCGACTGTAGACCTCACGGATAGCCCACAATGGGCATCCGTGAGGTCCCCGGTAGGGGTTTGCGCCCCAAATCGCAAAAACCTCAGTCCTCACGGGCTAGTCCCTCTCTGAAACAAAAAAACGTTGCCCGTACCCGGAATTCAATCCGGGTGTTATCGGAATTCACTCACAGAGAGGAGACCTCACGGTGGACGCGACAGGAAGGAACGTTACGTCTATATCGGCAAACGCACCGTGCGGGCACTGGAAATACCTCACGCCAAGACTCAAATCCACCAACGGAGAGGATTGGCTCTTCGTGGTCTGTCCAGAAGATGACTTCCGTCCGATGTCTCGTCATATCCTGGGTAGACTGCTGCGCCGTATAGGTAACCGCGCTGGAATCAGCAAAGTCCACCCCCACCGATTTCGACATACCTTCGCCATCAAACCTCCGCAACGGTGGCGATGTCTTTACTCTTCAGGGCGGGCAATCTCTAGCTCTGCACGATATAGCTCCCAACGTATTTGTTTACCGGGTAAAGCGCGCCGGCAGACATCTATGGTGCCCGGGGT
>CAYMWP010000167.1:0-8746 GCA_964393895.1 uncultured Anaerolineales bacterium | reverse complement strand
AGAGCTTACCAGGAAATTCAGCTTTTGACCAGCCGATTACGCGAATGGTGAGTGACAATGGCACATTTCGCATTTCAACGCGGAAGGGGCTCGTAGTGCGCCACAGAGCGGAGCGAGTGGCGCACAGTGGCGCAAAACCGCAATCCGCTGTGCTTTGCGTCACTACAAACCTAATGTGCCATTGTCAAATTACTCTACGATGGATTTCTTCGATTACGCACACACACTGAACATCGCCCACCGGGGGGCCAGCAGGGCCGCGCCGGCCAACACGCTGGCCGCCTTCGAAAAAGCGGTGGAACTGGGCGCCGACGGAATCGAATTCGACGTGCACCTCTCGGCCGATGGCGTGCCGGTCGTCATCCACGATTTCACCGTGGACGCCACCACCGACGGCAGCGGCCGGGTGGCAGAGATGAAGCTCGCTCAACTCGAGGAACTCGACGCCGGCTCTTACTTTGACCCGGCCTTTGCCGGCGAACGCATCCCCACGCTGGAGCAAGTGCTAGAGGCCGTGGGGGAACGATTGCTGCTGAACATCGAACTGAAAAGTACGAGCCTGCGCGATAATGGACTGGAGCGAGCTGTGATCGCCCAAGTCGAGCGGCACGGGCTGGACGACCGGGTGATCCTCTCCTCGTTCAATCCCCTCTCACTGCGACGGGCCAAAAGAGACGCCCCTCATATTCCAACGGGGTTGCTCTACGCCCTCGACCTGCCGCTACCTTTGCGCCGCGCCTGGCTGGCCTTCCTCGTCCCTCACGAGGCCCGCCACCCCGAACACAGAATGGTGGACGCGCGCTACATGGCCTGGGCGCGGCGACACGGCTACCGGGTAAACGTCTGGACCGTGGACGACCCGGACGAAATGCGCCGCCTCATTGGCCTGGGCGTGGACTCGATCATCACCAACGTCCCCGGCGTACTGCACGAGATTTTCTCACCCAACCAGGGGACGTGATAGGGCAATTGCGTTTAGACCTCCGAGGTTTACAAAATAGCGCTTTTCCGAAGATTCTCTGGCGATACGAAACACGTTCTCGAGACAAATACGCGACCTAAACCTCGGAGGTCTGGATAAAAGCGATTGCCCTAGGGGACGTGATGCCAGGAAACGACCAACCACCAGACTATGAGCCCAACCTGATCCACGTCGCCCTCATCGTCGCCGGCTGGCTGGGCCGCATCCCCCCGCTGGCGCTCAGCCCCGCGTGGCTGGCCCTGGCCGCCATCGCCGGCTGGCCCTGGGCCAGGATTGACCTGAGCCCTACAGTCGCCGTGACGTCGTTCTGCCTCACACTGGCCGATTGGGCCGGCCTGGCCCTGCTGCCCCGCGCGGGACGCTCCTTCGGGCCCGCCACGCCGCCGCTGCTGGCGCTGGCGCTCGTCCGCACAACACTGACCTTTGCGACCGGGCTGCTGTGGGCCACCTGGCCCGGCCTGGCGCTGACCGCCGCGCTACAACTCGCCATCACCAGCGCCTCCCTCTACGCCACCTGGGTCGAGCCTTTCCGCATCGGCGTCACGCGGGCCGGGTTGCGCTCGCCCAAGCTCGATGGCCACGAACCACTGCGGTTGCTCCACATCTCTGACCTGCACATCGAGCACGTCACCGCCCGCGAGCAAGATCTGATCCGCCTGGTCAAAGAGCTGTCCCCCGACCTCGTTGTCTTTACCGGCGACTATCTCACCCTATCGTCCGTCCACGATTCTGGCGTCCAGGCCGAGACACACGACCTGCTGGCGCAACTCTGCGATGCGGCCGGCGCCCGATGCCCCGTCTATGCCGTCACCGGCAGCCCCCCGGTGGACCATCCCGACGTCGTGCCCCGCATCTTTGAGGGCCTGCCCATCACCTGGCTGCTGGACACGGTCGATGAGACGCGCGTCAAAGGTCATACCGTGCGGCTCGCCGGGCTGCGCTGCACCGCCCAGCGCCGCCTGGACGGTCCCCGCCTCCGCCGCCTGCTGGACGGCAACCCTGAGTGCGCGTTCACCCTGCTGCTCTACCACTCCCCCGACCTGATGCCGGAAGCGACGGAACTGGGCGTGGATCTCTACCTGTGCGGCCACACCCACGGCGGCCAGATTCGCCTGCCCATCCTGGGCGCGATCTTTACCAGCTCTGAATTGGGAAAGCGGTACGAGATGGGGCGCTACGAGGAGAACGACACCACGCTCTACGTCAGCCGCGGGCTGGGACTGGAGGGGCTGGGCGCGCCGCGCGCTCGCTTCCTGGCCCCGCCCGAGATCGTGCTGTGGACGCTATTCTCCTGACTGCTTGCTCAAGCCCACCGATATGTTATAATTTCACCATGCCACCGATACTGATCGCCTTTATCGCCGCCGCCCTGATATTCGATTTCTTGAACGGCTTTCACGATAGCGCCAACATTGTCGCTACCATGATCTCGTCGCGCGCAATGAGCCCCCGGCGCGCGATGTTGCTCAGCGCGATGGCTCATTTGGCCGGCCCATTCCTCTTTGGCGTCGCCGTGGCGACCACCATCGGCCACGAGGTAGTGCAACCTCACGCCAGCACGATTCAGGTCGTACTGGCGGCGCTGCTGGCGGCCATCGGCTGGAACCTGATCACGTGGTTCCTCGGTATCCCGTCCAGTTCTTCCCACGCCCTCGTCGGGGGACTGATCGGAGCGGCCATCATGGGCCACGGACTGGGTGCCGTGCAGCTCTCCGGGCTGGCAAAAGTTGTCGCCGCGCTGCTGCTATCACCGCTGGTGGGGCTGGTCGGCGGGTACGCGCTCATGAAGCTGGTGCTCTTTCTGGCGCGAGGCGCCTCGCCGAGCATAAATCGGTTCTTCAAACGCTCGCAGACGATCACGGCGCTGGGGCTGGCGCTGAGCCACGGGGCCAACGACGCCCAAAAGACGATGGGCATCATCACGATGGGAATGGTGGCATCCGGGGCGCTGGCGCAATTCCGGGTGCCGCTGTGGGTGGTCGCCGCCAGCGCCGGCGCCATCGCCCTGGGGACGAGCCTGGGCGGCTGGCGCATCATCCGCACCCTGGGAGGAAAATTCTACAAAATCCGCCCGGTGCATAGTTTCACGGCCCAGATAACGTCGGCCGCCGTGATCCTGGGGGCAGCGCTGCTGGGCGGCCCCGTCAGCACCACACAGGTTGTTAGTTCAGCTATCCTGGGCATAGGATCGGCCGAGCGGCTGAGCAAAGTACGCTGGGGAGTGGCCGGAAGCATCGTCGCCGCCTGGCTGTTGACTATCCCCGCTTCGGGGCTTTTTGCGGCGCTGGCATACGCGGCTGTGCGCCATTGGACGCTATAGGAGAAAAATATGAGTTGGCTAAAACGCTTCTTAAAACCCCGCCCCAACCGATTCATCAACCTACTGATTCAACAATCCGACTATACCGTGCAGGGAGTCAAAGCCCTGCTCGAATATCTCGAAGAGCCGAGCAAAGAGCAGGCCGAAGAGGTCACACGCCTGGAAAAAGAGGCCGACGAGATACGTCGCATTCTGATTGACGAACTGAACCGCACCTTTGTCACACCCATTGACCGCGAGGACATCCACGCCCTCTCACGCGCCATTGACGACGTTCTCGACTATGCCTACTCGACGATTGACGAGATGGTCATGCTGGAGGTAGAACCAAATCACTTTTTGCAACGGATGGCCTCGCTGTTGCGCAACGCCGCCCACGAGCTCCACCTGGGCGTGCTCCGGTTGTCCGATCATCCCGGCGTGGCCGAAGATCACGCCGTGCGGGCCAAAGCGCTCGAGAATCGCGTGGAAGACGTCTACCGCGAGGCCCTGGCCGAACTGTTCCACCGGCCACAGGACGTGGGACACATCGTAGAGATGCTCAAACTGCGCGAAATCTACCGCCACCTGAGCAATGCCGCCGACCGGGGAGACGAGGCGGCCAACGTGCTCTCCGACATCGTGGTCAAGATGACGTGAGGATGAAATGCCCGAGTACGGCGATCCACTGACCGAACGAGAGAAAGAGATCCTGTGCATGGTGACCACCGGTATCACCAACCGCGAGATCGCCTACAAGCTGAGCATCAGCGTCAACACCGTCAAGGTTCACCTGCGCAACACATTTGCCAAGCTGGGAGCCGAGTCGCGCACCGAGGCGACGATGATCGCCGTCCGCGAGGGGTGGGTGGCCGTACCGGAAACGGATGAGGGACGGGAAACCTCAGCCTCCTCTCAGCCTCCACCGGTCGCCCCGGAGCCTCCCCTGCCCTGGCCCAGGCGGGCGGCGCTGTTCGCCGCTTTGCTGCTCGTGGTGGCGGGGGTGGCCGTGACGTGGCCGCAGAGCGAAGCGGAGGGCGGCGATGAGACGAGCTTGCCCCTCGACCAATCCTCGGAACAAGCGCCCCCTCCCGCGACGGAGCTCGCGGAATCTTCCTGGCACGAGCGGGCCCAGATGCCCACTCGCCGCGCCTATCTGGCGCTCGCCGCCGCCGGGGAGCGCATCTATGCCATCGCCGGCCAAACCCCGGACGGCGTCACGGACGCCGTCGAGGTATACGGCCCCGACGACGACTTGTGGACACGGGGAAGCGACAAGCCTACACCCGCAACCTACGTCTCTGCCGGCGTGCTAGGGACAGAGATATACGTGCCGGGCGGGTGCGATGCCGAAGGGAAAGCAACACGAACCGTCGAGATATACGACATCCTGACCGACTCCTGGCGAGAAGGCAGGAAACTGTCAGCGCCGCGCTGCGCCTACGCCCTGGCCGCGCGGGGCGAGGAGCTTTACCTGTTCGGCGGGTGGGACGGAGAGCAATACGTCGCCACGACGTACATCTATGACCACCGGTCAGATACCTGGAGCGAGGGGCCGCCAATGGGCGCGGGACGTGGTTTTGCAGCAGCGGCTTTTCTAGGCGGGCGGCTCTACGTCGTCGGCGGATATGATGGTGAGCGAGAGCAATCCACGTGCGCAGCCTACGACCCAGACGGGAAAATCTGGGAAACGTGCGCGCCGCTGGCGGTGGGGCGGGGAGGATTGGGCCTGGTCTCATTGGGCGGCCAACTCTATGCCATTGGCGGAGGCGGGTGGACCAGCTACCTCGGTTTCAGCGAGCGCTACAACCCCAACGAAGACGTCTGGAAACTCGCAGAGACGCCCCTGGTGGGAAAGTGGCGCAGCCCGGGCGCAGTGGCTTACCAGAACAGCATCTTTGCTATCGGTGGTTGGAGTAACGACTATCTGAGCCTGAACCAAGTCTACGAGGCTCTCCCCTTCCGTATCTTTATCCCCGTCGGTCAACAACAATAAAAACGCTACTGCCCGCAAGCTATCCCAACTCATTCGTAACACAACCGTAACCCAACGAGAAGACAATATGCGGTACGATAGTCCTGTGTTGATGGTGGGCATAGTGTGCCAGTAGCTGCTGCTCGGCCCTAGCCCGTAAGTTTTCGAGGTGCCCCGGCACTTTGACGCTCGCCAGCGAAAAAGGCTCTTTAGGTCGTGAGTGTTATGACAAATAGAACTGAGCACACAGAGCAAGTAAATGTGCAAGCTCAATCCACAGCGCCGATTGAGCGCGCGGCCCTGGACTCGATGACCGATGGCATAGTCATCAGCGACGCGGCCGGCCAAGTGGTACTGATCAACCGGAGCGCTGCCCGCATATTGCGGGCAGACCCCCAGGCTGGGCGAGGAGATCCGGTCTACGCCCTATTCGAGTCCTGTTCCCCCCATTTCCATACCGAGATGATGGATGCAATGGAGCGCCTACACGCCGACCCGGACGCGCACGGGCAAAGCGAGATCGCCATCAAAGTCGGCGACCGCGTCGTCGAGGCGCACCTTTTACCCCTGCTCACCGAGGCGGGCCAGTTCCTGGGAGTCGTGACCCTGCTGCACGACGTCACGCACGAGGTTGAGGCCGGGCAGGCCGGGCCGGGCGCTGCCATCAGCGACGAGGCCAAACAGACCGTACTGGTCGTCGAGGATGACAGCGACGTCGCTCAACTCATCACACTGCAACTGCGCCAGGAAGGATTCGACGTGCTTACGACCGGGCGAGGAAAAGAGGCACTGCAACTGGCCTACACTCAGCCCATTGACCTGATCACGCTGGACGTGATGCTGCCCGACATCGCCGGCATGGAGGTGCTGCGCCGTCTCAAGACGGATCAGGAGACGGCCGACATCCCGGTGATCGTCGTCTCCGTCCTGCAACCTGATGGCAGCGACATCGAGTGGGGAGCGGTCGAGCACATCACCAAGCCCTTTGCGCTGGAAAAACTTGTAAAGAGCATCCGGCGCACGCTCGAACCACCGAACCCTGATTGACTGACAAAACCCTAACCTGGACAGGCCAGAGCCAAAAAGGGAGAGACCACAGAGGCTTTGCGGACACCGAGTTTTTCTCCGTGTGCTTCTCTACACTGAACCACTGAACCGTGTCCCAAGCCCTACTTCTTGGTTGTAGTTACCGTAAGGCGGGTTTCCCGTACCCGCCATCTACCCATCCGTGTTCTACTGCGCCGGACTCGCCAGCTTGGCGATCTTGCTCCCCACCTCGCGCCAGGTGATCTTGGAGACGCCCAGTTTTTGGCGCAGCCTGTCCCCCTCCATTCCGGCGCGATAATCGCGCACCGCGCAGGTCCAGCGCAGCCTGGTGAACGAAAGGCCGCCGCTGAGCCCGGCTTCTTCCGCCACGGCCCTTAGGACATACTCCAGATTGCGGGCAGTGCACGGAAAGAGCGCCCCTTGCGGCTGATATTGGGCCCGGTACTCGGCCAGCACCGCCGGCCACCAGACCGGCAAGCGCAGTTTGCGCTCTTTGTGACGGCGGCGCGGATTGGCGTAGCGAATCCACAACACCGGGTGGGCCGGGTCGCTGAAATCCAGATGATTCATCACAATGTTCATACACTCCCCCTTCTTGACGCCAGTGTGCAGCAGCAGCGTCACCAGCAAGTGAGGGCGAGCGTCCGGCTTTTCCCCGTGCCGCAGCGCCTGGGTGACACCCAGCACTTGTTCCACCTCGGCCTCGGAGAGGATGTCGGGCAGCGGCATCAGCACCGGCTTGTGGACCACGGGAGCGGCCGGGTCCTTGGAGAGCACCCCCGTCTCGGCCAGCCAGCCGAAAAAGACCTTGAGCGCAGTCACCCGCCGGGCCAGCGACTTGGGGTTACACGGCACACCCCGCCCGTTCACCAACCAATCGCTGAAGCGATTGAGGTCGCGGGTGGAGATATCGCCCACCGCCGCCCCCGCGCCGACGAACTGGGCCAATATGTTGAGGTCGGAGAGGAAAGCGCTCACCGTGTTCTCGGCAAAATCCTGCTCTCGCATATAGACCTCGAAGGCTCCCAGAGCTGCCCGCAGTGAGGATCGGGCGTTCAGGCCTGGCAGAGTATCGGATTGCGGAAATTCTTCAACAGGTGTATCATTTACATCTGGCAAAGGCAATTGCTCGGTCATCGCGCACCTCCTTTTTTCGCATAGCCGTGTCCGCTTGGCCTATTCTACCCCCAGGCGAGGACACTGTCAAACGCTCTTTGCCTCGAAAGTTGCTATCCGACCATTGGTCATCAATATCAGGAGAAGACAATGAAATCTGCCAAGATCATTCTCAATCCAATCGCAGGCCGGGGGTACGGCGACCGGTCCGAGCCGGCGTTGCGCCGGTTCCTGAGCGCGGAAGGAGTAGACTTTGACCTGGCGCGCACGGAATGGGCAGGACACGCGGTTACACTGGCCCGACAGGCAGCCCGTGATGGTTTTGAGGTCATCGTAGCCGCCGGCGGCGACGGTACGACCCACGAAGTCGTCAACGGCCTGATGGCGGAGGCCGGAGACGGCGCGATCGGCGTGCTGGGCGTCATCCCCGTCGGCTCTGGCAGCGACTTTGCCCACACCATCGGCATCCCTCCCGACCTGAAAGGAGCCTGCCAGCGCCTGGCGCGCGGCCAAACCCGCATCGTGGACGTGTGCCGGGTCACGGTAGACGACCAACCCGCGCGCTACTTTGACAACACGGTCAACGTCGGCTTTGGCGGCCGGGTGACGTACGAGGCTCTCAAAGTCAAATGGGTGCGTGGGATGGCGCTCTATCTGCCCGTCGTCTTGAAGACCATCTTTCTATCCCAGGCTCCGCGGCTGACCATCGAGTACGACGATCGGAAGCTGGAGCTAACGGCCTTGATGGTCTGCGTCGCCAACGGACCGCGCGAAGGGGGCGGCTTTTTCACCACACCCGACGCCCAACCCGACGATGGGCTTCTCGACCTGTGCATCACGCGGGAGATAGGCAAAATGGACATGCTGGCCCTCGTCCCCCGCTTTATGGACGGCTCGCACGTGAACCACGAGGCAGTCACGATGGCGCGCGCCGAGCGGGTGGTCATCTCCTCGCCGGACGAGCTGATCGCTCACGCCGATGGAGAGATGCTGTGCACCGACGCGCACCGGTTGGAATTCGAGATCCTCCCCCGACGGCTGCGAGTACGCTGCTGAGACTGTTGTGATAGAAACCTGGTTTCCCGAGCAATGCTGACGAGAGGAGCGACGATCATGATAATCGAACTTTTTGTGGCCGGGGTATGGGGCTACTTGCTGGGCGCGGTTCCCACGGGCGTGCTCGTGGCCCGCGCCATGCGAGGCGTGGACGTGCGCCAGCGGGGCAGCGGCCACACCGGCGGACTGAACGTCTCCCGCGCGACCGGGCTGGGAGGCGGCGTGCTGACCGGCGTGATAGACCTGCTCCTGGGAGTGGTCGCCGTCGCCG
>CAYMWP010000166.1:0-8820 GCA_964393895.1 uncultured Anaerolineales bacterium | reverse complement strand
TGGCTTACCGGATAAAAGCTACCCCGGGGATAACAGGCTAGTCAGGTCCAAGAGTTCACATCGACGACCTGGCTCGGCACCTCGATGTCGGCTCATCGCATCCTGGGGCTGAATATGGTCCCAAGGGTTGGGCTGTTCGCCCATTAAAGCGGTACGTGAGCTGGGTTCAGACCGTCGTGAGACAGGTCGGTCTCTATCCGCTGTGGGCGCAGGGGACTTGAGGGGAGCTGCTCTTAGTACGAGAGGACCGGAGTGGACAGACCTCTAGTGTGCCAGTTGTCCCGCCAGGGGCATTGCTGGGTAGCTACGTCTGGCAGAGATAACCGCTGAAAGCATCTAAGTGGGAAACTCGCCCCAAGATTAGGTCCCCCATCCCGTTAAGGGAGTAAGACCGCCGGAAGACTACCGGTTTGATAGGCGGGAGGTGTAAGCGCAGCAATGCGTTCAGCTAACCCGTACTAACGGTCGAGGACTTAAACCGTGGTGCGGAGAACTTGGAGTTTTCGCGTCGTTCACATAGTGAGTACGCTGGCTTTGTGAGCAAGCCTGTTCAGTTTATAAAAGTCTCTTGGTGATTCTAGCGGCGGGGACACACCCGGTCCCATCTCGAACCCGGCAGTTAAGCCCGCCAGCGCCGATGGTACTGGGGGGGCGACCCCCTGGGAGAGTAGGTCATTGCCAAGGGACTTTTTTTGTTTTTGGGTATTACTGCAAAAGTAACACGCCTGGTTACACGGAGGAGTCACGGAGAGCCTCAGGGTGCTTTTCTTTGCGTATGTGCGTTTCTGCCGGGGTTGTTCGTTGCGCGCTGGCAGAAACGGGAGATAGTCGCTGTGCTTGGGATGAATCTGGGGCTTGTGGCCGATTGGAGGTAACTAGTGCACAATAAAAAACGGCCACAAGGGCCTACAACTGAAATGAAACACACCCATAAGAATATGCTGGCTCCCAAGCGGCCATAGGTTTGGGAGCCAGTTTATCGTCAGGCTTTTTCTTCTGTCGTTTCCTCTGCTTGCTCATTCTCTCCGGTCGAAATGCCCCGTCGAAACTCGCGTATGCCTTCTCCCAGGTCCTTGCCGAGCTTGCCCAGCCGGCCTACGCCAAAGATGAGTATAACGACCACCAATATGATCACCAGTTCCATGATCCCCAGTTGTTTGAATGGCATGTTTTTCTTCACTCTCCTCTGAAAGTTGTGTGCGCGCGAGGGAGACTGTACAGACCCCCTGTCGCCGACATTATAACACATCTTTCTGTAACTTCAACTGTGCGCATCGGTTGGCGCGCAACTTTCTGGTGGCAGGTTGAGTTGAAAGCCGCACCGCCGTAGAACAAACGGCGCTGGGGCCGGCGCAACCCCGTTTACTAGGGACAGGGCGCCGGGATCAGAAGAGCCTTTTCAGCCACCTGCCCGTCTCCCGAGACTACCCTGCCTGTGCCAATGAGCGTACTGCCGCTGCCGTGCACCTCAAAGGTGTGGCCCTCGTTGGTCAGCGGGCCGGCCACCACCTGGTCGTCCCAGTAGTAGGTGTAGACGCCGTTGCCGCCGTGGCCCGCAATAAAGACGGACATCGTCCACTCTGCTTTGCAGTCCGCGGTCCAGGGCAAATGCCACAGGTCTATCGTCAGGAGAGGGTGCGGAGTTCCGGGGGGCGGCGGAGTGACGGGCACGGGCGTGATGGTGGAGGGCACGATGGGCAGCGCCTCATAGTCCCCCGACCACTCGTAGCGGGGGACGTAGGTGAAACCCTCCACGCCCTGGTCGTCGCGGACGTAGAACCAATTTCCGTACTGGGAGCGCCCCAGCACCCGCACCTGCTCCCCCTCTGCCACGCCGCCTACCGTCTGTGAGTCGGCGTCCGGCGCGACAAATATGCCGGCTCCCTGAGTAGCGGTGGCGTGGGTGTCGGGAGCGGAGGTTGGTTCTGAGGTAGGGGAAGGCGACGGTGTATCTGTCGGCGGCGGGGTCGTGGAAGTCAGTGAGGGTGTGAGGGTCGGTGAAGGGGAGGGGGTCAGTGTGGGTGTGGCCGTCGGCGTGGGCCTGGCCCACGGGAGATAGGGACTACCGGCGAGGGCGACGATGATGGCCAGGCATATCAGGGCGGCGGCCCCCACACCGATGTAAAGGCCCCAACGGCGCAGTTTCTCGGCTCTCTCCCGTTCATCAAGCACGGCCTGGGCCTGTTGCTCGACCTGGTGTTTGTCGGGGTAGTGGGGGTCAATGGTCCGCACTTGTTGCAATAACTCTAACGCTCGACGATATTCCTCTTGAGTAAGAGCGTCTGATGCTTGCCCATAGAGGGTCATCGCCTGGGCCCGTTGTTCAACGTGCTGGTCGTCGGGGTAGTTGGGGTCCACCTGACGGGTTTGGCTCAGCAACTCTAGCGCCTGGCGAGTATCTCCGCGATTCAGAGCTTGCTGGGCCTGGCTGTAGAGCATCATAGACCGGGCCTGTTGCTCCACGCGCTGTTTGTCGGGGTGGTTGGGGTTGGCGTCGCGCGCCTGGCGCAGCAGCTCCAGCGCCCGCTGGGGATCGCCCTGGGTCAGGGCGTCCAGGGACTGGCGGTAGAGCTGCATCGCCCGGGCTTGCTGTTCGACTCGTTGGCTATCGGGGTAGGTGGGGTCCACCTCACAAACCTGCTGCCACGACCCTAGCGCCCGGTCAAAGTCTTCCTGGGTCAAGGCTGCCAGGGCCTGGTTATAGAGCTGCATACAGAGGCCGCTTTTCGCCAGGCTTTCCACGTTCCGCTCATCGGGATATTCCAGGTCCTCTTGCTGCTGTTGGATTTCCTGCCACAGTTCGAGTGCCTGGGCGTGTTCTCGTCGGTTGAGGTGCTCCACGGCTCGTTGGTACAGGCCGTCCAATTTGGCCCGCAGGTCTTGAATACGGATGCCTTCCCGGGCCTGGGCCTCCAGCTCCTCCACGCCTGGATAGTCCGGGGAGCGCTGCTCCAGTGCGGTCAGCGCGGTCAGGCTGTCTTTGAATTTACCTCCCTCCAGCAGGCCGGTGGCCCGGCGGTATAGCAGGTTCAGCGCCTCTTGCCGCAGGCGCTCCACTTCGTCTCGTTTGTAGTCGGGGTCTATTTGGCCCAGTTCTTGGAGCTTGTCCACGCAGGCGACGAATTTCTCCTGTTTCAACAGCTCCCTGGCCTCTTGCAGGGGCAAGGACACTTTGGCGAGCAGACGGGCCGAGGCCAACTGATTCTCGACGTCCTCGTAGCCGGGTTCTTCCTCCTGCAGCTCCTGGAAGGCAGCGACGGCCTCCTCCCATTGCTCCTGACCCATCTGTTTCACGCCTCGATTGTAGAGCTCGCGCAGTCTCCGTTGCCGCTCCGCTTGTGCGCGGGCGGGCTGCACGATTTCCTCTGGATCGGAATAGTCGGCGTCCTGCTCGTAGATCACGGCCAGGGTGTCCAGACAGGCTTCGTACTCCTGATTCTTGAATTGGCGCACGGCCTGCCGGTATTGGGCGTCCAGCGTCTCCTTTTTCTCCCGGGCCAGATTTTCGCGGGCCTGTTGGCGCAGGTCGGCCACGTCGTACTCGGGGTCCAATTGGGTCAGGTTGTTCAGCGTGTCCAGAGCAGCCTGGTATTCTCCCTGTTCCAGCAAGCCCTGGGCCTGCTCGTAGAGCTCGAGGAAGCGCACCTGATTGCGAGTTTGCTCCAGGTAGTGGGCGGTGTCTTTGAAACCCTTTGCCTGGACTTCCAACGACTCGAAGGCGGCCAGCGCCTGGCGCCATCGTTTGCTCTCGAATAATTCCTTGGCTTGCGCATATTGGGCGCCCGCCTCCACATAGGCCCGGGCGGCCTTTTCCAGTTCATCGGCAAAGACCAGGCAAGAAGGGGGGCGCTTATCTGGGTCCTTGTCTATCGCCCGCAGCAACACCGATTCCACGCCCCAGGGAAGATCCGGGTTGGCTTGGGTCGGCGGGATAGGCTCGGCCGCGACAATTTTAAACATCAGAAAACCAGTGTCCGGTTCAGGATATGGGAGCACACCGGTCAAAATTCTGTAGACAACAACGCCCAGCGAGTAGAGATCGCCACGCGCATCCCCTGGGGTTCCCTCTCTAATCTGCTCGGGAGCCATGTAGGGAATAGTGCCACTTAACTGTCTCTGCACTTCTGTTGTTAGAGCAGACCTTCCATCGGCTGGTCTCTTCACTTCTGCCAGGCCAAAGTCAGTCAGGTAGGCGCTATTCTGTTGATCCAGGATAATGTTGCTGGGCTTGATGTCCCGGTGAATCACGTTTTGGCTGTGGGCATAGTCGAGGGCATCGGCGACCTGACGGATAATTTGCAGGGTGTCCGGGTCCAGTGGAAACCGCCGATCCTGAGCCTGAACTAGATGCGCTTCCAATGTTTGGCCTGCCACGTAATCGAAGAGTATGATGGAAGTGCCATCTTTCAACTCGAACGTATCGGAAACTCGTACGATATTAGCGTGTCTGAGTTTGACAGCAGCGCGCGCTTCCTGTAGACCCACTTCTTTCTCATTCAGCACTTTTATCGCTACGTCATGCCCTAACCTGACATCCTTGCAACGATAGACCTGGGAGAAGCCGCCGAACCCCAGAGGGGCGACGACACGGTAACGGTCAGCGATCAGTTCACCCTCTTTGAAGCGGTACCCGCCCTCCGGCTCCGCAGGTGCGAGCGATTCAGACCCTGGCGACGGCTCCGATGGTTGCGTATCCTGTTGCCCTGACGTCGCTTCCTGCTCCTCTGCTTCTGCTTCCGGTTGTTCTGCTATTTCTGGCTGTTCCATCGCTGTGCCTCCATTCTTTACCAGGAAACGTGCGGTCTCCGCTGCCGGCAGGCTCCGATTAACTCGGGAATGTTTTTATGGCGTTGGAAGTAGGCCACCAACTCTCTGGTCTTGGCTGTTTTCCCTTCACCCCGCAAGCTGTCGTAATCCACTCCCAGGTCGAAGCAGAGTGTGCGCAACTCCTCTTGGTCGAAGCAGTCGGTGATCAACCGGCGTAGTTTGGCTAGGTCAATCTTCTCCGGGGGCTTTCTGGCGGCGGCAATTGGGGGTTTCAGGGGCTCCTCTGGGGCAGCGTCAATTGTTTGACCAGCCTCCAACGCGACACGGAATCCCAAATAGGCTCGCCGCTCGTTGGGCTCGTACCGCCCCCGGCAGGAGATGCGGGCTGACTGAGCGGAGTAATCCCAGGAGCCGCCCCGCACCACCCGGAACTTGCGCCCATAGTTCGAGCTTTCGTGGGGAGAGCCAGGATATCGCTCGTACCAGCTTGCCGTCCACTCCCAGACGTTGCCCGCCATATCCACGACCCCGAATGGACTCTGGCTATCTTGCTCGAACTCGTGGACGGACTTTGTGCCCTTTCGTCCCATTTCTTCTGTGTTACAGACGTTATCCTGCCACTTATCCCCCCAGGGATAGCGCCGTGTTTGTGGCAAACCGCCTCGCGCTGCTTTCTCCCATTCTTCCTCTGTGGGTAGCCGGTAGTGTTCCTCAGCGACCTTGCTCAACCAGCGGCAGTAGGCGACGGCGTCCGCGTGGCTGACGTTCACCACGGGGTGATCCTCCAGGCCAACGGGGACGTTCTCCCCGTCCCAATGCTCCGGTGGTGCGTGGTCAGTGTCTTGGACAAAGCAGGCGTATTGAGCATTAGTGACCGGGTAGCGACCGATTTGGTACTCGGCAAGATCAAGCTTACTGCGCGGCTTTTCGTTGGCGGAAGCTTGGGCGTCATTGAGGTCGCTGCCCATCCAGAAAGGGCCGGCGGGGATGGGGAGGGTTTCGGGTATCATGTCCGGTGGAATCTCTGGTTCGGGTGGTTGGGGTGGTTGGGTGTAGTTGAACGCTTGCCTCATGCGCACGTCCAGCGGCAGCCCTAGCGCGCACAACTCTACCCATCGCTCCTTGTACATCCGCAGTTGCTTCGGGTTGTAACGGTTGCGAATGCGGTGGATCCTGGCATGACAGGTAGGACAGACTACCATTAGGTTGTCCCCGGTGTTCGGCCCGTCCTCGCTGATGGGCACGATGTGGTGTATATCAACCACCTCGTGGTGTTCCGGGCAGAGACAGCATCGGTGCATCGCTTCCACCAGCAGTCTGTCTCGCACCTCATTGGGGATTGCTCTCCGCTTTGTCATCGCCCCCCCTTTGCCGCTACCACAACCAGCCAACCAGCGGCTCTAGTTTATAACATTTCAGAAACGTTGTCAAACCTCAAAAGGCGTTGCCTGGCGCGAATCGCCGATTTGCCATTCCAGCCGCTCGATGGCCTCGCGCTTCTTGCGAGACGCTTTGGCGGTTGCTCTACCAAATCGTTCGAGTACCACGCAGCCTCCTGATCCAGTGTTTACCCCCGTGCCACTCGGGTCAGTTGACTAAAAAGTGAAAATCATGGAGAATACGAGCAAGCACACGATCAGCTCCATCAGACGGCACCATGCAGAGAGGTATACAATGAGACAAGAGAACATGCTATCGAGATTGGAAAGCGGTCGCGTCATCGTCGCCGATGGCGCGATGGGCACCATGTTACAGGAGGCCGGGTTGCCCACCGGCATGTCGCCGGAGGCCTGGCTGCTGGAGAATCCCGATCCTGTGATAGGGGTACACCGGGCCTACGTCGAGGCCGGGGCCGAACTGATCCTGACCTGCACCTTTGGCGGGACGCGGACGCGGCTCCAGCGGCCTGGGCTGGCCGAGCGCGTGGCCGAGGTCAACCGGCGGGCGGTGGGGGTCGCCCGCGAGGCTGCCGGCGACGGGGCTTACGTGGCCGGCGACATCGGTCCCCTGGGCGAGTTCCTGGCCCCCATGGGCAAGCTCACCTACGAGCAGGCGGTGGACATTTTCGCCGAGCAGGCAACGGCGCTGGCGGAGGCCGGAGTGGACGTGCTCTACGTCGAGACCATGTCAGCCCTGGACGAGGCGCGGGCCGCCGTCGAAGGAGCGCAGCGGGCCGGGGCCGGCTTGCCCGTCTTTGCCACCCTCTCCTTCGACCAGCACGGGCGGACGAACATGGGAGTCAGCCCGGAGCAGGCAACGGAGACGTTGCTGGCGCTGGGCGTGGACGCTCTCGGCGCCAACTGCGGCGCGACGCTAGAGATGACCGAGGGGGCGGTGGCAAAGATACACGAGGTCGCGCCCCAGGCTCCCCTCATCGTCAAGCCGAACGCGGGCAAGCCGTATACGGTAGGGCGGGAAGTGATGTACGACGCCACGCCGGAGGACATGGCGAAATATGCCCGTCGGTTCGTCGCACTGGGGGCGCGGGTGGTGGGCGGCTGCTGCGGCTCGACCCCGGCGCACATCCAGGCTATTGCGCGGGCGCTGGCCGACGTTGCCTAGTTTCACCCATCTTGCGAGGAGCGGCGCATCGCCGGGCGACGGGTAAGCAACCCACCCTACAGTTGCCGGTTGGGGAAGGACGCGTTCCCATACGCGCCGCTTTTCTCTCAAGCGAACCGCGCCGCCGAGAGAATGTCAGGCTCGGCGTCGTTCAGCATCAGCGCCATCAACCGGTCGGCGAGGACAAAGGCCCAGGACAACCCCCGGCCCCCCAGCCCGACCGCAAAGTAGACCTGCGGCAGAGCGGGCAACCGGCCCAGCAGCGGCAGTCCGTCGGGCGTAAAGCCCATTATGCCGGACCAACGGTCGGCGCTCTGTATCTCCACGTCGGGGAAATAGTAGGATGCAAAGTGGGCCAGTCCATCTCGGACCACGTCTCCCAACTCTGGCGCCCCACCCTTCCCCTGGCCCGATGATTGCGGGCGCCGCCACCCACCCAGCAGCAGCCGACGGTCTGGCAACTGACAGCAGTACTCGTAGCCATAGTCAGCGTAACAAGGTTGCTCCAGCACCGGCCTGTCCAACGGCTCGGTGGCGAAAATGAGGCTGCGGGTCGGGGCGACCTTGTCGGTAAAGTAGGGATCGAGCAGTGGCGCGTAGCCATTGACCGCCAACACGACGGCGCTACAGAGCACGTTGCGGCCCTGCGCCCATACGCGCACGCTCTCCTTCTCTGGTTCCAGGTCATAGACCTCGGTTCTTTCGTGGACGCTCACTTCCTCAGAGGCCAACAGTGACCGGGTCAGCGCGGCCCCGTCCACCATCACGTCGGCAGGATGGTGCAAGGCGGCGCGAAAGCCCCGCCCCAGCGGGTCGCCGGGTTCGAATCGCACGTCAAAGCCATCCTCCTGCAACAGCACGGCTGACTCTTCCAAAGCGTCCGCCTCGACATCTTCGACGGCCAGCGCCAGGCTGCCGGTCTTTTCGACGGGCACTGCCAGCCGCTCGGCGGCCTCGACCAAGCGCTCACGTCCTTCAACGGTGAGTGACCAGACCTCTCGCGCTTGCTGGCGGCCGTAGGCGGAGACAGCCCAGTTGTAGTGACCGCCCAGGCCGGTGAGCGCCATCCCGGCGCTGCGGCCGGTCGCGCCGCCCGCCACAACTTGCGCCTCCAGCAGCGCCGTCTCGAACCCCGCGCGGGCCAGGCGCACAGCCACTGCCGCGCCCATCAGCCCGGCCCCCACTACGACCACGTCGCACCCGTCAACTCGTTTTTGTTCTCGTTCTGTCCACGTTGCCATTCTTCGTCTCCGGTAAGTTGGCTGCATGCAAGCCGCTCGTCCCTCATCCGACGCCTTATTCTACCCCGAACTTTATTTCTGCGCCACTTGATCCAACAACGCACATAGCGCGGCCAAGCCGCAAGATGCGAGCGTATCACGTTTGGGACAAAGCCAATGGTCAGCAATTCCCGTTTTGGCAATTCTAGCTTGGGCGCATCGGCCTAAAAGAGCCGATGCTAGGAAAAAACCAGCCAGCACCGTCTGTTTT
>CAYMWP010000165.1:0-8843 GCA_964393895.1 uncultured Anaerolineales bacterium | reverse complement strand
TCAGCCCGCGGTGCGGGCCGGCGCAAAGCGGAACGAATTTATGCATCGCTGCATTTAGCATCAAACGTCAGGTTGGTCAGTATGGCAGGCCCAGACGGTATCCCCGGGGGCCGAAGAGCGCGACCAGGGTATCCCAGTCCCGCGCTATCTCCAGGCCCCAGTTCAGTAACAGCAGCGTGATCAACAGAACGGCCAGCCCGCGCTGCCAGCGACGAGACTCGCGCCAGGGCCGCTGGGTAAAGGCGTAGGCGGCCAGTATGGCGATCACCGGCAGCAGGGGGACGTGGAAACGGGACGCGGACAGGATGAGCGCGTGCACGCCGGTGTAATAGATCAGGAGCAGCGCGACGAACCCTTTGCGCCGCTCCAACTGCCCACAGGTCAACCCTCCGGCTGCGGCGGGGGCCAACGCGACCAACGGCCCGCAGGCGAGCAGGAAAACCAGCCCTAGCAGCCAGCCCGGCCAGCGTCCGACAAAGTTGTTGCCGTAAAAGTAGATCAGCGCCCGCTTGTCCAATCCCCACAAATAGCCCACTTTGCGCGCCATCAGGTAGGGCACGCGACCAGGGGCGGCGCGCAGGAACGACCAGAATCCCTCCATTCCCCGGTCGTGCCGTTCGCCGTCGTCGAGGATGGGCAGCAGGTCGAGCGAGATGCCGTATTGAAAAGTACCGCTGGACTGGGGGTGATATCCGAGATACATATTGTAACCCAGGGTGGTCTCGATCCAGGTTGGCCGGCCGTGTAGCAGCGTGTTGCGCGCCGCCCAGGGCACAGTGACCAGCAGGAAGCACGAAATCAGCAGGGCGGCGTTACGAAATCCGGCGCTCTTTTCCCGCGATCCCCACCATCCCCACAGCGCCGCCAGCGCCACGAACCCGGCGACGATGGAGCGGGTCAGCGCGGTCAGCCCCAGGACGAACCCGGCCAGAGCATAGTCGCGTGCTTCCCCTCGTTCGTCGGCCCGCAGCACCAGCGCCAGCGAGAGCGCCAGTAATGGGACAAATAGGTTCTCGCTCGCCAGCGCCAGCGGGTAGATGGCGAGAAGCGGGAAGAGGGCAATGACGATGGCGGCCCGGCGCGCTGTCCGTTCCCCAAACCAAAGTTGCCGCGCCAGCGCCCAGGTCAGCGGCGCGAGCGTGGCTCCCAACACCGCCTGGGCCAGACGGGCGGCAAAGAAGCGGTGCGGCCCCACGCCGCAGACGGCGTAAACCAGGGCCAGGAAGGCGGGGTAGCCGGGCGCTCGAAAGCTGGTCGGTACGCCGCGCGGATCGTACTCGGCGGGTAATTCCATCAAGACGTATCGTTGGATCAGCGCCAGGTCTTTTTCGGCGTACCAGCGATAGCCGTTCCCGGCGACGATGGAGCGGGCCAGCATGTCGTACTGGAACATGTCGTCCAGGCCGATGGGCAGATCTCGGGCGAGCAGGACGGGCGCCAACCGCAGCGCCAGCGCCAGGAGAAAGGTCAGAGCCACGAAACGGCGTTGGGCCATGGGACAGGCGGCTCTCTATAGCTCCCCGCGCGCCTCGGCGTCGAGCCGCTCGAAGAAGGCGACCATGTAGGCGTGACGCTCCTCGGCCATGGCGCGGCCGGTCTGGGTGTAGAGCCGTTCCTTGAGGCGCGATAGCTTGACGACGAACTCGTGCACCGGCGTGTGTGTGGCGGGGTCGTCCCCCTCTTCCGTCCAACGGGCCACGTCCACCTCCTCGATGGAGGCCCACAATCGCTGGTCGTGCGCGCCGCCGTAGGCAAAGGCCCGTGCTACTCCCACCGCACCGATGGCGTCCAGCTTGTCGGCGTCAAAGAGCACTCGCGCTTCCAGTGTCTCCGGCTGCGGGCCGGTGCGGAAGCGATGGGCGGCGATGGCATGGGCCACGGCTTCCACCTGAGCCGAGAATGGCCTAGCACCGGCTCTTCCGGGCCGGTGCTGCGTCAGGATCTCCCGCGCCCGCTCGGCGGCAAAGGCGGCGTGGTCTAGTCCGGCCGCCTCGGCCCGGGCGCGCCCGGCGTCGTGCAGCAGCGCCGCCGCTCGCACGATCTCCATATCGGCCCCTTCGGCCGGCCCGATGCGCTCGGCCAGCGCCAGCACCCGCAGCACGTGGTCAAAGTCGTGTACCGCGTCGGCCTCGTCGTAGTAGCGCCTGGCTTGGGCGATGGTGATCAGGCGCGTGTCTCCTCTATCACGTGGTCTACCACGTCCCGGAAATCGCCCGTCCGGCGGTAGACGGCCAGTTGGCGGTCGGCGCTGGCGCCCTGGCTCAGGATAGTGTGGACGTACTCGACCTCCGCCCGGCTGCCCAGCTCGTCCACCACGTCGTCCACCCAGGCTACGAGTTCCTCGATCAGTGTGGGGAAGGACGCCTCTTCGGTTTTGCCGAAATCAATCAATTTGCCCTCGATACCATAGCGCACGGCGCGCCACTTGTTTTCGTCCAGGAGGTGCTTGGGGTACAAGCGCCAGCTCTGATTCGAGCGGCGCAGTTGTATCAGCTTGGCCACGATGGCCTGTACCAGCGCCGCGATGCACAACGTCTCTTCGATGCGGGTGCACATATCGGGGATGCGCACCTCCAGCGTGGGGAACTTTTCGCTGGGGCGCACGTCCCACCAGATGTGGGTTGGTTCGTCGATGCTGCCGGTTGCCAGGAGCGTATCCACGTAGTGGCGATAGTCGGCGTAGGAGCCGAATCGTTGGGGGAGACCGGTGCGGGGCAGGCTGCCAAAGACGACGCTGCGGTAGGATTTTAGCCCGGTGTCGCGGCCGTGCCAGAAAGGGGAGCTGGTCGAAAGGGCGTGCAGGTGGGGCAAAAAGTAGCGTACTTGGTTCATCACCTCTATCAGCAACTCCCGATCCTCGATACCGATGTGGACGTGCATCCCAAAGATCAGCAGCCGCCGTCCCACGTCCTGCAAGAAGCGAGCCAGTTCGGGGTAGCGGCCAAAGGGCGAGACCTCCTGGTGCTCCCAGAGTGAGAAGGGGTGCGTGCCGGCCGCCGCGACCCATAACCCCTCTCGCTCGGCCATTTCCCAGATGGAGCTTCGCATGCGGACGAGTTCGCGGCGAACGTGCCGAATGTCCTGGCAGATGCGGGTGCCGGCCTCTACCTGCGACTGCATAAACTCGGGATGAACCTGGTCGGGCAGCACGGTCCGGCCCTGTTCGAGGAATCGCTGCACGTAGGAGCACAGCTCCCGCGTGGCGGGGTCTATGATCTGGTATTCCTCTTCGATACCGATGGTCAGCGAGGAGGTGGACATGTCTACTCGGAGGTGCGACGCACTTAAAGTGCTTCGCACCTGACTCACAGCAGGTAATGCGCCAGAGCGTGCATCATGACGGCTACTCCCAGCGGCAGCGCGTCCTCGTCGAAATCGAAGCGTGGGCTGTGATGGGGCGCATCCAGCCCCCGCTCGGCGTTGGCCGAGCCGAGGAAAAAGTAGCAGCCCGGAACTTGCCGCAAAAAGTAGGCCGCGTCCTCGCTGCCCATCGTCCGCTTGCCGGAGTAGACGTTCTCCGGGCTGACCACCGCCCGAGCCGCTGCCCGCACCACCTCGACGACCTCTGCATCGTTGATCACCGCCGGCGTCAGGGGAGTGATTTCCAGTTCGGCCTCCGCGCCGCAGGCCGCCGCCACTCCCTCGATCACCTCGCGCACCCGCCGTAATACCGTCTCCCGCACTTGCGGGTCGTAGGTGCGGATGGTGCCCTCCATCACGACTTTCGAAGGAATGACGTTAAAGGTGTCGCCGCCCTGGATCGAGCCTACCGTCACCACCGCCGTCTCCAACGGGCCGACGTTGCGGCTGACGATGGTTTGCAGGGCAACCACGATCTGGGCAGCGACGACGATGGGGTCCACCGTTCGCTGGGGCTGCGCGCCGTGTCCGCCTCGTCCCCGGATGGTGCAGTCCCACCTTTCGGCGGCCGCCATGACTGCGCCCGGTGTGACGTCCAGCGTGCCTATGGGTGAATCGTTCCAGACGTGGGTCGCCAGGACGACGTCAGGGCGGGGGTTCTCCAGCACGCCCTCTTTGACCATTACCTCGGCTCCGTTCATCCCCTCCTCACCTGGCTGGAATACGAGCTTGAGCGTGCCGGCCATTTCATCCCCAAGTTGGGCCATCAGCGTGGCGACGCCCAGTCCAATCGCCATGTGGCCGTCGTGGCCGCAGCCGTGCATCACGCCGGGATTCTGCGACACATAGTCGGTATCGTTCTCCTCAAAGATGGGCAGCGCGTCCATATCGAAGCGCAACATCACCACCGGGCCTGGTCGTTCTCCCTCAAGCAACCCGACCACGCCGGTCTTGGCGATGCCCGTCTGCACCTGGTACCCCAACTCGCGCAGTCGTGCGGCGATGGCGTTGGCCGAGCGGTGCTCCTGGAAGCCAATCTCCGGGTGCGCGTGAAAGTCGCGCCGCCAGGCGACCAGTTGCTCACGGAGCGACGTCGCCTGGGATCTGAAATCTATTTGGCCTGACACAACATTTTCCTCTTTTCGCTAAACAAAGAAACCAGGTTTTGTCGCTTCGGGCGAAGCAGAAGCGTCTGCGCTTACGGCAACCGTAGTTGCACAAAACCTGGTTTCTTTTCAGGCGCACACCGGTGCGTCATCTTGGCAGGTAAGAGAGCTGCCCTTATTTTTTCTTGATGGGCTCTACTTCTTCGACCGGTACTTCCAGCCGCCGGTCGTCCACGTGTACGACGACTATTCCCTCCAGCGGAAGCAGGTCTATTACTTTTCCCTCGCCGTGGGGGGTGTTCACACGTTTCTTGCGCCGGGGCATCATCTTGCACGCCTCTTGGTACTGCTCGTGTTCGTAGGTGAGGCAGCACCGTAGCCTTTGGCACATCCCCGTTATTTCCGCCGGGCTGAGCGAAACCCCCTGCACTTTGGCCATCTTGATAGAGACGGGGCTGAACTCGGACAGGAAGCGAGAGCAACAGCGCGGTTCGCCGCAAGCCCCATAGCCGCCCAGCAGTTTAGCGTGGTCGCGCGGGCCGATCCTCCGCAGTTCCACCCGGCCGTCCACCGCGCTTTGCAAGCGTTGCTGTAGCTCCTTAAAGTCCAAATCCTTGTCTTCGCTCACGTACAGCAGCGTCAACCGTTGACCATCGAAGGCATACTCAGCAGCGGCGAGTTTGATGGGTAGGCTCAACTCCTCTGCCGCCTCGCGTGCGACGGCCAGTGCTTTTTGCTCTTTTTGCTGCCATTGCCGTCGTCGCGCCAGGTCTAGGCTGTTGGCCCGCCGCTGCACCGCTTTGAGTTTTCTGGTATCCTCGCCATCGCGCACGGGCCGCATACAGACCGCTTCTCCCAGTTGTTGACCGCGCACGGTCTCGACGAGGACAAAGTCTCCCGGTCGCAGGTCTCGACGGCCAGCGGAGTAAAAGTGGTAGATTTTGCCCGTAGGCTGAAAACGGACGCCTACCACTTGGGATGCGGAATTGGAGCTTTGAATCACTTTTTCTTGGCGGCCTTTCGTTCTCGTTCCGCCTGGGCAGCCGCGTACTCGGTGGGGTGGATTGCGGCGTGGTACGATAGCGGCTTTGACAACTGATCCAGGCTCCATAGGAACGAGCGTCTAAAGTCGGCCAGTTCATAGTCGTGCCCCATCTTGATGGCATCGAACGGGCAAAATTCGGCGCACATGCCGCACGACATACAGATGCTCACGTCAACGTAGAACTCGGCCGGCTCTCGTTTCGGTTTGCCTGTCTCCGGGTCGGTGGCCCGTTTGATCCAGATGCACTGAGTGGGACAGGCCTGAACGCAGATGCCGCAGGCAGTACAGCGCGGTTTGTTCGTCTCCGGGTCTATCACTTGGAAGGGGAACATGCGAAAGTTCTCTGGGAGCGGCAATCTTTCCTTGGGGTACTGCACGGTAAAGATGCCCCGGCCTTTGGGGCTTTGCCGGGCCGGGATGTTCTCCGGCCGGTAGCGCTTGCCCAGGTAGCGAATATCCTCCACGTAACTCGTCAAAAAGCGTCTCATAGTGACGCTGAACGATTTGAGTATTCCTAATCCATACATTAGCGGTCCACCTCACCCAGTGTAATATCTATGCTGCCCAGAATGATCACCACGTCAGCGATCAAGTGCCCGCGACACATTTCGTTCATCGCTCCCAGGTTGACGAAACTGGGGGTGCGGATGTGATAACGGTACGGGTTCGCTCCACCGTCGGACACCAGGTAGAAGCCGTACTCTCCCTTGGGAGCCTCCACCCGACCGTAGGCCTCGCCCGCCGGGATTTTGACGTTGTACTTTTTCTTCCCGGCCTGGACCGGCCCTTTCGGCAGCCGGTCGAGCGCCTGGCGCAGGATGCGGAGCGATTGCCGCATCTCTTCTATGCGCACCATAAAGCGGCTAAAGACGTCACAGTCGTAACGCACCACCACGTCCCAATCGAAATGGTCGTAGACGGAGTATGGCTCGGCGCGGCGCACGTCGTAGGGAACGCCGGAACCTCGCAGCAACGGGCCGGTGCAGCCATAGGCCACAGCTTTATCCGGCGGCAGCACTCCGACGCCCTCGGTGCGGGCGCGAAAGACCTCGTTATCCGCCAGGAACCTCTCCAGATCGTCCACGGCGTTCGGGAAGCGCTCGTTGACCAATTCCTTGGCCAGCGGGACGAACTCTGCCGGCAGATCGCGGGCCACACCGCCAAAGCGGAAATAGTTGCACATCATCCGCCCGCCGGAGGCCATCTCGAACAGGTCCAGGATCAACTCGCGCTCCTCCAGGCCGTAGAGCATGGCGGTAAAGTAGATGCCCATGTCGTTGCAAAAGGCGCCGATGGCGACAAAGTGGTTCATCAGGCGAGTCAGTTCTCCCATGATGACGCGGATGTACTCCGCCCGCTCCGGCACCTCTTGGCCCATCAGTTTTTCCACCGCCACGGCGTAGCCAAAGTTGTTGTACATCGAGCAGATATAGTCCAGCCGGTCGGTGTAGGGCATGTTGCCCAGCCAGGTGTTGCGCTCGCCAATCTTTTCGTGATTGCGGTGCAGGTAGCCCAGGGTAGGCTCGATGCGCTGGATCGTCTCCCCATCCAGAGTGGCTACCAGCCGCAGGACGCCGTGAGTGCTGGGGTGCTGCGGCCCGACGTTGAGCACCACGCGGTCGGTCTCCATCGTGCGCCCATCGGCGGCGACGAGTTCATCCGACGGCGCGTATACCGTCGCCTCGTCCTCGGGCTTCCATCCCTGTGGCGACCAGCCCGCGGGGAACTGGACGTTGCAGCCCAGCGGGGTCTGATCCTCTGCCATCACCGGATCTCCGTCGGGGTAACGGCTGGAGAACGGTTTGTGGTCTTCTTCGTAATACGGTTCGCGCCAGTCCTTGCGCAGCGGGTGGCCGTCGAACCCTTCCCACAGCAGGATGCGGCGCAGGTCGGGGTGCCCCTCGTAGCGGATGCCCAGCAGGTCCCACGCTTCCCGCTCCTGAAAGTTGGCCGAGGGCCACACGGACACCAGTGAGGGGACGACGGGGTTCTCCCGGTCGGCGTGCACGTGGAGCGTCACCGGCCCGCCCTGGTCACGTAACAGGTTGTAGACGGTCTCTAACCGGGCCGGGGAACCGTTCGCCGCTTCGGGATAGTCCACACCGGTGACGCAGGAGAGGCGGTTATAACCCATCTCGTCTCGCAGGAAGACGGCGATCTCTACCAGCCGGTCAGGGGCGATGACCACCCCCTCGTACTGGGCGGGTTGGGCTGCGCCGGGGAAGCGTTGTTCCAAGAGGGAGAGCAGTTCTGTCGTTTGCTGAGAGGTTTTTTCTTCGGCCATGCCTAGCCCTCCTTTCCATTCCCGGCGTAGGCCGTGGCGATTTCGTCCACCAGTCGCCAGTCCACCAGGTCTGGCCCCAGCGCCGGCACGGGGATGCCCGTCTCCTCACCTTTCTGATACCAGCGCAGGCTCTTGATCGGCTCCTGTTCCATCTTGGCGAACAGGCACAGGAAACCGTGGATCAATGCCTCTGGTCGGGGCGGGCAGCCGGGGACGTAGATGTCTACCGGCAGGAATTTGTCCACGCCGGAGACGACGCTGTATCCCTCTTTGAAAGGCCCGCCGGAGATGGCGCAGGCTCCCATCGCCAGGACGTATTTGGGCTCGGCCATCTGGTTGTAGAGGCGCACGATCTGGGGAGCCATCTTTTTGGTGATCGTACCGGAGACGATCATCAGGTCCGCCTGGCGAGGGCTGGCGCGCATGAGTTCCATGCCAAAGCGGCCAAAGTCGAAGCGGGAGGCGGCTCCGGCTATCATCTCAAAGGCGCAGCAGGCCAGGCCGGCGAACAGCGGCCACAGCGATCTCTGGCGGCTCCAATTGTAGATGCGGTCCCAGGGCATAAGGCGCACGTTGCTCTGGAGTTCGGGTGGTACTTCTGGCAAGCGGGGTTTTTTGGTCATTGATGCAGTGTCCTCCTTAAAAACCTATCTCGCGTCGAAATGCGTTGTTGAGAGCATATTTTCTCACAGGTTGCTATTCTACACCGCTTTTGCAAATCGGGCAACTCCAATGTGACTGGGGATTACCCACATCTCACCACAGAGACACAGAGAGCACAGAGAAAACACAAAAATCCGGGATGGTTCCCCCGCCTGTGATGACCGTACGGGTTATTTGCGGAATGTCCCGAGTATCTTTGAGTGCTCCAATGCTCACCGACACCCCCATATATTGGCATTTTGCCTCAGAAGGCCCGGTTTCGCCCATATCTGGGTATGGGTAATCATCAGCAGTGTGATGCATATGGGTGGGGTGTGTATCCCAAATTGTGAGTCTCAGTAGATCCAAAATTGCTCCCAAACGTGTCAGTTGACCTGTGAACTTA
>CAYMWP010000164.1:0-8897 GCA_964393895.1 uncultured Anaerolineales bacterium | reverse complement strand
AGATCGTCGCGCCTGCCGCGCCTCGATTATGAGAATTTGGATCTACTGAGTCTGGTCATAACAGCGGATTAGCAGGATTTGACGGATTCTTATGGACGGGATTTGATTGATTCTTCGAGCGGAATACCCTTTGCACGCTCGGCCAATTCAGCAGCCCCCAGACGAGGATCAGCAAAAGCAAGGTGAGCACCAGGTCGCGCGGCCGGGTCTGACGGGCATAATCGTTGGCGTCGAACAAGAGATGGTTGACCCAGACGTGAATCTCGTACAACGTCACCGCTGCCAGCGCTCCCCGCCGGCCCCAGCGGCGGAAGCGCACCAGTCCCCACGCGCAAACGACGAAGGCCAGTCCCCAAGAGATACCCAGCGCCGCCAGGTAGGTCAGCGACGCCGTCAGCGGGAGATTGGGCAGGCGGGCATCGTAATGCAGGGCCATTCCCGCCCGTCCCAGATTCGCCAACCCCAGCCCCAGCAGCAGGAGGGAGAGGGCGATCACCCATTTCTGAGCGGTGGTGAACCGCCTTTTCTTTCCGTGTCTGCTCGACAAAGTCTGTGATTCCAGATATCACCCCATGTTACGGCACAAGCACGATCTTGCCAAACTGCTCCCCCCGTTCCAGCGTGGCAAAGGCTTCCTTGCCCTCGGAAAGCGACACCACCCGATCCACGACTGGCTTGATCCTTCTCCCCCACAGCAGATCCAGCACGTCCCGAAAATCCTGGCGCGAGCCCATCGTGGAGCCAATGATGCTGATCTGCTTGCCAAAGATGAGGCGGGTGTCAATTTCGACCTGGGGGCCGGAGGTGTTGCCGACGATGACGATGCGTCCGCCCCGGGCAACGGCCCGCATGCTCTGGGCCAGCGTCGCCCGCCCGACGTTATCCACCACCACGTCCACTCCGCGCCGGCCGGTCATCTTGTAGATGGTCTTGCTCCAGTCAGGATTCTCGCGGTAGTTGAGCACCACGTCGGCTCCCAATTCAGCCGCTTTAGTGATCTTTTCCTCACTGCTGGTGAGGGCATAGACGGTGGCGCCGGCCAGCTTGGCGATTTGGATGGCCATCGAGTTGACCCCTCCGCCGGCGCCGACGACGAGGACCGATTCGCCGGCCCGCAAGCCGGCCCGGTGAATGAGCATGCGCCAGGCGGTGAGGCTGACCAGCAGCGGCGCGGCCGCCTCGTGGAAATCCCATCCCTCGGGGACGGACACCAAGTTGGCGGCGGGAACAACCACGTACTCGGCCTGGCCACCCCGGATGTGTTCTCCCAGGATGACATAGCCGGGGCTGAGGGAGTGCTCTCCCCGGCGGGTGAATTCGTCCTGGCGGGTGCTGACGCCGGGGTTCGCCACCACTCGCTGGCCCACTTCCCAGCCGGCGACTCCCTCGCCCAGGGCGGCCACTTCCCCGGCCACGTCAGCGCCGGTCCAGTGGGGCAGCTCCAGCTTGAGGCCAGGCCAGCCCCGCCGCACCCAGACGTCCAGATGGTTGAGGGCGCAGGCGCGTACCCGCACCAGCACCTCGCCCGGCCCCGGTTCAGGGTCGGGTACGTCAGTGTACTGCAAAACGTCCAGTTCGCCGTGCTCGTAAAAACAGAGTGCTTTCATAGGAAATTCACCTGATGGGACGATCTACTCGGGCGGCTCGATGACGATGGGTGCGTTGATGTCGGTGACGTCTTTCTCAAAATAAGTAGTCCCGCCCTCCGCGGACGAGGATGCTCCGGGGACGGGGATGAAACTTCCCTCAATCTGCACCAGCTCCCGCACGACGATGGAAGGCAGGCCCGGCTGGTCCGCTATCCACACGTCGCCCCGGATGTGGGCGGTGAACGAGCCTTCGCTGGGGTCGGCCACGGCGAAATTGTCTTGGTCAAAGGTATAGTGTTTGCAGCGCACGCCGTTTACCGTCTCATCCCCAACCAAAGCCGTAATGCCCCCCACATCCGGTGTGATGTCCATACCGCCGGTAAAATCTGGGGCTTGTTCAGAGGGCATCTCCATCCAGGTATCGCCGGCCTTTATCCAGGCTTTGTCTCCGATGTGGATTATCTCTGTCTCGGGCATCGCGCTTCCAGAGATGACGACGTGTTGGGCTGGCGGCTCTCGAACCCACTCCTCCAGCACCGTCATCTCTTGTACCTGGGAGCCATCTTGATTCTCCACCCTGATCGTCTGATGGACGCGGTAACTGTCCAATGCGTCCAGGTCAGAGATCTCGGGAGCACCCCCCTCAGAGTCGGGCGGGGACGGAGGCGTCGGTTGCTCCCCCTCATCCCCGGCCGGGGGCAGTTCGGGTTCGATCGTTGGCAGAACGATCTCTGGCCCCTCCTCACCGGTGAGATCGCTTATCAGGCCACACGGACCACACGCCAGCGCGGTCAGGGCGACGATGGTTAGAACTAGTATAGGGGTTCTGTGTCTCATATAGATTTCTCCTTTTCCAGTTGTATGATGGGAATGTGTCTAGTCCGCCAGCATCACCGCAAGCCAGTCTCCAGCCGCGCGATCACCATGCGCTGGATCTCGCTGGTGCCCTCATAGATCTCGGTCACTTTGGCGTCGCGGAAGTAGCGCTCGACGGGCAGCTCCTTGCTGTAGCCCATCCCGGCGTGGATCTGGATCGCCTGGGTCGTGACCCACATCGCCGTCTCGGAGGCAAAGGTCTTGGCCATGCAGGATTCCAGCGTGTATCGCTTGTGCGTCTCTTTGGAAGCCTGTTTAGCCAGAGCCGCTTTGTAGATGAGCAACCGGCTGGCCTCGATGCGCGTTTTCATGTCGGCCAGCTTTTGCTGGATCATTTGGAACTGGCCGATCTTTTTGCCAAACGCCTCCCGCTCGCGGGCGTATTCCACCGACGCTTCGTAGGCGGCCTCGGCGATGCCCAGCGCCTGAGATGCAATGCCGATGCGGCCCGCGTCCAGCACCGCCATCGAGATCTTGAACCCCTCTCCTTCCTCGCCCAGCCGGCGTTCCGCCGGGCACTTGTAGTCCTCAAAGTGAACCTCGCAGGTGGCGGAGGCGCGGATGCCCAGCTTGGGCTCGGTCTTGCCCCGCTCAAAGCCCGGCTCGTCGGTGTCAATGATGAGGGCGCTGACTCCCCGGTGGCGAGGGGTGGCGTCGGGGTCGGTCTGGGCAAACAGCAGGATGTACTTGGCCACCGGCCCGCTGGTGATCCAGGACTTGGTGCCGTTGATCACATAGTGGGAGCCATCGGGTGAGGAGATGGCGGTCAGGCGCATGTTGCTGGCGTCAGAGCCGGACTGGGGCTCGGTCAGCGCGTAGGCCCCAATCACCTCGCCACTGGCGACCGGGCGCAGGTACTTTTGTTTCTGCTCCTCGGTGCCATAGCGGAGGAAGCCGTAACAATAGAGCGAGTTGCAGACGGACATTACGACGCCGTGAGAAGCGTCCACCTTGGAAATCTCTTCCAGGGCGAGCACGTAGGCCAGTGTGTCCATCCCCACTCCGCCGTACTCTTCCGGCACCTCGATGCCCATAAAGCCCTGTCCGCCCATTTTCATGATCGTCTCGTAGGGGAACTCGCCCGTTTCGTCGTAGTGGGCGGCGATGGGCGCGATCTCTTTCTGGGCAAAATCCCGCGCCATGTCACGGATCATACGGTGTTCCTCGGTGAGTTGTAGGTCCATTTTGGTTTCTCCTTAAATATGGTGATGTTTTTGGGCAAAATATCCAAAGTTTGATTTGGGATAAATTTGGGATAACTATTTGTAGCTGCTCGGAATGACGTGTCGCGAGAGACCCGAGCAGTTACAACTATTTCAGAATATAATACGTCCCCTTTTTGGCCCCAATCTTGAGCAGAACCCCGTGCTCCACCAGATCCGCCAGATCCAGCCGCAGCGTCTCGGCGCTGACGTCTGGGCATATCGCCCGGTACTCGCGGTTGGTGATGCGACCGCGCTCCTGCACGTAGGCCAAAGCCTTGGCCTGTCGCTCGTTCATCGTGCGCGTCCAGGCCGGCTGGGGAGTGCGCTCGCGGACGTTTTGTAGCGTGACGGTGAAGGAGTAGGGGGTATCCTTGAACTTGGGCGGTGGGTGACCGGCCCGCACCATCTCCTCGACCATCAGGTCTACGCCCAGCCCCAGTTCCTCGATGTAGCCCCACTGGTACAGGCCGGAGACGAGGCGCGGGTTGCGCGAAAAGTGTTCCTCCACGATGTTATCTACAGTGATGAAACCAGGCAACCCGCCCGGGCTGATGATCTCCATCCGGTCGGAGAACATGCGCACCTCGATGCGTCGCCCGCCCAGCCGGTAGTCCCGGTGGGCGATGGCGTTGACCAATGCCTCGCGCACGGCAGAGACCGGGTACTCGGTGCGCTCCTCCCGCTCCAGCCCGGTGACGACCGCGCCGATGCGCATCTCCTCGCCCACGACCTCCCAGGTGCGCTGGATGATGCGCGCCAGCGGCCCGCCAATCTCTTCGCGGCGACCGTAGCCCGGCTGTCCAGCCTCGCCTCGGGGCAGCCGGCCCACGAACTTGACGAACGTCAGCCCACTCTGGGGCAAGAACGCCTGTGGATTGCGAGCGAACAGCAGCACGCCCGCGATGGTGGGACGCCCGTCGTCGCCCACGGCGCCCACCTCGAGCAGCAGGTCTTTTACAGCGCCGGTCCACTCGCGGTGTTGGCGCTCCTGCCACTTGGCGACGAACTCGGCTATCACCTCGTCGTCGAAATCCTCCCGCTGCGCACCAGGCGCGACCTCTGCCTCGAAATCGCCGACGGACTTGGTGGCGGCCAGTTGGCGGATCTGATCGCCGCTGAGGGGACGGTTCTCTGCGCCAGCGCGGACCAGCACGCGCCCGTCGGCCAGGCTGTGCAGCTCGGGGCTGCGGGCGACGATTATGGCAAAGGCCAGTCCTTCCTCGTCCGCCGCCTGGTGCCAGCGGGCCTCCACCGGCGGACGGCACTCTTGCACCACGGCTCGCAGCGCCGCTTCGACCTCGTCCGCGTAGACCTGCCCGGTGGTCCGCCCGCCCTCGTCCACGCCGATGAGGACAGTGCCGCCGTCAGAGTTGGCAAAGGCCACCAACGTCTCTGCCAACAACTCGGTCTCTGGCTCTGGCATAAAGGCCAGCGTCTGACCGGGGCGGTTTTCATACAGGCTGGGCCACATTTCCATTTTCTCCCAACTGTGCAGCTTTTGCCGCCTTGTGGACCTCGATAAACTCGCCAACCTCTCAATTCGGGAACAGGCGCGGGACACGGTGAGCGTACAACTGGTAGTCCGGGCCAAAGTGAGCGGCCAGTTCGCGATCCTCCAACAGGGCCAGCAGCCACAGAGCGACCGTGAAAAGCACCCAGTTCGCAATCCCAATCTCGCCCCAACTGAGACGCCACTCGATGTATGGCAATCTTGCGTAATCCCACCAGGACATGGTGATGTAGAACTGAACTGTGAAAAAGGTCACACCGCTGGCCGAAAGGAACTGCGGGTGGCGCACGACGCTATACGGGCCGCGTGTGATCAACGGATCGTCCAACCGGCGATAGAAGAACGAACGCCGCACGCCCAGCACGGCGACGGCCCACAATCCAAATCCCAGCGAGACCACTTCACCCACTAGCCACAGGACATTCAGCCAGAATACGATGGTAGGACGACCGTCAGCCAGACCGAACAGCGATTTCCACTCCGCCGGATGCTCTGGCGTGATCACATTCTCCAAATCCGTGCTGGCGAACAGGGCCATCCATCCAGCGACGATCAACAGCACGCCTAGAGGACGTATGAGGGCGGAGAGCAGATAGTAACCCCCACCCCAGCGCTGCGCCAGTTGATGCGTGTAGCGCGTCAGCCACAGGCAGACGAGGCCCCCCAACCAGATCAATGGCGCATAGTCGTAACAAGGCCGGAGCCAGGGAATGAGAAAGGGATACACAGGCACGGGAATCATCGCAGGTCTCCAGAGACATTCGCAGGGTTATTATACCGCATAAGGCGAGAAGCGTAAAACACGAGATCGCCAGGTCTTATTTGACGTAGCGATACACATCTACCCGTGTAAAGTGAGCCTCGCCCGCTCGCTCTCTGTTTGCTTCCAACCAGGCCCGCACCAGGCCGCGTTCATCCCACATCGCCGTCTCGGTGGTCACCAGCCAGATCACATCGTGACCGGTCATCAGCTCTTGCATGCGACGCGCGGCTTCCTGTTCGCTCATCAGAAAGGAGCCGTCTGGGGCGCGGTGATTGGTGTAGAGTCCCTCAGCCCAGGGGTACTCGTCTCTAGGAAAGTAATAGTCGAAGGTGTGTTTGCCGTAGGGAATCTGGAAAATGATCAACTCGTTGAAACCGCAGCAGTCGCTCGCGACGAGCGGCAGGTAATACGTAAAGTCGTATGTTGCATCGAGAGGTCGCGGGCGCGCGATTGGCGCGTCGGCCTGATAATCGGCTATGTAGGCAGCGGCAGCGCGAAAGTCGAACTTTATCGGAGTGGCGGCCTGCTGCCACAGATTCGCGCCGTTGAAAAGTAGAACGGCGCCCGTCAACGTCACCGCCGCCCGGCGGCCCCAGGCGCCAAAGTGCAGAAACGATGCCAGGCCCAGGGCGACCGACAGGTAAAAGGCCGGCGCAGCCCAAGCGAGGTAGCGGTCGGCAAAGAGCGGTTGGCGCAGTGAGATGAGCCACACGGTCAGCAGCGGAACCGCGAGCCACACCAGCAGCGCCAGTCCGTTGCTTGGCCCGTCTTCTCTCTGGGGCCAGAGCACGAGAAGAGTCAGTCCCCACGCGGCCAGCGCGCCCAGCAATACGACGCCCCAGGGCCAACCCCAGCCCGTAATTCCCAGGCTCCAGCCATTGGCCAGGGTCTCCGTCATCGCGCCCCAGGTATGGTGAGGAAACCCGGTCTCTCGCTCTTGGAGCAGCAGCGGAGCTTGCCAGTCGAGCAGTGGCAAGTAGGGCAGAGTGAGGCAGGCCAGGCTGACCAGCGCGCCGACCCAGTGCTTGCGCGCCTTGGGCCACCAGGAAAAGTAGAGCAGTATCTGTACCGGGATGAGCAGTGCGGCCAGGATGTGGGAGTAGCAAGCCAGGCCAGTGGCGACGACCGACAGCGCCCACCAATGCCACTTGCTCCCATCAATGGCGCGACGCAGCCCGTAAACCGCCAACAGGGCCAGTGCCGGCACCAGTGTATACATCTTTAATTCTTGGCTGTACCAGGTTAGATAGGGGGAAGTGGTCGTCAACAGCGCGACCAACAGGCCGGTTGGACGGTCGAACAGGCGACGTCCCAGCGCATAGGTCAACGGTACGCAGAGCACGCCAAAGGCGAGCGAGAAGAAGCGCATCCCATACTCGCTCGCGCCGGCGAGCGCGACCCAGCCGCGCAACATCAGATAATAGAGCGGGCCGTTCCAGCCGGGGCGGGTGAAGGAAGCCAGCATCTTTGACCAGGGGACGGTGGCAAAGCGCAGCGCGTCCACTTCGTCCCTCCAGAGAGGTTGAGCGTCGAGGGAAAGGGCACGCACGGCAAAAGCGACCAGCGCCAGCAGGCTGACCGCAACGAGGTGGCGGCGGCGCAGGCAACTCATCCGACAGCGCGACGACCCCAACACAGGATTAAACAGGCGATGCACAGGGCCAGCCCAATACCCAGCGTCACCCACAGTAGAGCCGCTCCGCCGCTGTCCCAGGAGGTGGAAGGCATCGGCGTGGCGGTTGCCTGGGTCGGGGTGCGAAGCGGTGATCCCACGTGGGCAAGAGGGGTAGGCATAGGCGAGTCGCCGCCGCCGTCGAATAGAGCGCCGCGCAACCACAGCGCCGCCGCAGCTATGAGCGTCACAACCAGAGCTAATGCACACCAGAGACGGAGGGAATGGTATCGGTTGTCCATAGCTCAATTATAACGCAACTATTCTCACCGCGCCAATGTCAACCTGATCCACCGACCGACTGTTCAAATTAGAGTCTCAGTAGCTGGTTGATTTACAAATCTCTATTGGGACGTAGATTAACGCTGGTGGACGCCGATCTACATTGGGAACAGCAATTCCCGTTTTGGCAATTCTAGCTTAGCCTATATTTCGCACCCTTTGGTTTTCCATGTGAGAGGAGTTCGTAGTAAGCTACGCAGTGGAGCGGAGTAGCGTCTGGTCGCACGAAACGGCACTCCACTCCGTTTCGTGCCTGACTACGAACTTTTCTCTTCGTAAGGTGCGGAAAACAGGCTTAGGTGCATCGGCCTAAAAGAGCCGATGCTAGGAAAAAACTAGCCAGCACCGTCTGTTTTACGGCGGTGCGGCTTCAAAACGGGAATTACTGCATTGGGAATCAACGAAATCCGCGTTTTTCTGCGAGGACCTGCGTCCCGATTCTTCCCTCCATTCAGACAGTCAGCGTTCTGTCAGCTAATCAGGTCTCGGTAACTTGCCGCATTCGGCCCAAGGTATCTGCTCAATATCTTGGGGCAATCGCTCAAGCGCCCGTCCCGGGGGCTAGGAGCCTCGGGTATTCTTGCGCCCCAACTTTTTCCACCTGTGCAATTAGCCCAGGAGGCTCCGTACTATCGCGCCATTTTTACCGCAGAGATCGCAGAGAACGCTGAGAAAATCAAAAGGTAACTACTCAGCCTGGCACGCGCTCAGACCTCCGAGGTCTTGCAAAACCCGTTCAGGCGTGAAATCCCGGCCTTTTTCGACGGTCGCAGTGGGCAGAATGCCTGTCGCAGACCTCGGAAGTCTTGACCTGAGTAGTACGACAATGTTAGATTTGCTCGTAGTGCTGCACGAAACGCAGTGAAGTGCGGCTTTGCGCCACTCCGCTGGCGCTCCGTGGCGCACTACGAGCCCCTCGCAGCGAATTTAACATTGTCAAGGTAGTAACTCACCATTCGCGTAATCCGTGACCACTATGGTGAATTCTATGCCAGGCCAC
>CAYMWP010000163.1:0-8934 GCA_964393895.1 uncultured Anaerolineales bacterium | reverse complement strand
CAACCCCGGGCACCATAGATGTCTGCCGGCGCGCTTTACCCGGTAAACAAATACGTTTGGTTATATTGCTCATCAACTTTGACGTGCCCGTCCTGAAGCAAGACATTAGCAGACGTGTCCTGGGCCTGAAGGAAGAGTGAACAGAATCTCGGCGTTATCTGCGCCTCTGCGGTGAACAGATACGCCTTTAGAATCGCCTCTGGAATCGAGCGAGCAATGGAATTCTTGACTCTGGAACAGATACGCCAGATGGTAGAGATGGCGGAGCAGGCGCGAGAGGCTCTGGGCAACTATGTCGGCTACGAGGTGGCTTACGACTCTACGGCTCTGCAACTCCTGGACGAGTGGATAGACCGCCACATTCGGCAGTTCTCCCAGCCTTCACAAAAGATGCGCCTGCTATGGGCCAGCTTTTTGGGAGAAGTGTTCCGCCGCCGCCATTGGGGTGAGTGGGTCATCCAGGAATACGAGGGTGGGGAAAGATTGGCCGTCCTCTGCCCTCGGGAGGATGGGGGACGATATATGGTGGATGTCTCTGGTCAAGTCAGCCGCCGCATCGCCCAGGGCATATCTGCTTCATTGACCTACTTTTACGCCGTCACCAGCATCGAGTTGAGGACGGGCCAGTGACGCTGCTCAGGTCAGACCTCCGAGGTCTTTGACAACCGTTTCGCCCACTGCAAATGTTTAAAACGGCCAATGTTTTGCGCTCGAATAAGCTGCAATGAGACCTCGGAGGTCTAAATAGCTACGCCGTCACCAGCATCGAGTTGAGGACAGCCGTCGAATAGATAAGAAACCAGGTTTGTTTGCAACCTACGGTTGCCGTAAGTGCAACGACAAAACCCTGGTTTCTTTATTCTCCCGACTTGTGGGGATCACTTTTTCTTCTGCGCCTCGACGAACGACTCCAACAGACCGGTAAACTCCATCGGAAAGACGAATTTGGTCGCCGGGCTGGCCCCCAGTTGCTTTAGCGTCTCAAAGTATTGGAGCGTCATCGTGTTGGGATCCACCTGGCTCGCCGCCTCCCAGATCTCTTTCAGCGCCACGCCAAAGCCCTCGGCCCGCAGGGCCTGCGCGGCCCGCTGACCCTCGGCCTCCAGGATTGCGGATTGCTTCTGGCCCTCCGCTCGCAGGATGTTGGCCCGCTTCTCACCCTCGGCAACCATGATCGAGGATTCTCGCTTGCCGTCGGCCTCTGTCACCGTGGCGCGCCGGTTCCGCTCCGCCGCCATCTGCCGGTTCATGGCATCCTGGACCTCGCGCGGCATTTCGATCTCGCGGATCTCTACCGCCGTCACCTTGACGCCCCAGCGCTCGGTGATCTCGTCCAGTTTGACCCGCAGCACCTGGTTGATGTGCTCCCGCTGGGCCAGCACGTCGTCCAGGTCGATGTCGCCGATGATGGCGCGCAGCGTCGTCGTGGCGATGCCCACCGAGGCCCGCGCAAAATCTCCCACCTGCAACACACTCAACTCGGGGTTGACCACTTTCCAGTAGATTAAAAAATCCACACCCATAGGGGCGTTATCTTTGGTGATGCAGATCTGGTGTGGTATCTCTAGAAACTGCTCGCGCTGGTCCACTTTCCAGGGTACGTCAACGAAAGGGATCAATAACACCGGCCCCGGCCCTTTTGTGCCGATGCAGCGCCCCAGCCGGAAGACCACCAGCCGCTCGTACTCGCGCACGATGCGGATCATCGAGGTCAGGACAATCAGCAGGACGAAACCGGCAAAGCCAAGCCCGATGATACTCAAGAACCAATTGCCCATTTCATTATCTCCTTTATCGAGTCGCAGCCGCGCGCACCACGCGCACGCTAAGACCTTCCAGGGCCACGATTTCCACTTCCACGCCCGCGCCAATAGGCTCGTCGGCGATAGCCGTCCACAGCTCGCTCTGCACCTGAACGGTCCCCACGGGATCAATGGCCGTAGTGACCACTCCCCTCTCGCCCACGAGCGTCTCTGTAGATACTTTTGCCCGCATGCGGCTGGCGCGTATCGCGCTAGAGAGCGCCACTCCAAAAAAGCCGAGTGAGGCCAGTGTCACACCACCGATCAGCCAGGGCGAGACCCTGAGATCACTCTCGGCCGGCGGGAAGAAAAACAGCGACCCCAGCACCAGCGCCACCGCCGCACCTAGTGTGAGCGCCACACTCTGCACCTTGAGGTCTACGACCAGCAGCGCCCCCGCGACTATGATCAGGAGCACGCCCATCACGTTGACCGGTAACTGCGTCAGGCCCGCGACTGCCAGGAGCAAGCACAAGACGGCCGCGACCTCCATCAGCCCGGTGCCGGGCACGTAGAACGCTGCCGCCGCCGCCCACAGGCCGATGATGAGCAGAATGTAAACTATGTTAGGGTTGGTCAATAAAGACCACAGGCCCAGCACCAACTCGCTATCCATAGACGCGCCAATGCACTCATGCCGCCTTGCGCATACGCCGCACTGCTGCCAGTAAGAGCAGTAACCCCACGGCCAGCGCGCCGGTGCCCACCGTACCGAGGCCCGTGCCCGGTAGCTCGTCGTTGCCCGACTTGGGCGTGGCGGTTGGCCGGCGGGTGGCGGTAGGCCGGGGGGTCGCCTGCGGAGTCGCCGTATGGCTTGGCGTTGCCTCGGCTACGGCTGCGGCCGTGGATGCGGGTTCCTCGGTTCCCTCGCCCGGCGTCGCTTCTGGTGTCTCTGGCGCTTGGGTGGGAGGCTCAGTCTCTGTTGGCGCCGGGGTATCGCTGGGGGCAGGAGGCTCGGTGGTCTCTGGCGGGGTCTCGGGGGTGAGCGTCCCCGCTTCTGCCAGCGCAGCTCTTGCCGTGTTGGTGGCAAAAGTAGCCTCGTTCTGCAACTCGACGCCGTTTCTCATTCCGGGAGCGATAAAGAATGCCCAGACGACGAAGGCACAGATACCCACCGCGAGCAGGCCGCCCAACGCACTCACGAGAATGATAAAGGTGCGATTCGCCCCTTCTTCTGCGACTGCTTCTTCCTCTTCATCGGGGAAGGGTTCGTAATCTTCCATTTCTTGCCTCCTTGGGTCGGTCATTGCTTCAATGCCGAGCTCTATGCTCCGGCGCAAAGTACTCACAAGGCGATTTGCCGCTACAGTGCTCAATTAGCCATAGTTTATCCCATTTCAAACACGTTGTCAACCCTCCGCATTCCCTCAAGTCACTCGGATTTCGCGACAGGTTACGTCAATTGGTAGCTGCTCAGCCTGTCATTGCGAGAAGCAAAAGCCGCGAGCGAAGCGTGGCGGGTGGCGACGAAGCAATCCCCACGTCGCTTACTGAGGGCGAGAGATGGCTGCGCTAGGCTGGCGATGACGCCGGCGGGGTATCCACGCCGGACAGGATGCCATCTCTGCTTGGCCCGACGGTTCAATTTGTCATTCTGGCCTCTTGATGGCATAATCGTCCTGGAGCGATACTTCCGCGTGTCTGGGGAGAGGAGAGACATGTCCAAACGAGAATATGACGTGATAATCGTGGGAGCGGGGCCGGCCGGTATCTTTGCCGCGCTCGAACTGAGCGAGGCGGGCCTGCGCGTGGCTATCTTTGATAAAGGGCCGCCCATCGAGAAACGACACTGCCCTGCACGCGAGGGAAAGGACTGCGCACATTGCCAGCCTTGTTCGATCATGACGGGCTGGGGCGGGGCGGGCGCTTTTAGCGACGGTAAATTGACGCTCTCACCGGCCTCCGGCGGTCACCTGGGAGAACTGCTGGGCGAGGAACAGGCCCAGGCGTTGATTGATGAGGTGGATCGCGTGTACGTGGATTACGGGGCCAGCAAGACTGTCTACGGCGGGCACACCAGCGAGTACGAGTCACTGGAAAAGACGAATGTGCTGACCGGGATGCGGCTCGTCTCGGTTCCCATCCGCCACATCGGTACCGAGCGCAGCGCCGCGATCATGGCGCGTATGTACGATGATCTGGTGGAGCGCGACGCGCACGTGGAGATGCGCACGTCGGTGGGGCGGGTGTTGACCAACGGCGGAGCCGTCACCGGCGTCGAGACGGAACACGGGGAGACAGTCGAGGCAGAACGTGTGATCATCGCGCCGGGACGGGAAGGGGCTGAGTGGATCAAGCGGATCGCCGGTGAGTTGGGGTTGGCGCTGAGATGTAATCCCGTGGACCTGGGCGTGCGGGTCGAACTGCCGGCAGTGGTGACAGAACCCGTCACGCAACTGCTGTACGAGTTCAAGTTTCTCTACTATTCGAAGGCTTTCGACGATCTCGTGCGCACCTTTTGCGTCTGCCCGTATGGCGAGGTGGCGCTGGAGCACGCCGGCGACGTTATCACTGTCAACGGTCACTCCTACGCCGACCGCAAGACGACCAACACCAACTTTGCCCTGCTGGTGAGCAAGAACTTTACCGAGCCGTTCGACGACCCGGTGGCCTATGGACAGTCCATCGCCCGGCTGGCAAACCTCTTGAGCGGCGGTGTGCTGGTGCAGAGACTGGGCGATCTGGAGGCTGGGCGTCGCACCAACGCCCAGCGATTGAGCCGCTCCCTCGTCACTCCCACACTCAAGAGCGCCACGCCTGGGGATCTGGGGTTGGTGTTACCCTACCGTCACATCGTCAATCTTTTAGAGATGCTGCACGCGCTGGACGAGGTGATGCCGGGTGTCTGCTCGCGCCACACGCTGCTGTACGGGGTCGAAGTCAAGTTCTATTCCAACCGGCTCGAACTGAGCAGGGAACTGGAGACAAAAGTGCACGGCCTGTACGCCTGCGGCGACGGGGCCGGAATCACGCGCGGATTGGTGCAGGCCTCGGCCTCTGGCCTGCTGGCGGCGCGCGCGATCCTGGGCGGCTAGCCGATAAGAAAAACACACAGGGTTCTGGCCCACTCATCACTACTCGGCAACCCGCGAGCCATAATTGATTGGTGATTACTTCGACAATGTTAGATTTGCTCGTAGTGCTGCACGAAGCGCAGTGAAGTGCGGCTTTGCGCCACTCCGCTGGCGCTCCGTGGCGCACTACGAGCCCCTCGCAGCGAATTTAACATTGTCAAGTTACCCATACGTCAGAACACGAGGCAGACAGCGTTTTCTTTGAACCGCGAAGAGCGCAAAGGCCACCAAGAAATTTACTTCCACTTGTGCAATTAGCCCAGGAGTCTCCGTGCTATCGCGCCATTTTCACCGCAGAGATCGCAGAGAACGCTGAGAAAATCAAAAGAATCTCTGCGCTCTCGGTGTGCTCTGCGGTGAATTAGAATCTAACTGCACAGGGCGATTTATTTTGACTCTCTTTGCGCTCTTGGCGTGCTTTGCGGTAAGAGTGGGTAATCACCAGATAATTGACAGAACTCGTTGTATGACGTATAGTATAGTGCACTGGGATCATGGGATTGGTTGATCGGTGATTTGTTGATTGGCATAGTCTCTTCGATCTCCAAAGGCCTAACCTGGACAAGCCAGAGCCCAAAAAGGGACACAGAGACCACAGAGGCTTCGCGGACACAGAGATTCACCGAGTTCTTCTTCCGTGACTTCTCTGTAAAGCTCCGTGTTCCAAGATTCTCGCTCAATGTACAAGAATCTGGCCGATAAGGTACTAAAATCACCTCGTTGGAGTTAGAGTATGGAAATTGGCACCGTCCGTCAAGTAGACATCGGCAGCGAAATGCGAGTAGCGTACCTGGACTATGCGATGAGCGTCATCGTCGCGCGCGCGCTGCCCGACGCCCGCGATGGCCTCAAGCCGGTGCAACGCCGCATTCTCTACGCCATGCACGATCTGCACCTGCAACCCGATTCACCGTACAAGAAATCGGCCCGCATCGTCGGCGAGGTGCTGGGCAAGTATCACCCTCACGGCGACGCAGCGGTGTACGAAGCGATGGCGCGTATGGCGCAGGATTTTTCTCTGCGTGCTCCGTTGGTGGACGGGCAGGGAAACTTTGGCTCGATTGACGGCGACAGCCCCGCTGCGATGCGTTACACTGAGGCGCGCCTGGCTCGAATCGCGACCGATCTCTTGACCGATCTGGACAAAGACACGGTGGACTTTTCCTCCAATTTCGATGACACTCTTTATGAGCCCACCGTCCTTCCCGCCGCCGTACCTAACCTGCTGGTCAATGGAGCCTCCGGCATCGCCGTGGGAATGTCCACTTCCATCCCACCCCACAACCTGGGCGAGGTGTGCGATGCGCTGGTCTACATGCTCGATCAATGGCGCAAGCTGGACGACATTACCGTCGAAGATTTAATGAACTTTGTCAAGGGGCCGGATTTCCCCACCGGCGGGATAATCTACCGGCAAAGGGAAGAGGGCGGCGACAACGTCATCGCTCAAGCTTATGGGCGTGGTCGTGGCAAGATCACCGTACACGCCCTGGCCCACGTCGAGGAGATGAGCCGCTCCCGTCACCGCATCGTCGTCACCGAATTGCCCTATCAGGTCAACAAGAACACCCTCATCGAGCGCATCGCCAAGTTGGTGCGCGATGGTCGCATCGAGGGCATCACCGACCTGCGCGATGAATCTGACCGGCAAGGCATGCGGTTGGTGATCGAGCTAACGCGCAACGTTGATCCTGAACAGGTGCTCGCCGATCTATACCAGCGCACCCAGTTGGAAAGCACCTTCAGCTTTATACTGCTGGCGCTGGTGGACGGCGAACCGCGCCGGTTGACGCTCAAAAAGGCGCTGCTGACTTATTTGGAACACCGGCAGGTCATCGTCACCCGCCGCAGCCAATACGAACTTGCCCGCGCCCGGGAACGAGCTCACGTCTTGGAAGGATTGCTGACCGCGCTCGACAACCTGGACGAGGTGATCGAGACCATCCGCCGTTCTCGCACCCCAGACAGCGCGCGGGGTAATCTGCGCCGCAAGTTCAAGCTCAGCCAGGTACAGGCCCAGGCCATCCTCGACATGCCTCTCAAGCGTTTGGCTGCTCTGGAGCGCCGCAAGATCCAGGACGAATACGAGGAAAAGAAACGGCAGATCAAGTATCTGGAGAGATTGCTGAAAAGTCCGAAAAAGATCCGTGACGTCGTAAAGAGCGAACTCTTGGAAATCAAGAAACGGTACGGCGACGACCGGCGCACACAGATCGTTGATATGGGCAAGGAGCAACTGACAGCCGCCGCTTTGCTCCCCGACGAACCGGTGTGGGTGGGAGTAAGCCGGGGCGGGCTGATCGCCCGCTTGCCGGACGAAGGGTCGCCCCCGAGGGTGTTATCCCGGCCCCAAGACGCGCCGATCGGGTTGCTGGCTGCGTCGGCCTCGGACACACTCTACCTCTTTGCCGAGAACGGCCAGGCCGCCAGCTTTCCTGTCCACCAACTGCCGGAGGGAAAAGCGTGGGCTGGCAGGGGCACGCACTATGCCGACATGACGCCGCTATCGCGGCGCGATAACGTCGTGGCTGCGCTGGCGCTCCCTTCTTCGCTGCCGGAGGGTTATCTGGTCCTCGCCACGCGGCAGGGGGTCGTCAAACGAGTGGCGCTGGCCGATCTGCCGGGCGTGAGCGCAGATGCGTTCACCGTCATGGGGGTGTCGGAAAATGACGCTCTCGGTTGGGCAGTGACGACTTTGGGAAAGGAAGAGCTATTGTTGGTCACCGCAGCCGGTCAGGCTATCCGCTTCGAGGAAGGGGAAGTACGGGTGATGGGGCTGCCGGCCAGAGGGGTGATGGGTGTCAAACTGCAAGACGAAAAGGACCAAGTAGTGGCATTGGCTGTTGCACGCGCACGCTCTGACCTGCTCGTGGTCACCAGTGACGGGGGCGCCAAGCGCACGTCTCTATCCGAGTATCCTACCCAGGGACGCTATGGACAGGGAGTGATCGCCGCCCGCATCGCAGCCGGCGTAAGCCTGGCCGGAGCTTGCGTGGTTCAATCCAGAGATCCAATAGTGCTGACCACCGAGAAAGGGGCGGCCAAGACCATCCTGGCCCAAAACGCTGCTCGCAAGAGCCGGGCCACGGTCTGCGAGGAGATCATCGCCCTGCGGAAACACGACGTCGTGGTAGCAGTCTTTGTACCGCTCTCGTCACCGATGGCGGAAAACAAAAGCTAGGGGAATAAGGAGAGTTTAGTATGAGTTATCAAGATAGCTGGGCGATCTGCACCAAGTGTGGCGCGCAATTCGTCTTTAGGATCGAGGATCAACGCCGGCAGGTGGAGCGAGGGGAAGAGGTCACACCGCCAGAGTTGTGCCCCTCTTGCCGGACCTCGTCCCACGCAGCGCATCGTCCAGATACGCAAGGGCAGCCGCAGTCGTCGGCCAGGCCGCAGTCGTCGGCCAGGCCGCAGACGCCGGCCAGGCCGCAGTCGTCGGCCAGGCCGCAGACGCCGGCCAGGCCGCAGACGCCGGCCAGGCCGCAGACGCCGGCCAAGCCGCAGACGCCGGCCAAGCGAGAACCACAGACTCAGATGGTGCTAGGAGCTGGCCCACACGAAGGCAATGTCAAGTGGTACGATCCAGAGAAAGGGTACGGTTTTATCGTTCACCCGGACGGCGAGCAAATCTTTTTCCATCGCACCGGCATTGCACCGGGGGAGACCTATCACTTCCCTGACGGCACGCGAGTGACCTACCTGGTCGAGCAAACCGAAAAGGGGCCTCAGGCGGTGGACGTGGCGCGGATGGACGCAGGGGGGCAGTAAACAGGGCCGAGGCTGTCTCTGGTGTAAGGGAATTGCCTGGGGAGTTGCATCGGTGACTGCTAGGGTTGCCCGGCACTTGTGTACCGATTAAAGAGCCATTTCCGAGGGCAATCGTCAGTGCCGGGCGCCTCGAAAACTTGAACGGGCCAGAGCTGAGCAGTCAAATCGTAACTCCGATTTAACGAAATTGCAATGTTTTCTCAATCCTACTGGTACCCTTTAATGGTATGATTAGCTCGACAATGTTACATTCGGCTCGTAGTCACGCACGGAGTGTAACGGAGTGC
>CAYMWP010000162.1:0-9140 GCA_964393895.1 uncultured Anaerolineales bacterium | reverse complement strand
ATACAGCATATCAGTCGTTTAGACTAGGATCATATTTGCGCATTGGTGTACTAAGGGTTCATAAAAGAACAAGTTCCCGCACTCCACCCCGTTTTCCCAGGGAAATCTGCATCAAATGCGGGAAGTTATATTTTTACGGACCCTAACCCTCTTCAAATCTATACAAAATCTACGCGCCTTTGCACTCTTCTCATACAAACTGCCTATTGACTGCCCGGCGGATTTCCTGTACAATATAAATATGAAAGGCTTGGTACGTGGAGAGGGTGGAGTTGAGATGAATCGCTTGCGATCCCTTCTGGTGGCAATTGTAATGATCGTTGCTCTCTCGAGCAACGTATCTGCCGCCTGTCCACGACAACCCTCCCAACAACGGCCGGGCGGCGAGTGTAAATATTTTAACGAAACCCGTCACTGGGTATGTGGCGAGTTCCTCGCGTTATACGAGACCCGGGACGGGCTCAAGAACTTTGGCTTCCCCCTCTCAAAAGCCTTCGATGACCCGGGGCGGGGGCTGTGGGTGCAGTACTTCCAGCGCGCGCGGATGGAGTTACACCCCTATAACCCCGATCCGTACAAAGTGCTGCTGGGCCTGTTGGTTGACGAGCTAGGTTATCGCTTTCCTCCAGCCCGCCAGGACCAAATCCCCAGGTTCAACAATGCTTTCCATCACTATTTTCCCGAGACCGAACACGTCGTTTCCTACGCCTTTCTCGACTATTTTCGCGAAAATGGAGGGGTGGACGTGTTTGGCTACCCCCGCTCCGAATTCATGTACGAGGATGGATACATCGTCCAGTACTTTCAGCGGGCGCGGATGGAATGGCACCCCGAGGTGTCCTCTGGCCCTCAGATGCGTTTGACCAACCTGGGAGAAATCTACATCGAGCGCTTTGGCATTCCTGAGGAATACCTGCTGCCAGAGAGGCTCGGCGAGGAGTCGTCCACGCCGGGCCCGGAAATTTCGATCACCAAGCTGAACACCTCCGCTTCGGTACGGTACGCTATCACCGGGCGGCAAGGCACCCAAACCGTCTTTGTCTATGTGAACGATCAAAACTACCAGCCGGTCCAAGGGGCGGAGGTCAAGATGGTCGTTCACTATCAATCGGGTAACCAAAGTTACGAATTCGCGCCAACTAACGCGAGTGGATTCGCCAAGCGCAGTTTCGAGATCATCTCGTCTACTCCGGGGCAGAAGGTGGTGATTGACGTGACCATCACGTATGGCGGGATCACGGCCACGACGCAGACCTTTTTCCTGCCGTGGCTGTAAAAGATCCACGGCCAAAGAAGAGCCCGCTCAGCGGGCTTTTTTTGTATCCTCTCAATAACCTGGGGTTTGAAAGGCAAGAAACCAGGTTTTTTTGAAAAACCTGGTTTCTTGCCCCGAACTATTGAGATGATAGCTTTTTTTGTTGCGCGGGGAGCGCTCACGGGGTGACGTCCAGCGTGATGGGCAGAACGACGTAATCGTTGCCCAACTCGGTCGGGACCCGGGTGGCTGAATCGCCAGGATCATACATACCGACCACGATCGTCGCCGGGCCGGTGTAAGCAGGGTCGTAAAAAGTCATCGCGTGGAGGTCCAGGATGATTTCTCCAGAGCCCCACGCGGTGGTGGGCTTGGTTCCTCCGGCAGGAACGCCGTCGTGTTGCGCGATCAAGCGCCCGTCCTCCGCCAGGAGATGGGTGAACACCCAATAATCCGCCGGGCTGACTCCGTCTAGCGACTGCCACTGCAAGGTGAGCAAAAGTGGCTGCGCCGTAGCGACCTCTCTGGCCGGCAGGCCATAGCTGAGCAGCCTCGCAAAATCCCCGAAACGGACGTTCACGTCACCCGTTACGGCGGGCTCTGGTACATCGGGCGCCGGGGTCTCGGTTGGCTGCGGTGGAGGCGACGTGGGCGCCGGCGTGCTGGCGGCCGTGGAGCTAAAGGTCGGCACCGAAAAACCGGACGTGGGACTGGGGGCGGGTGTAGCAGTGGGGGTAGTGATTTCCAGTCCGGCCTCCAACGTGGGTGTTGGGGAGAAAGGGTCCAGATCCAGTTTGGGGAAAATAAAGGTGGTGCTGGCAAAAACGACCGCCCCGATGACGACAAAGACCAGGGCCATGGCCCAGGCTTGTACGACGTGTGAGGTAGCGATCTCTCGCTCAATAGTGAACTGGGCTATGCCCCTCTCTCGCTGGGCACTCAGCGCCCGGATCACATAGACGACAAAGCCAATGGCGCACACAGGATAGAGGAGCCAGGTGTAGTCAATCAGCCATTGGAGCAGGATGGTCATAACGCCCTCAACACTCGGCGCAAGATAGCTTCCAGCCGTGGCGCCAAAACTTGCCCGGCCTCCAAAACTTCCTCGTGGGTCGCCTCTGCCGGCGGTGCACCCTCGACCGCTGCGACGTTACTGATGCCAGAGAGCCCTAGCACTCGCGTGCCGCCGTGCCGGGCGACGGTCACTTCGGGCACGGTGGACATGCCCACCGCGTCCGCCCCGATCGCGCGCAGAAACCACAGATCGGCCGGGGTCTCGAAACTGGGGCCGGCCAGGCAGATGTAGACGCCTTCTCGCAGTGGTATCTGTGCTTCGTCCGCCGCCTGTCTGGCAAGCTGGCGCAAGTGGGCATCGTATGGCTCGGACATGTCCGGGAAGCGCGGGCCGAACTGGTCGAGATTAGGCCCACGCAGCGGGTTCAGTCCCGCCATCCCGATCAGGTTGACGTGGTCGTTGATGAGCATCACGTCCCCCGCGCGGAACTCGGGGTTGAGGCCCCCGGCCGCGTTGGTGACGATCAGCGTTTCGACCCCTATCATCTGCATCGCGCGCACGGGGAAGGTGATCTCGGCCATCGAGTACCCCTCGTAGTAATGGGCGCGTCCCTGCATCACCATCACCGCTTGCCCCTCCAACCGCCCGACGATCAGCCGGCCGATGTGCCCCTCGACGGTCGCGACGGGAAAGTGGGGAATTTCACCATAAGGGATGACGACACCGTCCTCGACGCTATCGGCCAGCGGGCCGAGGCCAGAGCCGAGGATCAGGCCAACTTTCGGCTGAAGTTGGATTCGCTCCCCTATCGCCGCCCCCGCAGTTTCGAAATGTGATTGCGAGAAGAATTCAGGCATCGAGTTCTCCTTCCAGGCGCTCAAATCCTGTCTAGCAGTCGCCGTTTCTTTTCCTCAAACTCTGCGTCCGTAATCAGCCCCTTTTGACATAGTTCGTCCAGTTCTGCGATCAATTCGGGGACGTCGCCCGCGCCTGGCGCTTGGGCCTTCAGCACGCGGCCCGCTCGCTCCCCGAAATCAGCCAGGCTGCCCAGCGATTCTCTCTGATTGAGCAGTGCTTGCTTGAACATGATCGGGTCAGCGATGCGCCGAAAGACGTCAACGCCGCTTTCAGAGCCACTGATGATCTCGATATCGCCGAATTTTAGCGCCTGGCCCAGCGCGGATTGCTCCATCACGATGTCGTTGACCTTTTCCAGCAGAGTGTCGGACACACGCTTGTTGAACGTCCCCGCGATTTGGATGATGCGCCGGTCGGTGATGATGTATTGTTTGTTCCACCACACCCAAATACGGAGCGTAAGGTGCGCGATAGGAACGAGCAGCAACAGTAGACCAAACCACGTCCAGGGCGGAGAAAGAATGATCCCCAGTACCGAAAGCCCAACGATGACGACGCCGACGGCCCCATCAATCAAAATCGTGAGTAGCAACACGATCCAGTGATCGCGGGCGACCCGCACGACGCGCTCGCTGGGTAACAAGAGTTTCTCGGCATAACTCATAGCGCCTCCTTATATCGGCTTGCGGTTCCCCTCCCCGCGCGGCGGTAAATCACGCTTGCTACGCCCGTGGGTGAGCCCTGTCGTAAGCCTCCCGCTTGCGCCGGGTGGAAACCTCGGTATAGATCTGTGTGGTAGAAATATCGGCGTGCCCCAGTAATTGTTGCACCTGGCGCAGCCCGGCCCCTCCATCGAGCAGGTGAGTGGCGAAGGAATGACGCAACGTGTGAGGGGTGACCTCCTGCTCGAGACCCGCTGCCGTAGCGCACTCTTTGACGATCAGCCAGAGACCCTGGCGGGTCAAAGGGTGTCCGTGGTGATTGAGGAACAATGCCTTCTCGGCGCGACCCCGCGCCAGCCTGGTGTGATCCACCTTCAGGTAAGCGTCTAGTGCTTCCCGCGCCCGCTCGTGCAGCGGTAGAATGCGCTCCTTGTCTCCCTTTCCCACGCAGCGCACCGTTCCAGCTTTCAGATCCACCGCGCTCATCTCTAACTCGACGATCTCACTGGCCCGCATGCCGGTCGCGTACATCAACTCTAGCAAGGCCCTGTCCCGCAGGATGCTCGGCGTGTTGGGCCGGCCCGGCCCCGTTAACAGACGAACCACATGGGCCGGGCTTAGGGGGTGAGGAAGATGTTTATCCGCCTGAGGCGAATCTAACGTAGCGGTGGGGTCATCCAAAAGTACGCCATCGGCCACCAGGAACCCGAAAAACGACTTGATGGTCGAAACCTTGCGAGCCATAGTCGCAGGGGCATACTCACGCTCCCTCAGGGCCAGCACGTAATCCAAGATGTGCGCCTGCTTTACCTCTTGCCAGGAGGAAACCCGCCCTTCCTCCAAATAACTCGAGAACTGATTCAAGTCGTTGCGGTAAGCCGCGACGGTGTGTCCCGAGTACCCTTTTTCTATTGCAACTAGATTGAGGAAATCCCGGACCTGTGCCCGCATACACATTCCTTTCAGGTAACTGCTCAGGCTATAGACCTCCGAGGTCTTTGGAAGCTGTTTTGCCCGTGACTGTGCCTGTACAGGCCGTGGTTTCACCCGCACAGGCACTCTAGACCTCGGAGGTCTGGGTCATGCTGAGCAGTGACCTTTTCGGACGCTTTGGTTGATTATAGCACACTTTTCATAAACTCAAAAAGTTGCGTCAGCTTTGGGCCCAATACCGTTTAGATAAGCGTAGCATATAGCCCCTTGTGGACGGGGAACACGAGCACAAGGGGCTATGCTACAGCTTTAATCAAACCGCATTGGCTTTGGGCCAAACTTGTTATCCTGTTGGAATGAGCGTAAAATGGCGTCAGCACCGTTGCCCAGCGTGCACCGGCCGATGTCGGGATCGCCCACCGGCGCGACGGTGATCCTGGCACACGGGGTGGGCGGCAACCGGGTCCACATGCTGGACGACGCTGCCTGCTCCCGCTGGAGCACGATGCATCGCCATGAGCGGCGGTTGTGGGCAGACGGATGCGATACTATAATACGAACTGGCAACCTGACACCGGGAAAGACTGGAGCCTTATCACGAATGGCACGTATCATCTCAATAAACCGGGGTAATGTAAGGCGGAATGGCATTCCGCCTACTTTTACCCCAACTTTTTGAGCAGAGACAATGGCACGAATGAACGAATTTCACCAATGTTTTGAGCGGTTTTGGGCAAAATTCGTGTCATTCGCCGATTTGCGCCATTCGTGATCGAAACTTTCAGGTGACCAGTAATACGAATAGCGTCATTCAGGCCGAGGAATGCAGCATCCCCAGATGCGGAACGGGGCCGCGAAACCCGTTCGCACGCGGCGTGCTCACCCCGCGCCGGACAGTTAGGAGGACATTATGACAGAGCGAGAAGAGCTTGAGCGAGCGATCTCGGCGCTAGACGCGCAACGCGCCACCCTGGGCGACGACGTAGTGGATACGATGATAGCCGCCGCGCGCGAAAAGCTGGCCGTGCTGAAATCACGGCGCGCCGTCGAGCAGCGCAAGCAAGTCACCGTCCTTTTTGCCGACATCTCTGGCTTTACGGCGATGACAGAGACGATGGACCCCGAAGAGGTGCGCGACACGATGAACGCCGTTTGGGCGCGGTTGGACTCGGCGATCATCGCCCACGGCGGTACAATTGACAAGCACATGGGTGATGCGGTGATGGCTATCTTTGGCGCTCCATCCGCCCACGAGGACGACCCGGAACGAGCGGTTCGGGCAGCGTTGGCGATGCAAAAAGAGATCAAGGATTGGAACTTGAGGTCGCACTCCCCCATCTCTGTCCGAATAGGCATTCACACCGGCCCGGTACTGTTAGGCGTGGTGGGAACGACCGCCGAATACACGGCGATGGGAGACACGGTAAATCTAGCGTGCCGGTTGCAAGAAGCGGCGCCCGTGGGAGGGGTTCTCGTCTCACACGACACCTACCGGCACGTGCGCGGCCTCTTTAGCGTGTGGATGATGGAGCCGGTAGTCGTCAAAGGGAAGGCCGACCCGGTGCCTGCCTATGCGGTGCTGAGGGCCAGGCCACGTGCCTTCCGCCTCGCCAGCCGAGGGGTGGAGGGCATTGAGACGCGGATGGTGGAGCGTGAGGCGGAGTTAGCCCAACTGCAAGACAGCCTACGTGCAGTGATGGACAAGAGAGAGGCACAGGTTATCACTGTCGTCGGCGAGGCTGGGGTGGGCAAATCCCGCTTGCTCTACGAATTCGACAGTTGGATCGCGCTATTGCTGGAAAGAATAGCCCACTTTAAGGGACGGGCCGACGAAAAGATGAGCAACATGCCCTACTTTTTGATCCGTGACCTCTTTTCGTTCCGTTTCGAAATCCAGGACAACGACCCGGCCATCCTAGCCCGGGAAAAGTTAGAGCGCTGCATCGCCGAGTTTATGGGAGCGGATGGCATAGAGAAGGCGCACTTTATCGGCCACCTGATCGGATTCGATTTTTCCGCCAGCCCCTACCTGCGAGGCATCCTCGGTGACGCGCGGCAGATCCGCGACCGCGCTTTCCACTATATCACTCAATTCTTTGCGGCAGTGACGCAGCGCAGCCCGGCGGTTATCTTTCTCGAAGACATCCACCTGGCTAACGAAGGCTCGCTGGATCTGGTTGATCATCTGGCTCGCGAGTGCCGCCACGCCCCCTTGCTGATAGTCTGTCTGGCTCGCCCCTCTCTCTTTGAACGGCGGCCATCGTGGGGCGGTGGGAGGCAGGAGGCGCACACACGCCTGGAATTGCGCCCCCTTTCGGAAGAAGGCAGCCGTCAGCTAGTCGCCGATATCCTGCGCAAAGTGGATCGCATACCACTAAACTTGAGGGACCTGATCGTGAGCCGGGCAGAAGGGAATCCATTCTACATCGAAGAATTCATCAAAGTTCTGATCGAGGATGACGTGATCGTAAAGTCTCCCGATAGGTGGCGGGTGAGGGCGGAACGGCTGACCGAGATACGAGTGTCGCCGACGATGGTCGGCGTGCTCCAGGCGCGGCTGGACCGGCTGCTGCCGACAGAACGCGAGGTGTTACAACGGGCGTCGGTGATAGGGCGCGCTTTCTGGGGCGGCGCGGTGGAGCGCATCGGCGAATCGGTGGGCGAGGCTATGGGGCCGGAGGATATACGCGCCACGCTGCGGGCGTTGTGCGAGAAAGAGCTGATCTTTCGACGAGACGAATCGGTGTTTTCCGGAGAGCGAGAATATATATTCAAGCACGCCATATTGCACGATGTCACCTACGAAAGCGTGCTAAAGCGGCTACGGCGGGCCTACCACGCGCAGGTGGCGGCGTGGCTGTTCGAGCGCAGCGGAGAGCGGGTGGGCGAGTACGCCGGGCTGATCGGCGAGCATTACGAGCAGGCGGGGGAGATGATACAAGCAGCCGGGTGGTATGGACGAGCCGGAAAACAAGCTCGCAACACCTACGCGCCGGAGACGGCCATTGGCTACTATCGGAAGGCCTTGGCTTTGCTTTTGCCGGACGCCGAGACCCCCGAAACCCATCTGGCCGAGGCCACTCTGGAAATGTACGTGGAACAGCAGGTCTCTTTGTACGAGGGACTGGCAGAGATGCTGTTATGGCAGGCTCAATACACAGAAGCAGCAAAAGCCTGCACTGCGATGCGCCAGGCGGCGGAAGCGAGTGGTGACATAGTGGCCCAGGCGCGGGCGTGGAACAGGCTATCTCGAACGCAAGACGCCCAGGGCGACTATCCCTCCGCGCTGGAAAGCGCAGGACAGGCGGAAACCATCGCCAGAAGTGCGCAGGAGGCAGGTAAAGTCGCCAAGACGGAGTTGGCAAGAGCGTTGTTCAGAAAGGGATGGGGCTTTTACAGGTTGGGAGACGCAGAAGCGGCATTGGAACTGGGTGAACAGGCCCTGGTGCTCAGTACCGGACTGGACACCCGGCGCGAGATGGCGGATAGCTTGAACCTGCTCGGCGGAGTGCATAGCCTGTTGGGACATCACGGGAACGCCGCTCACTATAATGCCAGGGCGGTTGCCCTATACCAGGAACTGGGCGACCGGGAGAGAATAGGGGCGATGCTGAACCACCTGGGCGAACACGCTCGCTTGCGGGGAGACTATGGTGCCGCCGCTGCCCTCTACCAGGAAGCGCTCAAGACCGCTTACGAGACCGGTAATCGGAACGGAGAAATGGCGTTCCTCAGCAACCTGGGCGGCGCGCGGGTTGGGATGGGCGAATATCGCGTCGCCGAGTACGACCTGCGGCGCATCATCCGCTGGGCCGAGATCGCCGGCCAGGGAGGCTGGTTGGCGCGCACGTATCGCTTCCTGGCCGAGGCCTGCCTGGGGCAAGACAAAGTGGATGATGCGCTCACAGCAGCGCAACGGGCGCTGGCGCTGGGACAGAAGGTAGGAGCGCCGACTCTCATCGGTGGAGCCTGGCGCACTTTGGGAATGATATTAGCGCTCGTGGCGAAACCCATCGCCATCAATGACCAAACGTACGACGCCGCATCCTGCTTTGATGAAAGCGCGCAGATATTTACCCGGATAGGGGCCGAGGGAGAGCGGGCGCGCACACTGCGTGAATGGGCCCGCTACGAGATGGATCAAGGGGACCTGGCGCGCGGAGAATCAATGTGGCGCGAATCACGCGCCATCTTTGAGCAACTGAAAATGGAACTGGAGGTGGAAAGAATGAGAGGCTGGGGCTATGCCCGTCCCAACTATGAGGGAATATGAGAGGGTTTGGACCAAAGCATAACTGGCGGCCTTCCCTGGTCTGCAATGACAACGGGAAGGCCGCCAGTTACGTCGAAAAAGCGCAAACTGCGGGAGTGGATGGGAGTCGAACCCACCGCGGCCCGCTCTGCGCGGCCCGCCACC
>CAYMWP010000161.1:0-9568 GCA_964393895.1 uncultured Anaerolineales bacterium | reverse complement strand
TGATTAACGAAGCTAGGGTATGAGGACAGGTGTCCTAAACGAAACACACCCAAATCAAAAGGGGGCAGACAGACTTGAAACCATGTACGATTGCCATTGACGGCCCGGCCTCTTCGGGCAAGAGCACCATCGGCGAGCTGCTTGCCCGGCGGCTGGGCTACCTCTACTTTGACACCGGCGTGATGTACCGCGCCGTGACCTGGGCCGCGCTCGACAGGAATGTACCCATCGAGGACGAAGCGGCGGTGACAACGCTGGCCGAGCAACTGGGTATCCAAGTCGCCCCGCCGACGCTGGACGATGGTCGCCAGTACACGGTCATGGCCGATGGAACGGACATCACCTGGGCCATTCGCACGCCGGAGGTGGATGGCAACGTCTCACCCGTCTCCGCTTACCCTGGTGTGCGGCGGGCGCTCGTCGCGCAGCAGCGGCAAGTGGCAGCGCAAGGGCCGGTGGTGATGGTGGGACGTGACATCGGCACCGTCGTTCTGCCCGACGCCGATCTCAAGATCTATCTGGACGCCAGCGTAGAGGAGCGGGCGCGCCGTCGCTGGCTGGAGGAGCGGGCGCGCGCATTGGATGCCGATTACGGAACGGTGCTGGCCTCAATGCGCCGCCGCGACGAGATTGACAGTCACCGCGAGGTCTCACCGCTGCGCGCGGCCGAGGACGCCGTCGTCGTGGATACGACTGAGCTGAGCATCGAGGAGGTGCTGGCCGAGATTGAGCAGTTGGTCGAGGGATGGGAATGCCGGCCGGACTGATCGCCGCCGTCACCTCCGGCAGCCTGGCCGAGCGGATTGGCCTGCGGGCGGGGGATGAATTACTCTCCATCAACGGGGACCCGCCGCGCGACGTGATTGACGTGCGCTTCTACTCGGCCGAGGAACAGTTGGCGCTGCGGGTGCGCCGGGGCGGACGAGAGTTCGAGGTCGAGGCCGGACGGCGCTACGACGAGCCGCTGGGTTTAGAGTTCGTCAATCCCACCTTTGACCCCATCCGCCGCTGCAACAACCACTGCGAGTTCTGCTTCGTCGCCCAGATGGGGCCGGGCTTGCGCCGCTCCCTGTACGTCAAGGACGACGATTACCGCTACTCTTTTCTCTTTGGCAACTATATCACCCTGACCAATCTGGACGAGCTGGACTGGCAGCGCATCGGCCAGCAGCGCCTCAGCCCGCTCTACGTTTCGGCCCACGCCACCGACCCCGATCTGCGCCGCCGCATCCTCGGCAACCGCGCCGCCCCCGACGTGCTGGCTCAACTGCGCCGCCTGGCCGACCTGGGGATCGAGGCGCACACGCAGATCGTGGCCGTGCCCGGCCTCAACGACGGCGTGCACCTGGATCGTTCCATCGCCGATCTGGCCGGTCTGTACCCGGCGCTGCGCTCGGTCAGCGTCGTGCCGGTGGGCTTGACCAAGTACCATCGGGGCGGCTGTCGCGTCCACACCTTGGACGAGGCGCGGGCCGTCTTTGAGCGGGTGGTCGGCTGGCAGGCGCGGCTGCGAGAGCGATTGGGGGTCAACCTGGCCTACCTCTCCGACGAGTGGTATCTGCGGCTGGGCGAGGGCGTCCCTCCGCTGGAAATGTACGACGGGCTCGACCTGACGGAGAATGGGGTGGGGCTGGTGCGCAAATTCTTGGATATTGGATATCGGGGACTGCAATCTCTAGTCTCTAATACCCGATCTCTGACCCTCGTGACGGGGACGCTATTCGCGCCGGTGCTGCGGCAGGCGACGACGGAGTTTGCCAGAGTGGACGTCGTGCCGGCGGTCAATCGTTTCTTTGGCAAGACGGTGACGGTGGCGGGACTGCTGACCAGGCAGGACGTGGTGGCCCAGTTGCAGGAGCGAGACCTGGGCGACGTGGTGGCGCTGCCAGCGGCCATGTTCGGCGGGCCGGAGGGACAATCGCTGGACGAGATGTGGCCGCAAGAGGTCGGGGAGAGGCTGGGGCGGCGGGTGGTGGTGATGGGCGATTGGCTTTTGTCTGCGAACGGAGTATAATTTGGGGTATCATCTCAATAAACCGGGGTAATGTAAGGCGGAATGGCATTCCGCCCTACTTTTCCCCCAACTTTTTGAGAAGAGACATTTAGGGTATCTGCTCAAATGCCCGGCACTTGTGTACCGATTTCGATGAAAATAGCACTGGTTGCCATCGAAAGAGCCAGTAGGAACACACGGCTTGCAGGAGCGATCACCTATGGACGAGGCGAAACTTGAATCGCTACTTGAAGAAGCGATAGCGCATTGCTACGACGAAGAGGAAGAATTCTGGGGCCTGTTCTGCGCCCTGCAGATGCACCTCTCCTTCCCACTCCTCGCCGCTGCGCAGGGGGCGGATGTGGAGATCGTCGGGTTGGACGAGCCGGGCAGCGGTCTGCAACAGGGCGTGATGGTTCGCATCAACGAGGGAGGACAGGAGCAAACCGCTTCCCTCTCCGAGCTGGAATTCGCCGCTCCCGACCCGGCGAGCGCGGAATGGCTGGCGGCCTACCGCTACTGGTGGGGCAAGACGGGGCGCGGATAGGCCGCCATTCCCACGTCGCGCCGACCTCTACTCGTCCACTCGCCTACTTGCAAACCTGTCACTATACACTTGCCAGGCAAAAGTGACGAGCATCGCCGCCAACCCCCCACCGTCAAAGAGGATAAAGCGCAGGCCGGTCGTCGCCAGCGATGTGTGGCCCGGAGGCAAGGTCAACAACATCCACGTCTCGCCCGCCAGGCCAACCGCTTGCTGCACGATGACGATCAGGAACAACCAGCGATACCGCCAGGGGTGCCAGATCGCCAGCGGGTAGGTCACGTTCCACATCAGAAAGAGGACGCCCACCCCACGGACGAGCGTCTCCCCCGGCGCTCCGCTCACCTCGAAAGCGTGGACGTATGCCCCCGGCCTGACGACAAAGGTGAGCGCACAACTGACGTTGAAAAAGAACACCACGCCCAGCGCCAGCCGCGCCAGCCAGAGAGCAACGCGCCTGTGATCCATCCGGTCACCTCCGGGGCAAGTATACCACCCTGCTCCCGCTTGTCCAAATCCGGTTTTTGCTGTACCATCGGTTCCGTGTATCATCTCAATAAACCGGGGTAAGGCGGAATGGCATTCCGCCCTACTTTTCCCCCAACTTTTTGAGAAGAGACGGTTGCGCCCGCAGTTGCTGGCGTTCATTGGAGGCGGATTTCACGGATCGCCTCTGTGTTGACGCGAATCAAAAAGCATCCGGTAGTGAATAGCGCGCAAGGAGTATGAAATGACCAAACTACAGACCAGCATCACCGCAGTCGCCGTCTACCCTGACCGCGCGCGGGTCACCCGCAGCGGCGCGGCGACGCTTGAACCAGGCAGCCACCGGCTGGAGATAGCCGAGTTGCCGCTCAACCTCGATCCGGCCTCGGTGCGGGCCTCCGCCAGGGGCACCGCCCGCGCGCAGCTTTTAGGCGTGGACGTGCGGCGCGATTTCTACACCGAAACTCCCGCCGAGCGCGTGCGAGAGCTCGAGGAGCAGGTCGAGTCACTGGAGGACGAGAGGCGCGGTCTCGACGCGCGGGTCGCGCTGCTCAAGCAGGAACACGCTACCCTGGGCAAACTGGCCGGTCAGACCGAGATATACGCCCGTGGGTTGGCCTATGGCAAGGTTGACGCCGAGACACAGATGGCCCTCTTCGATAGCGTGCGCAGTCGGGCCGAAGAGGCCGACGCGGCCCTCCTGGAACTGGCCGTCAACCGCCGCGAGATGGAACGTCGCTTGCAAAAGCTGCAGAAGGAACTGGAACAACTGCGCGGGGCGCGGCGGCGCGAGCGGTACGCCGGCGTCGTCGAAGTCAATGTCAGCCAGGCGGGAGATCTGACGGTCGAGCTGACTTGTGTGGTTTCCGGAGCGGGCTGGCAGCCGCTCTACGACGTGCGGCTTTCTGAGGAGGGGGAACAGCCAGTGATGACGGTCGGCTACCTGGCCCAGGTGGCCCAGCGCACGGGCGAGGACTGGGACGACGTGTCGCTCACCCTCTCCACCGCCCGGCCCGCCCTGGCCGAGACGATCCCCGAACTCGTACCCTGGTACGTCGGCCCGGTCCGCGCCCAGCAGCGCAAAGCGGCCCCTCGTATGATGAAAGCGGCGGCGCCGGTCGCAGCGATGGACACCCTCGCTTTTGCCGGCGCCGGGATCGAACCTCCATCGGCCGCGCCAACCGTGGAAGAGGCGGAGGCGGCGCTGGCGACGGTCGAGTCTTCCGGCGCGGCCGTGACTTACCGGGTGGAGGGGGCCGTCACCGTCCCCGCCGACGGCGCCTCCCACAAAGTCACCGTCGCCAGCCTGGAGTTGTCACCCGCATTGGATTACGTGAGCGCGCCCAAACTGGTCGCAGAGGTATACCGGCGGGCGCAGGTGACCAACGATAGCGCCTACACGCTCCTGGCCGGGCCGGCCAACCTCTTCTCCGGCGACGAGTTCATCGGCGCTACCGAGTTGGAACTGGTCGCGCCGCAGGGCGAGTTCGAGCTTTACCTGGGAACGGACGATCGGGTCAAGGTGGAGCGGGAGCTAAAGCGGCGCGAGGTGGACAAGAAACTGATCGGCGACCGCCGCCGGCTGAGCTACGGTTACGAGATCACGCTGGAGAACCTGCTGCCGGTCGAGGCGCAGATCACGCTCCAGGACCAGATTCCCGTGCCGCGTCACCAAGACATCAAAGTGAAATTGGAATCCGCCGAGCCAAAGCCGCAGGAACAGAGCGAGCTGAACCTGTTGGAGTGGGAATTGACGCTGGCTGCTGGGGCTAAACAGATCGTGCGCTTCGATTTTACCGTGGAGCATCCCCAGGGGATGGATCTGCTGGGGCTTGCGTAGCCGGCTGCTCGAGCGGTAACTGGACGATAAAGCGGCTGCCCGGACAGGTTTCCTCGTCGTAGCCGGGGCTATCGGCCCGGATGAGGCCGCCGTGGGCCAGCACCGCTCCCTGGGCGATGGTCAACCCCAGGCCCGGCCCGCCGCCCTTGAACTTGGTCGTGCCCGAGGAGTGAAGCGCCACCTCGCCGGTGCGGTAGAATTTGGCAAAGATCACGTCCAAGTCCTCCCGTGCGATGCCGATGCCGGTATCTTCCACCACGATCTCGATGCACTCACCCAGGCTGGGCGCCTTCACTACCCGCCCGCTGGCCCTGATCCGTCCCCCGTCCGGCGTATACTTGATGCCGTTGTTCACTAGTTGGTAGAACGCCTTGTACAAAAGATCGGGGTCGCCCAGGTAGATGGGAAGGGCGCTGAGGCCCTCCCGCTCCAGGGTCAGATCTCGCTCGCTCAGCGCCTGCCCCAGATCCGCCGCTATACCGTCAAAGATGACGCTCAAACTCACCGGGCTGCGGCGGACCTCGGTCCCCTCGCTCATCACCCGCGAAACGTCCAGGATGCTGTTAAAGACGCGGTGGAGCCGGTTCGTTCCCGTCACAATTCCTTCCATCAACGTTCGCAACTGGGCATTGTCCTGTACTGCCGGGCTGTCGTTTAGCATCTGGGCGTATCCCAACAGAGAGGCTACCGGCGTGCGCAGTTCGTGGGCCGATACCTGGATAAAGTCGGTCTTTGTTTTGTCTATCCGCTCCAGTTTTCTGAGCGCGCGGGTCAGTTCTTCGTTGGCGCGTCGCAGCTCGGCAATGGATTGCTGATCGGAATCGCGCAGCCGGTCGGTGAGGCGGAGCAGCAACCTAAAGCCCAGCGTAGGGCTACGCTTCAAGACCCGCATAAAGGGTTCGCGCCTGATCTCTACAATGGTAGTGGGCTTGGAGGTGCGGACGGTGGCGGTGCGGGGGCCTTGTTGGAGGATAGCCATCTCGCCGACGAATTCCCCGGGGCCGGTATAGTGGAGATGACGCTCGCTCTCGTCGTCCAGTTGTTTGAGTATCTCCAACTCTCCGTTGACGATGGCATAGACGGCGTCTCCCTCTTCTCCCTCTCGGCAGATGACCACGCCAGTCGGGAGAGAGCGCACCTCCGCTGCTTCGGTCAGTTCTCTCAGGTCTTCTTCCTTCAGGCCAGAAAGAAGCGAGGTGAAGAACTCTTCGATCTCTCTTTGTGAGGAGATAGGCGAGCTATCCATGTTGATAACTTTAGCACATTTCTAGTATTTGCGCAACCACAGGGCGGGTTCCCTACCCATCGCCTGAGGGCAATGGAAACCTGCCCCACGAGCGTAGCCGCCCTACGAAGGCCCTACCTCTTGCCCTCGGCACAGCGCGATGATATAATGGCGTTGATCGTTCACCGTAAAGACAGCAATTCTCAATTTGAGGGTAACTGCTCAGCTTGGTAGCTATTTAGACCTCCGAGGTCTCATCGCAGCTTGTTCAAGCGCACAACATTGGCCGTTTTATAAACATTTGCAGTGGGCGAAACGGTTGTCAAAGACCTCGGAGGTCTGAACTGAGAGGAGCGAGTAAATGAGCGGCACGGCACATAGTCCTGGTGAGCCAACCAACCCGCGCGAGCGACGCAGGCGCGAGCAGCGGCGATTGTTCTGGGCCGTCGTCGGCTTTCTGGTCGTCGTCGGCTCGGTCTCTATTGCGCTGGCTTATGGCTCGCGGGCCGTCCTGCTGGGCCTGGTGTGCCTGTCGAGCGGCGCGGTCGTTCTGGGCCTGTTGTGGCTCATCCTCGCCACGATGGAGCGATTGGCAAAGTAGGCCCCAAGGGTTTTCCGAAACCCTGGGGCCTTTAACAGGAGACCCTATGAATTGCAGAGAACTAACCGCCTATCTCGACGACTATCTGCGTATAAAAGAGATCAGAGACTCTTCCCAGAACGGCCTCCAGGTGGAAGGGCCAGAGGATGCGACCAAGATCGCTTTTGCCGTTGATGGCTGCCTGGCCGCCTTTGAGCAAGCGATCGTTGCCGGGGCGCAACTGCTCGTCGTTCATCACGGACTTTTCTGGCAAGACCCCGTCCGGCTGGTCGGCCCGCTCTTTCGACGGGTGCGGACGTTGATCAAGGGCGGCTGTGGCCTCTATGCCGTCCACCTGCCGTTGGACCTTCATCCCGAGGTGGGCAACAACGCCGAACTGGCGCGCTTGCTGGGGCTGAAAGATAGCCGTCCTTTTGGCGAGTACCACGATATCGAGATCGGCATCGGCGGCGTGCTCAGTCCCCCGATCTCACTGGATGCGCTGGTAGAACGGCTCGCGCGGGCTACCGGCGAGCCTCCCGTGCGCGTCCTCGCCCACGGGCCGGCGGAAACGTCGCAGGTGGCCTGCATCTCGGGCGACGCGGTTTCTATGGTGGACCAAGCCGTCGCCGCTGGGTTCGACACCTTTGTCACCGGCGAGACCCGCCACGAGTTTTTTCACCACGCCGCCGAATGGAAACTCAACGTCGTCTACGGCGGTCACTATGCTACCGAGGTACTGGGCGTGAGGGCGCTGGCGCGTCACCTGGAAAGACGGTTTGATCTGGAAACGCTCTTTGTGGACGTCCCTACAGGGATGTGACCAACATTCTGCAAACTGACAGCAGTTCTCATTTTACCGGATCCGAGGCTTCAGCCGGTTCTTTTTTGACGCCAAGTCCGGCTAAAGCCTCCAATCCACTTGCCCCTGACATTATGATGAGAACTGCTGGCAAACTGACGTGTCTCACAACACATCGCCCAGGAGAATTCCCAGGAATCCCAGGATCACGCCCAAGTGCAGAAAAAGGTGCGTGCCGGCCAGCCAACCGACGGCGGGCCAGTCGGACAATAGTTGGAGCACAAAATTGAGCGCCACCAGGCCAACGGCGATCAACACGGGCAGCCCAGGCAGGCGGGCCAGGAATTCACCCGCGCGCTTTAGCAACTTGTTCACCATCGTACCTCCGGTAACATTTCCGGCAACTGCTCAGGCTATTCTGGTTTGGACGCAGAGAACGCGGATGAACTACATCCGACTGAGAAAGCAGAGATTCACAAAAAATACCTTTTTCTCCGCGTTTCTCTGTAAATCTCCGCGTCACAAGCCCAGGCTGAGCAGCTACCATTTCCGTTTACAAGTCAGGTGCGGCGCACTTTGTCGTCTTGCGTTGCCGCAAACTCGTGGAAGCGGGCCGACAACCCGCGCGGTATGCGCCCCCTGATACGCGTCCCCGCATCTGTGTGCTCTTCCTGCTCAATCAACCCCCGCCGGTGAAACACGTCCACCAGCTCTCCCGATTCGTAGGGAATTAGCACATCGAGCCACACCATCTGCGCCTCCAACACTTGCGCGACGCTGCTCAGCACCTCCTCCAGGCCCTGTCCGGTGAGAGCCGAGATAAAGATACTGTTGGGGAACTTTGCAAGATGGGACATAGCCTGGGAGCCAGGCAGGCGGTCAATCTTGTTCAGTACACTGAGGATAGGTTTGCCGGCAGCGCCAATCTCTTCCAGTGTCTCGTCCACGGCCTGAGCGTGGCGCATCACCTGTGGGTGGGAGCTGTCCATCACGTGCAGCAACAAGTCGGCCTCCACCACTTCCTCCAGCGTGGCGCGGAATGCGGCCACCAGTTGAGTGGGCAGTTTTTGAATAAAGCCGACGGTATCGGTAAAGAGAGCCACGCCTCCGCCGGGCAGCTCGACCCGGCGAGTGGTTGGATCCAGTGTGGCAAAGAGTTTGTCCTCCACCAGCACATCGGCGCCGGCCAGCCCATTGAGAAGGGTGGATTTGCCGGCATTGGTGTAGCCGACGATGGAAATTAGGGGGATCCCCTCCCAGCGGCGCCGGGCGCGATGGCGACCCCGGTGAGCGCGCACTTTTTCCAGCTCCCGCTTGAGTCGGGCAATGCGCCTTCCGATCACCCGCCGGTCGGTTTCCAACTGGGTCTCGCCCGGCCCGCGCACGCCGACCCCGCCGGTGGTGCCGCCGGCCCGGCCGCCGACCTGTCGCGCCAGGTGGGTCCAGGCTCGCGTCAGGCGGGGCAGCCGGTACTCGTATTGAGCCAATTCTACCTGGAGTGCACCCTCGCGGGTGTGGGCATGCTGAGCAAAAATATCGAGGATCAGCGAGGTGCGGTCGAGCAGCTTGACCTGGTCGCCCAGGGCCTTTTCCAGTTCCCGCTGATGGCGGGGCGAAAGCTCATCGTCAAAGATTACCACGTCGGCGGCGGCCTGGGTCACTGCTGCTACCAGATCTTTTACTTTGCCGCTGCCGATAAAAGTGGCGGGGTTGGGTTGCTCCAGCCGTTGCGTCGTTTGCCCCACCACGCCGATGCCGGCAGTACGGGCCAATTGAGCCAGCTCCGCCAGGGACTCTTCTACGGGCCAATGCCCATCAGGCGGACGGGTCGCATTTCCTCTTATCTCCACTCCCACCAGGAAGGCTCGTTCCCGGGGGAACCCAGTCGGTTCGGGCAGTTTTGCGATTTTGCACCTCCTATACGAGCAGATTGACACGTGCGTCACAAGTATACCCGGTCTAGCCATTTTACGCAACGTCAGCCCTCAGGGGCTTTCGCAGCCGCTTTTTCAAAAGCCGCAACCCGCACATATGCAAGTGATTTGGGTGTGTTTCAAACAAGTTGGGCAAGACCTCGGAGGTCTAATGAGATGTGTTT